>JAEDGJ010000002.1 GCA_016297585.1 Clostridiaceae bacterium
AACGAGGCGCTGCGTGAGGAATTCCGGGGCTGCAACGCCTACGCGCGGCCCGAATGCGCCGACTGCTGGGCAAAGCTCTACTGCTCCGGCGGATGCGCCGCCAACGCGTACCATGCGTCCGGCTCCATCCGCGGCGTCTATCCGGCCGGCTGCGAGCTGTTCCGCAAGCGCATCGAATGCGCCATCATGATGAAGGCCGTCGAAGCGGCGGACGCCGAAGAAGAAGCATGAACACGCCGGTCGCGGACTTTGTACGGGCTTATGCCCAGTCCGGCACCGTGCGGCTGCACATGCCCGGACACAAGGGCGTGCCGTTTGTCGGCTGCGAGCCGTACGATATCACCGAGATCGCCGGCGCGGACGCGCTGTACGAGGCGGACGGCATCCTCCGCGAAAGCGAGGAGAACGCCTCCCGCCTGTTCGGATCGGCGGCGACGCTCTACTCCACCGAAGGCTCGAGCCAGTGCATCCGCGCGATGGTCTGGCTCGCCGCCGGGCGCGCGGCGTCCCCGAAAAAGACGCGTCCGTGGTTTCTCGCGGCGCGCAACGCCCACCGCGCGTTTCTCTATGCGCTGGCGCTGGCGGACGCGGACGTCGAATGGCTGTGGCCGCAGAACGCGGACTCCCTGTGCAGCTGCGCCGTCACCCCGGAGCAGGTGGAAGACGCGCTTTGCGCCGCGGCAGACCCTCCCGCCGCCGTCTACGTCACGAGCCCCGACTACCTCGGCGGCATGCTCCCCGTCCGGGAGATCGCCGCGGTCTGCCATCGCCATGCCGTGCCGCTGCTCGTCGACAACGCCCACGGCGCGTACCTGCGCTTCCTGCCCGGAAGCCTCCACCCGATGGACTGCGGCGCCGATCTCTGCTGCGATTCCGCGCATAAAACGCTGCCCGTCCTGACCGGGGGCGCGTATCTGCACATCGGCGCGGGCGCTCCGCCGGAATTCGCCGCGCGCGCGAAAACCGCGATGGCCGTCTTCGGCTCCACGAGCCCCTCGTATCTGACGCTCGCCTCGCTCGACCTCGCAAACCGGTACTTAGACGGGGATTTCCGCGAGAAGCTCGAAAAAAAGGCGCGGGAATGCGTGGATTTGCGGCAGATCCTGGCGGAAAACGGCTGGGAGACGGCAGGAACGGAGCCTTTAAAGCTCACGCTCCGCTGTCCCGCCTCTCTTCCCGGCCCGAAGCTTGCCGAAAGGCTCCGGGGAGACGGCATCGAATGCGAGTACGCCGAACGCGGCTATCTCGTCTTCATGATCTCCGCGGAAACGAAGTCCTCCGAGCTCCGCACGCTCGCGGCGGCGCTCGGACGAAACACCTGCGGTCCCGCCGCGCAGGTCCCGCTGCCGCCGGTCCGGCTTTCCCGCGCGATGACGGTGCGGGAAGCCGTTTTCGCCCCGCAGGAGCGCATCCCGGCGCCGCTTTGCCCCGGACGCGTCTCGGCCTCCCCCGCCGTCAGCTGCCCGCCCGCCATTCCTATCGCGGTGCCGGGGGAGATCCTCAACGCGGACGCCGCCGCGCTGTTTGCGCGCTGCGGCATCCGGGAGATTCTCGCCGTAAAGGAGTAATGAAAGCCCATGAGTACGTTTTCCATCCGTCCCGCCGTTCCGGGCGACGAAGCGGTCATTCTCGATCTGATCCGGGAGCTTGCCGCCTACGAGCACCTCGAGCACGAGGTCGTCGCCACGGAAGCGCTGCTGCGCGAGTGGCTGTTCGAAAAGCGCACCGCCCGCGTCCTCCTCGCCGAGGAAGACGGGCTTACCGTCGGCTACGCGCTGTTTTTCTACAACTTCTCCACCTTCCTCGGACGCGCCGGCATCTACCTTGAGGACCTCTATGTCCGCCCGCAGCACCGCAAAAAGGGCTATGGCAAGGCGCTGCTGCGCAGGCTGGCCGGCATCTGTGAGGAGGAGGGGCTCGGCAGGCTCGAATGGAGCTGTCTCGACTGGAACCGGCCGAGCATCGACTTCTACCTCTCGCTCGGCGCGCGTCCGATGCAGGACTGGACGCAGTACCGGCTGACCTTTCCCCTCGAAAAGCCCCTGTAATGCGCCGCCGCGCGCTTTTTTACGGAACTGTTTCCCGCCCGGTATGAGCCGCTGCCGCTCCCCCCGCGCCGGGACCGCTTTTTTGTCGAACTTTTTTCTTGACATGCGCCGCTTTTCTGCTATAATAATTGTTTGTATAGGAACCGTTCATACACAAACATTAAGGAGAATTTCAAAGCTATGCCAAGCAATGCAGAAATACTCGCCGAGATGCGCTGTATTTTCAAGCTGTACGAAAAAGAGGGGCTGCTCCTCCGTGAAAAGTACGATCTGACGCAGCAGGAGATGGATGTCGCGACGTTTCTGGCGAACAATCCGGCGCTCGATACCGCGACGGACATCGTCGAATACCGGATGCTGCCGAAGGCGAACGTGTCGCAGGCCGTCGAGCAGCTCATCCGGCGCGGCTATCTGACGCGCACGCCGGACACGCATGACCGCCGCCGCGTCCATCTGGCGCTGACCGCCGCGGCCGCCCCGCTTGTCGAGGACGTATGCCGCTCCCGCGTACACGTCGCGGAAAAACTGTTTGCCGATTTTACCCCCGAGGAGCGTGCCTCGCTTGACGACATGCTCCGCCGCATCGCGCAGAACGCCAGAACGGCGCTGCAGCCGTAAGGAGGATCCGGATACCCTTGGACAACAAAAACGAATTTCTCGCAACGGAGCCGGTCGGAAAGCTCCTGTTCCGTCTCTCCCTGCCCTCCATCACGGCGCAGATCATCAACATGCTCTACAACCTCGTCGACCGCATCTACATCGGCCGCATTCCGGAGGTCGGCTCGCTGGCGCTGACCGGCGTCGGCGTCTGCCTGCCGGTCATCCTGATCGTCTCCGCGTTCGCCGCGCTGATCAGCATGGGCGCCGCCCCGCGCGCGTCCATCCGCATGGGCGAGGGAAAACGCGACGACGCCGAGCGCATCCTTGGAAGCTGCGTTTCGCTCCAGCTCATCCTTTCCGCCGTGCTGACCGCGGTGCTGCTCATCTGGAACCGTCCCCTGCTGCTCGCCTTCGGCGCGAGCGAAAACACGATCGGCTACGCGTCGGGCTATCTGCGCGTCTACGCACTCGGCACCGTCTGCGTCCAGCTCACGCTCGGCATGAACGCCTTCATCACCGCGCAGGGCTTTGCCAAGACCGGCATGCTCACCGTCCTCATCGGCGCAGTCACGAACATCATCCTCGACCCCATCCTGATTTTCGGCTGTAAAATGGGCGTGCAGGGTGCGGCGCTCGCGACCATCCTCTCGCAGGCGCTGTCCGCCGCGTGGGCCATCTGCTTCCTCTGCGGCAAAAAGACGACGCTGCGCATCCGTCCGAAATACCTGGCGCCGAGCTTTCGCATCCTCGCCCCCTGCCTTGCGCTCGGTCTCGCGCCCTTTATCATGCAGGCCAGCGAGAGCGTGCTGTTCGTCTGCTTCAACTCCTCCCTGCAGCGCTACGGCGGCGACATCGCGGTCGGCGCGATGACCATCCTGACGAGCGTCATGCAGATCGCCATGCTGCCCATGCAGGGACTTGCGCAGGGCGCTCAGCCGATCTCCAGTTACAATTTCGGCGCAAAGAACGCCTCCCGCGTGAAAAAGACCTTTTCCCTGCTTCTGTGCTGCAGCCTTGCCTACTCCGCGCTGATGTGGGCAATCGTCATGCTGTTCCCCCGTGCCTTTGCGATGCTCTTTACGACGGACGCCGCGCTGATCGACTACGCCGCGTGGGCGCTGCGCATCTATCAGGCCGTGCTGTGCATCCTCGGCCTCCAGATCGCCTGTCAGATGACGTTTATCTCGATCGGCAACGCGCGCGCGTCGATCCTCGTCGCGATCGTGCGCAAATTCCTGCTTTTGATCCCGCTGATCTACATTCTCCCCCGCATCCTCCCGAATCAGGTCATGGCGGTCTATCTCGCGGAGCCGGTTTCGGACTTCATCGCCGTTGTCTTTACGGGCGTGCTGTTCTTCTTCCAGTTCCGGCGCGCGATGCGGGAGATTGAAGGCTGAATACCGCCCTTCCGCCGGCAGTTAAAACACGGTGCGTCCGCACCGTGTTTTTTTAACGGATTTTGCTTGCAAAGCCGGAAAAAATCCTTTATAATGGAGATCCCGACGCGGCAGACGAAACGAAAGGAAGCATGGGATATGGACAGCAAGACCTGGTTCAAAAACGCAAAATACGGTATGATGATTCATTGGGGCCTCTACTCTCTTCCGGCCGGCGAATGGAAGGGCGAACGCATGGCGGAGATCGGCGAATGGCTCCAGCAGTATTTCCGCATTCCGAACGCCGAATACCACCGGCTGGCATCCGTCTTCAACCCCATTCTCTTTGACGCGGAGGAGTGGGTGAAGCTCGCGAAAGACGCCGGGATGCAGTACATGGTCTTCACCGCAAAGCATCACGAGGGTTTTGCGATGTACCGCTCCCGCGTGTCCGGCTTCAACATCGCGGACGCAACGCCGTTCGGACGGGATGTGATGGCGGAGCTGGCGGAGGCGTGCTATAAGCACGGCTTGAAGTTCGGCGTCTACTATTCGCAGGAGATCGACTGGAGCGAGCCCAACGGCGGCGGCTATACGCGGGGGAAGACCTGGGGCGGCGGCAAGGCGTACTGGACGAACAACTGGGACTTTCCGGATGACGAGCACAAGGATTTCTCGCAGTGCTTCGAGGCAAAAATCAAGCCGCAGGTCCGGGAGATCCTCACCGGCTACGGGGATCTGTGCCTGATCTGGTTCGATACCCCCGGCGTCATCACCCCCGCGCAGAGCGACGAGCTCTACCGGATGGTCAAGACCTATCAGCCGGACTGTCTGGTCAATTCCCGCATCGGAAACGGACGCGGCGACTATTCCTCCGCCGGAGACAATGAGATCCCGGATGACGACAAGAAAGAGCAGCTCTTCGAGACCCCGGCGACGCTGAACGACACCTGGGGCTACAAGTCCTTCGACAACAACTGGAAATCGCCGGAGCGCGTCCGGGAGATCCGGGAGCATCTGAACGCCCGCGGCATCAATTACCTGCTCAACGTCGGTCCCGACTATCTCGGACGCATCCCCGCCCCCGCTGCGGAGATCCTGCGCCGCGCCAAAGCATGAGCGTCCGGCTGCGGCATGATCGAAACGGCTCCGGCCGAAGCAAAAAAAAGCACGGTGTGCTCGGCACCGTGCTTTTTGTATGCCCGAAAAATGAGGGAAGGGGATGAAAAAAGGACGATTTCAAAAGAAATCGTCCTTTTTCTTGGTGCGGTCACCGGGACTTGAACCCGGATGGTTGCCCATACGCCCCTCAAACGTACGCGTCTGCCAGTTCCGCCATGACCGCATATTCTTTTTGTCCGCCCTAGCGAACAAGACATATTATAACGGAAAACTCCGCTCTTGTCAAGAGCTTTTTTCGTTTTTTCGAGAAAACTTTCTTTTCCCTTTCCCGGCATCAAAAAGCCCGGAGCGCTTCGCCGCCGTCCGGCGGGAGCCTCCGGGCCTTCCTTCTGTCATACGCCCGCGGATTCTCCGTCCTGCGGGTGACGGGGCTGCGCGTCCAGAGCGTGCGGCCCCGGCGGTCCTGCGCGCGCTTTTCGCGCTTCGAGAGCTTCTCATACGGAATGAATTTTTCCATTTCAGCTTCGTCCTTTCTATTGGGATCTGATACCGTATTATATCCCGTTTCCGGGCTTTGCGCAAGATGCCGCGCCGAAATGTAACGAAACCGAAACAATGCCGCCCGGTGCTCCCTTCTTCTGCCGTTTTTCGGGCAAGCCTCGTCCTCTGCCGCATTCGGGTATTTCCCAAGGACGGAATCCGCGATTTTTGTCGCTTTTTTCATGGATTTTCCCCTTGACACGGTTCCTTATCTGTGCTATACTGATTGTACCTGTGCGGGGTTCTTTTTTTATGCGCGCAAGTGCATAATCCCCCGTGACTCAGGGAGGCTTACAGCGCAGATCCCAAAAACGATCCGCGCAACCGAATCATAAGGAGGTGCCGTCAGACATGCGTACCAAGATCACCCTGGCCTGCAGCGAGTGCAAGCAGCGCAACTACAATACCTTCAAGGAGAAGAAGAACACGCCCGATCGTATCGAGCTGTCGAAGTACTGCCGTTTCTGCCGCAAGCATACCGTGCACAAGGAAACCAAGTAAAGAAAGGGATTCTAGCTTATGAACGACAACAAGAATCTCGAGAACGGACAGGCGGCGAAAAAGGCTGACAAGCCCGCCGTCAAGAAAAAGAGCTTCGGCGAAAGCCTGAAACGCTTCGGCCGCGCCACCGCGAAATGGGGACGCGACTTAAAGGGCGAAGTCAAGAAGGTCGTCTGGCCCGGCTGGAAGTCGACGAGAAACAACTCGATCGTCGTCGTCACCGTCGTCGCGATCGTGACCGTCGCGGTCTGGCTCATGGATCTGCTCTTCGAGAGCGTCATCCTGAAGGGCCTTCTGTCCCTGGTAACCGGGTTTTAATCATAGGAGGAGCATGAAGAATGGCCGAGGAATCCCGCTGGTATGTGGTTCACACATATTCCGGATATGAAAACAAGGTAGCCTCTTCTATCGAAAAGGCAGTGGAAAACCGCCGGCTGCAGGATCTGATCTTCGCGGTGAGCGTCCCCGTGGAAAAAGTCACGGAGATCACCGACAACAAGCAGGTCGAAGTCGAACGGAAGGTCTTTCCCGGCTACGTGCTCATCAAAATGATTATGACGGACGACTCCTGGCACGTAGTCCGCAACACGCGCGGCGTGACCGGCTTCGTCGGTCCCGGCTCCAAGCCCGTCGCCCTGACCGACGCCGAAGTCGCAAACCTCGGCATCGAACGTAAGGAAACCGTCAGCGTCTCCTACGCCGTCGGCGACAACGTCCGCATCACCGCCGGCCCGCTTGCAAACTTCGTCGGCATCGTCGACGAGCTCGACATCGACGCAAACCGCGTCCGCGTGACCGTCTCCATGTTCGGCCGCGAAACCCCCGTCGAGCTGGAGCTGACGCAGGTCGCCCGGGTCGATTTCTGACATCGTTTCCCTCGCAGCTTTCCCCCGCGTTTTTTGATTCGTTTCCCCGTGGGAGGACGGGTTGCGATCCGTCCGTAATACCACAATCTGTTTGGAGGTGCTGTCAATGGCACAGAAAGTAGTAGGTTTCGTTAAACTTCAGATTCCGGCCGGCAAGGCGACTCCCGCCCCGCCGATCGGCTCCGTCCTCGGCCCGTACGGTATCAACCTGATGGGCTTCACGAAGGAATTCAACGAGAAGACCCGTGCCGATATGGGCATGGTCATCCCGACGGTCATCACGATCTACGCTGACCGTTCCTTCTCCTTCGTCCTCAAGACCCCGCCCGCTCCCTTCCTCATCAAGAAGGCCTGCGGTCTCGAATCCGCCTCCGCGACGCCGAACACGAAGAAGGTCGCGACCCTGTCGAAGGCCGACTGCCGCAAGATCGCCGAGCAGAAGATGCCCGACTTAAACGCTGCGTCTGTTGAAGCTGCCATGAGCATGATCGCGGGTACCGCGCGCTCCATGGGCATTCTGGTGGAGGAGTAATCGATATGTTTAGAGGTAAGAAGTATAAGGACAGCGCGAAGCTTGTCGATCGCGCGAAGCTCTATGATCCCGCTGAGGCGATGGAAACCGCGCTGAAGACCGCCACCGCGAAATTCGATGAAACCCTCGAAGTCCACGTCCGTCTGGGCGTCGACTCCCGTCACGCCGACCAGCAGGTCCGCGGCGCGATCGTTCTCCCCCATGGTACCGGTAAGAAGGTCCGCGTGCTCGTCTTCACGAAGGGCGACCGCGTGCAGGCCGCGAAGGACGCCGGCGCCGATTACGTCGGCGATATGGACCTCGTCGAGAAGATCCAGAAGGAAAACTGGTTTGACTTCGACGTCGTCATCGCTTCTCCGGATATGATGGGCGTCGTCGGCCGCCTGGGCCGTGTCCTCGGTCCGAAGGGCCTCATGCCGAACCCGAAGGCCGGCACCGTCACCCCCGACGTCGGCCGCGCCGTTACCGAGGCGAAAGCCGGTAAGATCGAATACCGTCTGGACAAGACCAACATCATCCACTGCCCGATCGGCAAGGCCAGCTTCGGCGCCGAAAAGCTCACCGAGAACTTCAACACCCTCCTCGGTGCGATCATCAAGGCCAAGCCCGCCGCTGCCAAGGGTCAGTATATCCGCTCCTGCGTCGTCGCCGCGACCATGGGCCCCGGCATCAAGGTCAACCCCCTGAAGCTCGACGCGTAAATTCCGTTTTATCGAGGCTGTTCTTCGTTTTTCCGGAGAACAGCCTCTTTTTTTCGCAGCCGGCCTCCGGCTCCGGCATATCCGTTCCCCGTGCAGACGGTTTCCTGCGCTTTTTCCCCCGCACGTTCTTGACGCCGCCGTATGCAGGGTGGTATAATGAAGCTGTTTTCCGTGCGGATATGCCCGGGTTTTCAAACAATGACGGATTTTCACTCTTTTTATCGGAAAGGAACCTGCTGCTATGACGATCAGACAAGGCGCATTCACCTGCAAGGACCGGAAAATGCTCAAGGGCGCGCTTCACTGCCATACCACGCGCTCCGACGGACGCGGCGAGCCGGGCGACGTCATCCGGCTGCACGCGCAGAACGGCTACGACTTCATGGCCCTCACCGATCACCGCGTTTACAACTACGAGAACTTCGCGCCGGAGATCCCCATGACCATCGTCCCCGGCATGGAGTTTGACAACACCTTCTTCCATGATCACGGCTTCCGCTGCTTCCATACCGTCTGCATCGGCCCCTCCCGTGCCGACGGCAACGGCTACGAGCAGGATCAGCGCTTCGAAAGCGGCACCGCCGTCGATCAGGAGGGGTATCAGCCCTATCTCGACGACATCCACGCCCACCGCAACCTGACGATCTACTGCCACCCCGAGTGGTCGTCCACGCCCGCGCGGTACTTTGAAAAGCTCCGCGGCAACTTCGCGATGGAGATCTGGAACTCCGGCTGCGTCATCGAAAACAACATGGACAAGGACGCCGCCTACTGGGACGAGCTTTTAGGCCAGGGCATCCGCATCTTCGGCGTCGCGACCGACGACGGCCACGCGATGAGCCAGCACTGCCGCGGCTGGGTCATGGTCAACGCCGAAAACAACCTGAACGCCATCCTCGCCGCGCTTGAGGCCGGCAATTTCTACTCCTCGACCGGCCCCGTCATCCGCGACTTCTACGTCGAGGACGGCACCGCGCATATCGAATGCGAGCCCTGCGCGCGCATCTGCCTCTCTTCCGACTGCCACCCGACACGGATGCTCGAGGCGGAGGACGATTCCCTCACGCACTTCGAGGTCGGCCTCGACGGCGGCTGGGTGGGCGGCTACCGGTATGTGCGCTTCACGGTCTACAAAAAGGACGGTTCGCGCGCCTGGACCAACCCGATCTGGCTCGACTGACGCATGAAAAAGCGGGGATGAATCCCATTCATCCCCGCTGTGTTATATCGCTTAGTAGGTGATGCCGTAGGCGAGCATCGCTTCGGCAACCTTTAAGAAGCCCGCGATATTCGCGCCGATCATCAGATTGCCCTCGTAGCCGTATTCCTCCGCGGCGTGGTAGCTGTTCTTGTAGATGTTGCGCATGATCTCCTGCAGGCGCTTGTCGACCTCTTCGAACGTCCAGCCCATGCGGATGGAGTTCTGGCTCATCTCAAGACCCGAAGTCGCGACGCCGCCGGCGTTGGCAGCCTTCGCGGGACCGTACAGCAGGCCGTTCTTGATGAACGCGTTGATCGCTTCCGGCGTGGACGGCATGTTCGCGCCCTCGGCCACGCAGATGCAGCCGTTTTTGATCAGCTCGAACGCCGATTCCTCGTCGATCTCGTTCTGCGTCGCGCAGGGCAGCGCGATGTCGCACGGGATCGTCCAAATGCCTTTGCAGCCCGGCGTAAAGACCGCCGACGGCACACGGCGCGCGTACTCGACGATGCGGCCGCGCTCGACTTCCTTGATCTGGCGCATGATGTCGAGGTTGATGCCCTTCTTATCGTAGATATAGCCCGAGGAATCGCTCATCGCGACGACGTTCGCGCCGAGCTGCTGCGCCTTCTGCGTCGCGTACAGCGCCACGTTGCCCGAGCCGGACACGAGGACGGTCTTGTCCTTGAAATCCTTGCCGATGCTCTTGAGCATCTCCTCGGTGAAATAGCACAGGCCGTAGCCGGTCGCCTCACGGCGCACGAGCGAGCCGCCGAAGCTCACGCCCTTGCCGGTCAGAACGCCCGTCGTCTGGTCGGTCAGACGCTTGTACTGGCCGTAGAGGAAGCCGATCTCGCGGCCGCCGACGCCGATGTCACCCGCCGGGACGTCGGTATCCGCGCCGATGTGCTTCGAAAGCTCGATCATAAAGCTCTGGCAGAAGCGCATGACCTCGCCCTCGCTCTTGCCCTTGGGGTCGAAGTCCGAGCCGCCCTTCGCGCCGCCGAGCGGCAGGCCCGTCAGAGAGTTCTTCAGGATCTGCTCGAAGCCCAAAAACTTCAGAATGCTCAGGTTTACCGACGGATGGAAGCGCAGGCCGCCCTTATACGGGCCGAGCGCCGAGTTGAACTGCACGCGCACGCCGCGGTTGACGCGCACGCGTCCCGAATCGTCCACCCACGACACGCGGAACTGGATCAGACGCTCCGGCTCCACGATACGATCCACAATACCCGCCTCGACGATGTCCTGACGGCGCTCGATGACCGGCGTCAGGGACTGGAGCACCTCGCCCACCGCCTGATGGAACTCGACGGCGCCCGGATTGCGGCGGCAAACGTCGGCGTAAATTCCCGAAAGATAGCTGTTGGACAGATCCATATGCTTCGTTGCAACTCCCTGCTTTGATAAAATGAACAGCCCCGTTTTCCTGCCGGTTCCGTCCGGCACACTTTGCAGGAATCCGAGGATCATCCTTCAATTCCCCACGCCGCCGGCTTTCCGCTTTTTTCGCCGTTTTCAGGGCTTATGCTTATTAAGATACACCTATTTGCATACTTTGTCAAGGAAAAGCGTGTATAAAGGCACTTTATTTATGCTGTGCAGTTTTTATATGCAGCCGGGGCAAAATGATATTGTTTGATGTTACAATTTGCGTTTTCGCCGATAATGCAGTTTTGTCATATTTGCATTTCATTTTCACTGCCCGGACGGCGGCGGGGAAGGGAGCGTGCTTCGATGAAAAAAAGAGCGGTCATGTCTGCCCTGCGCGCGGCGGTCTGCGCGGCGGTTTTCCTCGCGCTGGCGCTGATCCCGCCGGAGACGCTGGCGCCGCATTCGTTCTGCCCGATCTTCCATCTCACGGGCCGCCGCTGTCCCGGCTGCGGCATGACGCGGGCGTTCTGCTGCATCCTGCACGGCCGGTTTGCGGACGCGTTCGGCTGGAACCCGCTGTGCACCGTCATGTTTCCGCTGTGCATGCTCCTCTCCCTCGACGAAGCCGCGACATTTGTGTCAAGGCTTTGCAACAAAAACCGGCGTTCGGTCGCCGAGCGGCTTTTCGGGCTTAACATGTAACAGTTTTTTGCAACAAACCGGGCCTTTTTTCCGCCCGGTTTTCCGTTTCCGTTACACTTATATTACATCTTCCAAATTTGTTCATATTTGGGTTGACAAACCATACGCCGGTTTGCTACAATAGCGTCACCGGCGTGTTTTTTCACGCCTCAGCTCATTTTTCGGACAGAAAGGACTGCTTATGCCAAACAAACTGCTTCCGCCGCGGCTCGATGCCGTCCTGACGCACGAGCATGCCGACGCGGAAAAGATCCTCTTCTATTTCGAAGGCGACCTTCTGCCGGATGAGAGCCCCGGAGAACTGCTGCTCGCCTTCGACGCGGACACCCTCTATACCGTCACCGGCAGCGTCGAGCTGCGGCGCGTCGACCGTGCGCGCAGGCTCGAGACGGTCTTCTCCGAAACCGGCTTTTCCCGCACCCCGCTCGATACCCTCCGCAATCTCCGCGTCGAGCGCCAGATCTCCACCTCCCGCCTGATCGCCGATACGGACGGCGCTCCCGCCGTCCTCGCCGTCGCCTCCATCGGGCGCACGAAGGCGATGGAAAACTTCGCCCGCGCCTTCAACGGCTTTCTGGACGGCGAAACGCCGCAGCTTCGCCCGTATGTCTCGCCATACTGCCCGGTCTGCGGGATGCCGTATCCCGAGGAAGGGCGCCGCGTCTGTCCCAACTGCTCGGGACGCGTCTCGATCACGATGCGCCTGCTCGGCTACTTCAAGGACTACGGCCGCCAGGTCTCCCTGATCATCCTGACGATGTTTCTTGCGAGCGGATTTTCGCTCCTGACCCCCTACGTCGGCTCGAAGCTCCTCTATGACGAGGTGCTCGTCCCCGACGGACGCTTCTTCGGCATGGTCTTCGGCATCGTCGCGCTGATCTTCGCCGTCCGGCTTGCCAACACGCTGATGAACGTCCTCTACACCTGGGTGCTCGGCAGCATCATGCCGTGGGTCATCTACGATCTGAAGCTGAAGATCTTCACCGCGATGCAGCGGCTCTCGACCGGGTACTACACCTCCAAGCAGACCGGCGCGCTGATGACGCGCGTCAACCGCGACGCCAACAACATCTACTGGTTCTTCGTCGACGGCGTGCCGTATCTCGTCGTCAACTCGGTGCTGTTTGTCGGCGTCGCCGCGTTCATGCTCTCGATGAGCTGGAAGCTCTCGCTGATCGCCATCGCCGCGATCCCGCTGGTGCTGCTCTTCTTCAAGATCATGTGGAAGGTCTTCCAGCCCCTCCACCACCGGCTCTGGGTGCACGATTCCCGCCTGTCCTCGGTGGTTTCCGACACCCTTTCCGGGCAGCGCGTCATCAAGGCCTTCTCCAAGGAGTCCGCCGAGCTTTCCCGCTTCGACGCGCATTCGGGGAACCTCGCCGCCGCCGAGATCCGGCTTGCGAATATGGAAGCCACCTCCTTCCCCCTCGTCTATCTCGTGATGTTTGCCGCGCAGGTCATCATCACGGCTGCCGGCGGCGTCATGGTGCTGCGCGGCGAGCTCACCCTCGGCACGCTGATCGCCTTTATCGCGTATATGGGCATCCTCTACGGGCCGCTCGAGTTCATGTCCCGGGTCTCCAACTGGTGGTCGCGGTGCGTCGACTCCGCGCAGCGCGTCTTCGAGATCATCGACTCGCGCCCCGACATCGTCGAGTCCGAGCATCCGGTGCCCAAAACCGACATCGACGGCAAGATCGAGTTCGACCATGTGCGCTTTGAGTACGAGCCCGCGCGTCCGGTGCTGCGCGACATGAGCTTTACCGTGGAGGCGGGGCAGATGCTCGGCATCGTCGGCAAGGCGGGCGCGGGCAAGTCGACGATGGCGAACCTGATGGCGCGCCTGTACGACCCCACGGAGGGCGTCGTGCGCATCGACGGCGTGGACATCCGCGAGCTGCCGATGGCGCTCGTGCGCCGCAACATCGGCATCGTCTCGCAGGAAATTTACCTCTTCATCGGCTCGATCGCGGACAACATCCGCTACGCAAAGCCCGACGCGCCGATGGAGGAGGTCATCGCGGCGGCCAAGGCCGCGGGCGCGCACGACTTCATCATGCGCCTGCCCGATGCCTACGAGACCCGCGTCGGCGCGGGCGGACAGGATCTCTCCGGCGGCGAGCGCCAGCGCCTGTCCATCGCCCGCGTCATCATCCAGAACCCGAAGATCCTCATCCTCGACGAAGCCACCGCCGCGATGGACACCGAGACCGAACGCAAGATCCAGAACTCCGTCAACGCCCTGAAATCCGGGCGCACGACCATCGCCATCGCCCACCGCCTGTCCACGCTGCGCGACGCGGACACCATCGCGGTCATCTCCGACGGGCGCGTCGTCGAATACGGCCGCCACGACGAGCTGATCCGCAAAAAGGGCGAGTTCTATAAGCTCTACACCATCCAGACCGAAGCGCTGAAATACACCGGCATCGGCGTATAGAAAAAGGAGGGGTTTTCATGAATTACCGGATCGAATATCTGCCCCGCGAGCGCTGGAAGGGCGAACTCGTGCCGATCGGCTACACGACGGACGATTATTTCGACGTCTCCGTCACCCAAAGTCCCGCGGGCTTTGCCGTTTCCTTTGAAAAAAAGCCCTTCCCCGCGCCCGTGACGCATTCTCCCGAGGAATACGACTTCCCCGACCGGCTCTACGCCGACTGGTGGGACGGCGCCGAGGCCTACGGCGTCGTACTGGACGGCCGTCTCGCCGCCGCCATCGAGCTGTGGTACGAGGAATGGTCGAACCGCCTGCGCGTCACCGAGCTGTGGGTCTCCGAGCCGCTGCGCGGACAGGGTGTCGGGCATGCGCTGATGGACATCGCCCGCGAGCATGCCATCCGGGACGGCTGCCGCGCCGTCATGCTCGAGACGCAGTCCTGCAACACGAATGCCATCGGCTTCTATCTGCACGAGGGCTTTACCCTGATCGGCTTTGACGCCTGCGCGTACCACAACCACGACCTCGCGCGCCGCGAGGTGCGCATGGAGATGGGCTGGTTCAATCCCGCTGTCTCCGGCCGCAAACCATCCTCCCCCCGAAAGGAGCAGGCATGAACACTTTAACCGACATCGGCATCCTCTCCCCCGCGGACATCACCTTCTACCCCTCCGGCGAGGGCTTTCTCGGCGCACGGCTCGGAGAGCGTGACGTTCCCCGCGTCACCGTCGCCCGCGCGCTGCCGTTTTCCCATCCCGAACGCTACCTGTGCATCCAGGACGAGGAGCGGCACGAGCTCGGCATCCTCCGCGACCTGCGGGATTTCCCCGAGGATCAGCAGCAGCTCCTGCGCGGCGCGCTCCGGATGCGCTACTTCTCCCCGCGCATCCTCGAAATCCGCTCCGTCAAAGACAAAATGGGCTATCTCTATCTCGACGTCCGCATCGAAGGCGGCGACCGCGTCTTTGCCGTCAAGGACTTCTCCCGCAATCTCCGCGCCATCGACGCCCACCGGCTGATGATCACCGACGTCGAGGGCAATCGCTACCAGATCGAGGACATCGACGCGCTGGACATCAAATCCCGGCGGCGGCTCGAGCCGTATCTGCTGTAATTTTCCCCCCGGACACATAAACAAGGAGGTCGTATGGCCGATCAACTGATATTCGCCTTCGACTTGAGCTTCGAAGGCACGTTTGCCAAGGGCGAGCTGCGCGTCGAGGACGGAAAGCTCTGCTGCGCCGTCGACGGCGTTCCCCAATACGCGCTTCCCGTGTCGTCGCTTACCGGTCTCCGGGTCACGGGCGACGTCGGCTGCGGCTATCTGGAGGCCGCGGTCGACGGGAAGCCGAAGATCCTCGCCCGGATGACGACCGGACGCCTGCGCGCCGCGGGCGAGTTCCAGCTCGCGCTGCAGTATTACATCGACACGGGCGAACTCAGCGCCGTCGCGGACGATACCCCGCGCGTCTGTCCGACCTGCGGGCGTCCCTATCCCGAAAACTCCACCACCTGCATGTACTGCGTCAAGACCGGCGCGGTCTTTCTGCGCGCCGTCCGCATGATGCGCCCGCAGATGAAGCCGTTTCTCGCCGGCTGCGCGCTCGTGACGCTCTCAAACCTCCTGTACTCGCTGACGCCGAAATTAAATCAGCTTCTCATCGACGGCGAGCTTGCGAGCGGCTCCGGCACCGTGCGCACGGTGCTCCTGCTCTGCGGCGCGATGCTGCTCGTGCGCTCCGTCGGCGAGACGCTGTACATCTTTGCCGCCCGCTTCATCAACCGCGCCGGTTCCGCCTTCGCCGCAGGCCTTCGCCACGACGCCTACGACAAGGTGCAGCGGCTTTCGATGGCGAACCTCCAGCGCAAGACCTCCGGCGACCTGCTCAAGCGCATCACGCAGGACACGCAGACCGTCCGCGAATTTCTGATCGATCAGGGAAGATTCTTCCTCGAGATGGTGGTCGTCTTTGTCGTCGTCGGCACGATCCTCTTCCTCCAGAACTGGAAGCTCGCGCTGCTCGTCATCGTGCCCGCGCCGGTCGCGCTGTACATCATGACGGTCATCTGGGACCGCATCAACCTCCGCTACGAAAAGCAGTGGCGGCTCTTCTCGAAGTCCAACTCCATCCTGCACGACATCATCTCCGGCATCCGCGTCGTCAAGGCCTTCGGCAGCGAGGAGCGCGAGATCGCGAAGTTCGCCGCCGTCAACCGGGAGCTGGCCGAGGTCTCCGCGTCCAACGAGCGTATGTGGGCGCGGCTTTTCCCGATGATCACCTTCTTCGTCGGCATCGGCGAGTTCTTCGTCCTCTACTTCGGCGGAAAAATGATCCTCGGACGCGAGCTGACGACGGGCGAGCTGGTCGAATTCACGATGTACATCGGCTATATCTACGAGCCGATGCGCTGGATGACGGGGCTGCCCCGTTATCTCGCGGACGTGCTGACGTCGCTTTTGAAGATCTTCGAGATCCTCGACGAAACGCCCGAGGTGCTGCCCGCCGAGCGCGCGCTGAAGCCCGAGATCCGCGGCGCGATCGCCTTCGACCACGTCACCTTCGGCTACAAGACCTACGAGCCGGTGCTGCGCGACGTCAGCCTCGACATCCGTCCCGGCGAGATGATCGGGCTCGTCGGCCCCTCCGGCACGGGCAAGAGCACGCTCATAAACCTCGTCATGCGCCTCTACGACGTCACGCGCGGCCGCGTCACGATCGACGGCGTCGACCTGCGCGACATCGCGGGCGAGACGCTGCACGAGAACATCGGCGTCGTCTTCCAGGAGAACTTCCTCTTTGCCGGCACGATCTACGACAACCTCGCCTACGCCCGTCCCGAAGCCTCGCCCGACGAGATCATCGCCGCCGCGAAGATCGCCAACGCGCACGAGTTCATCACCAAGCTCCCCGACGCCTACAACACGCAGGTCGGCGAGAACGGCTACACCCTCTCCGGCGGTGAGCGCCAGCGCATCGCCATCGCCCGCGCGATCCTGCGCGACCCGCCGATCCTGATCCTCGACGAGGCGACCTCGTCGCTGGACGTCGAGACGGAAGCGCAGATCCAGGAGGCGCTCGGACGGCTGATCCACGGGCGCACGACCATCGCCATCGCCCACCGGCTTGCGACGCTGCGCGGCGCGGACCGTCTGGTCGTGCTCGAAGGCGGCAGAATCGCCGAATGCGGCTCCCATGCCGAGCTGATGCGCCATCCCGACGGCGTATACCGCCGTCTCGTGCTCGCGCAGCTCCAGACCCAGAGCGTCAAAAAGGAATAAACCCTCGTTTTTACGCGGGAGCGAGCCGTTCGCTCCCGCGTAAAAACATAAAAAAGGATGCCGTCCGGGAAAGGACGGCATCCTTTTTTCATCAAGCTTAATACTTGAACTTCTTCTTCTTCGCGCGAGCGGCTTCCGACTTCTTACGGCGCTTGACGCTGGGGCTTTCGTAATGTTCGCGTTTGCGGAGTTCGGAAAGCACTCCCGCCTTCGCGCAAGAACGCTTGAAACGGCGAAGCGCACTGTCCAACGATTCGTTCTCTTTGAGATGGACTTCAGACATCTATTTTCCCTCCCTCCGCGCAAACCGGCTGCGCCAACACACCACGCGGCTCTCCGGTTTTTCTCGTAATTACGCCAGCGTAGCAATGTATATTATAACCGATTTTTCTTCACTTGTCAAGCATTATCTTTTTATTTCACGACAATGTTGATGATCTTTCCCCGGATGACGATGACCTTGACGATGTTTTTGCCCTCGACGGCCGCCGCGACCTTCTCGTCGGCGAGCGCCGCGGCCTTAGCGGTATCCTCGTCCGCGTCCGCGGGCAGCTTTACGACGGCCTTGAGCTTGCCGTTGACCTGCACGGCCATCTCGATCTCCGCGTCGACGGTCTTCGACTCGTCATACGCCGGCCACGGCGCGATGCTCAGGAAGCCCTCGCCCAGACCCATCGTATGCCACAGCTCCTCCGTGATGTGCGGCGCGAACGGATTCACCAGCGTGATGAAGGTGGCGAACTCGGCGCGGTTGCAGCCTTTTTCCGCGAACTGGTTGAGCAGCGTCATCAGGGAGGCGATCGCGGTGTTGAACTTCATCTCCTCGATGTCCGCGGAGACCTTGCGGATGGTCTTGTGCATCGCCGCCTCGTTCGCGGCGGAGTAGGTATCGCCGGGCGTGACGCGGTCCGCGAGCTCGCAGATGCGCTCGAGGAAGCGGCGGCAGCCCTTGATGGACTGCGACGACCACGGCGCGGCCTTTTCGAAGTCGCCGAGGAACATCTCGTACAGGCGCATGGTGTCCGCGCCGTAGGTCGCGACGATCTCGTCGGGATTGACGACGTTGCCGCGGGACTTGGACATCTTCTCGCCGTTTTCGCCGAGGATCATGCCGTGCGAGGTGCGCCGCGCGTACGGCTCCTTCGTCGGCACGACGCCGATGTCGTAGAGGAACTTATGCCAGAAGCGCGAGTAGAGCAGATGCAGCGTCGTATGCTCCATGCCGCCGTTATACCAGTCCACGGGGGACCAGTAGTCGAGCGCTTCCTTCGACGCCAGCGCGTCGGGATTGTGCGGATCCATGTAGCGCAGGAAGTACCAGGAGGAGCCGGCCCACTGCGGCATCGTGTCGGTTTCGCGGCGCGCGGGGCCTCCGCAGTGCGGGCAGGTCGTCTGCACCCAGTCGGTCATATGCGCCAGCGGCGACTCGCCGTTGTCCGTCGGCTCGTAGCTCGACACATTCGGCAGGCGCAGCGGCAGCTCGGACTCGGGCAGCGGCACCCAGCCGCATTTCTCGCAGTACACCATCGGGATCGGCTCGCCCCAGTAGCGCTGGCGGGAGAAGACCCAGTCGCGCAGCTTGTAGTTGACCTTCGCGCGGCCGATGCCCTTTTCCTCGAGGTACTCGATCATCTTTTTCTTCGCGTCCTCGACGGAGAGTCCCGTCAGGAAGCCGGAATTGACCATCACGCCGGTCTCGACGTCCGTGAACGCGGCCTTCGAGATGTCCACCTCGCCGTCCTTGCCCGCGACGACCTGGATCATCGGGAGGTCGAAGACCTTCGCGAAGTCCCAGTCGCGCGTATCGTGCGCCGGGACCGCCATGATCGCGCCGGTGCCGTAGCTCATCAGGACGTAGTCGGAGACAAAGATCGGGATCTCCTTTCCGTTGACGGGGTTGATGGCGCGCACGCCTTCGATGCGCACGCCGCTCTTGCCCTTGTTGAGCTCCGTGCGTTCGAAATCGGACTTGTGGGAGGCTTCCTCGGCGTAGGCGCGCACGGCGTCGAGATTCGTGATCTCGGGCGCCCACTTTTCGATCACCGGATGCTCGGGCGAGATGACCATATAGGTCGCGCCGAACAGCGTGTCGCAGCGCGTGGTGTAGACGGTCAGGACGTCGCCCTCGGTGGTGTGGAACTCGACCTCGGCGCCGGTGGAGCGGCCGATCCAGTTCTTCTGCTGCACCTTGACGCGCTCGATGTAGTCCACGTCGTCGAGGTCGTCGATCAGGCGCTGGGCGTACTGGGTGATGCCCAGCATCCACTGACTCTTGGTCTTGTGCACGACTTCACTGCCGCAGCGCTCGCAGACGCCGCCGGCGGCTTCCTCGTTCGCCAGCACGCACTTGCAGGAGGGGCACCAGTTGACGCTCATTTCCTTCTTATACGCCAGCCCCTTCTTGAAGAGCTGGAGGAAGATCCACTGCGTCCACTTGTAGTATTCGGGGTCGGTCGTGTTGATCTCGCGGCTCCAGTCGAAGGAGAGGCCGAGATCCTGGAGCTGGGACTTGAAATGGGCGATGTTTTTCTGCGTAAACTCCGCCGGATGCACATGGTTCTTGATGGCGTAGTTCTCCGCCGGCAGGCCGAACGCGTCCCAGCCGATGGGGTAGAGCACGTTATAGCCCTGCATACGGCGCTTGCGGGAGATGATGTCCAGCGCGGTATAGGAGCGCGGATGGCCTACGTGCAGACCCTGTCCGGACGGATAGGGGAACTCGACGAGGCTGTACCACTTGGGTTTTTCGGAATGGTTTTCGGCATGGAAGATCCCTGCGTCCTCCCACGCGGTCTGCCACTTTTTTTCAATGGCGGAAGGTTCGTACTTCATAGCAATCGTTCACGTCCTACTTCTATATGTGTGACGGCGGAACGTCCGCCGCCGGGAAAGGCGCTTTTTTCTCAGCGCCAGAGGCGCTCAAGCGAGTAAAATTCGCGCACATCGGCGCGGAAGAGGTGTACGACGAGGAAGCCGTAGTCAACGAGCACCCACTGCGCGTTGTCATAGCCCTCGATGTGGTGCGGACGGAGGGAAAACTGCTCTTCCATCAGTTTTTCGACCTCCTGCGACAGGGTTCGGATATGGGTATTGGAAGTGCCGGTGCAGATGATGAAATAATCGGCGAGCGTCGTCTGCTCGTGGATGTCGAGCACCTCCATCTGCCGCGCGCCCTTCTCGGTAAGCTTCGCGGATACGGCTTCGAGGATCGGTTTGATTTCTTCCGCCGTCAGCGTCTTTTTCGCCGTCGTATCCATTCGGTTCATCCTCCTTTT
Source organism: Clostridiaceae bacterium (assembly GCA_016297585.1). Classification (GTDB taxonomy): domain Bacteria; phylum Bacillota; class Clostridia; order Oscillospirales; family QAMX01; genus JAAZKA01. Next base: position 20,559 of record JAEDGJ010000002.1, read on the forward strand.
TTACGCAAAACGCGCACACAGGCGCGGCTTTTTAACGGTTTTACGGGATATTCAGCGCGGTAATCGGCTCAAGATAGGGATTGTAGCGCTCGTTTACGACCTCAAGCACCGCTTCCTCGTCCGCGCCGTAATCCGCGCCGACCGCCTCTCCGGGCAGCATTTCGAGCGTCAGCTTCTCGGAATCGAGATTGAAAAGCTGCGTCGCGAGCCAGATGACCTCGCCCGCGGAGAGATCCGTCTCCACCTTTTTTAGCAGCTCCGGGATCTTCGGCAGCAGCGCCAGCGACGCGGGCGTCATCAGCTTATCCGCCGCCGCGGCGATCAGCTTCTGCTGCGCGCGGATGCGGCCGAGGTCGGCGTCCGCATAGCCGGAGCGGAAGCGCATATAGTGGAGCGCCTGCTCGCCGTTGAGAAGCTGCTCGCCCTCCTGAATGTGGATCTCGAGATCCTGCGTCGGATCCGAGTAGTCCATGTCCATCGCCACGTCGACGGTCACGCCGCCGATCGCGTCGATCACGGTCTCGAACGCGCTGTAGTCGATGATGCAGTAGCGGTCCGGGACAAAGCCGACCGTGTTTTCGATCTCCGTGAGCATCCGGTCGATGCCCTTGTTATGCGCGGCGTTGATCTTATGCACGCCGCCGGACGCCATATACGCGCGGGTGTCGCGGGGGATGCTCAGAACGCTGACCGTTCCCGCCGCCGTATCGATCGCGGCCAGCAGGATGGTGTCGGTGCGGGTGCCGTCCTCATCGGTGCCCGCGATCAAAAGGGTGAAAAAATCTTCGCGTCTGCCGCTTTCGGTAACGGGCTTCGCGGCTGCCACGTCGCTGCCGCCGGTGATGGAAACGTTCTCCGGCTCCTGTGCCGCCGCAGCCTCCGTTTTGGCTGACGCCGGTTCGGCGGCGCTCTTCGGTCGGACAAAAACCGCCGTAAAGATGACCGCCGCAACCGTAAGCAGGGTAAGCCCGGTGCAGAATGCCATAAACCGGGCATACCCTCTGGATGTTCTTCTGGGCATGAATCTTTTTAGCCTCCAAGCCACGCCGGCGGGGTATTGCCGGACGCCGCCGTCGTCTGTGCAGTGGTCGTCTCCGCCGGTGCCGCAGTCTCCGCCGCGGAGGTCTCCGCAGACGAGGTGCCGTCCTCCGGCGGGAGCGTCAGATTGACCTCGGTGATCGCGTTGACGTAGGGGTTATAGCCGTCCTCGTTGATGCGGCGCAGCAGCGTATTGAGGTACGCGACCTCATAATCCTGCCCCTCGTAGCGTACCGAGTGCGTCGGCACCTTGCCGATCTGAATATCGTCGGGGTCCATGTCGTAATACTGCAGCGCAAGCCAGATGAGCTCGCCTGCCGAGAAATCGGTCTCCACGCAGTCGCGGAACAGCGCGACAAGCTCCGGCACCTTCAGAATGGTCTCCGGACTCGCGAGTTTTGCCAGCACCGCGGAGAAAAACTCCTGCTGGATCTCGATACGCTTGATGTCCGCGGCGGCATAGCCGGAGCGGAAGCGGACATACTGGAGCGCCGTCTCGCCGTCCAGCGTCTGCAGACCCTCCTTGATGTCGATATGGAGGTCGCCCGAGTAGTCGTCATACTCCATATCCATGAAGACGTCGACCTCGATGCCGCCCAGCGTGTCGATCAGGCGCTCGAACGCGTCGTAATCGACGACGACATAGCGGTTCGGGGTGTAGCCGAGCACGGCCGCCACCTCAGCGGCGGTTTCCTCGATGCCCTGCGCATAGGCCGCGTTGATCTTGATGACGTTGCCGAACTTCGACGTGCTCATCAGGTCGCGCGGCACGCTCATGATCTTGACAGCCTTCTCGTCGGTATCGAGCGTGAGCATCATGATCGTGTCGGTGCGCTTGCCGGAGTCGTCAAGCCCCACGAGCAGCACCGTATAGACGCCCTCGCGGCGCGGGTTGTCATCGACGCCCTTTTCCGGCGCGGACAGCTCGACCGCTTCCTCGGAAAGCTCCATGATCGCGGCCTCGACGAGCTCCTCCTCGGACAGCGCGGCCGTCGTCGCTTCGGTGGTCGCCTCCGTCGTCGCCTCCGTCGCGGACGTCGCCTCGGTGGTCGCTTCCGTCGACGCGGAGGAAGCCGCGGTCGTCGTCGTGGTCGTCGTCGCCGCCGAGCCGGTCGGCACGGTGGACACGCCGCTCTCGCCCGCCGGGGGCTTTACGAAGAACAGCACATACAGCAGCGCGCAGATGACGATGGCCAGCAGCGGGATCGCGATGCCGAGGTAGATCTTCATGCCGCGGGACAGCGAGCCGCGCGGCGCGCCGCCGTCCTCGTCCTCATAATAGGTGCGGTCTTCCGGCACCCGGGGCGTTCTCGCACCCGGATTTTCTTCGGATACGTCCGGTTTTCTGTTCTCGTTGTCGGATGAATTACCGCCGAAAAGTTTCATAGGCTACTCCTTTTTCAAAGAAAGCGCCCGGGGGTCCTCCTTCATAAGCCGCCGGAGCAGATCGTTGCGTGCGATCACGGTCTGCGGATGCAGGAGGCCGTCATCCCGGACAATATGGACGATCGTTCCGTCGAAAGCCCGCAGCAGCGCCGCGCGGGGATTGACCTTCGCGAGCGCGCGCAGGGTGTCGACCTTTTTGAACTTTCTCGTGGGCTCGATGTAATCGGCAAGGCAGAGCGTCATGTCGAGCGGCGACATCCCCGCCTTTCCCGTCGTGTGGCAGCGGATGGCCTCGGCGATCTCCCCGTCCGCGCCGAAGCGCTCCCGCGCAACCTCGGCGCCCGTCAGCGCATGCAGCAGCGCCGGCTCGTCCGCTTCCATCGCACCTACCATTATACCGTACTTTGCGCACAATTTCAACTGTTCTTCGGCGCATATTTCGCGCGTTATGTCGTGCAGAAGCGCCGCATCCGCGGCTTTTTCGACATCCGCCCCGAAGCCCGGCGCAAGCTCCCGCGCCGCCTGTACGCAGCCCAGCACATGCGCAAGTCTCTTTTCCGTCAGTGTTTCCCGCAGCGCCCGCAGCGCCGCGTCCCGGTCGATCATCGGTACAGTCCCCTTTCCCGGATATACGCCGCCACCGGCTCCGTCAGCGCCTCGGGGTACTCCCCCCGTCTCAGCGCCTCCCGCAGCGCCGTCGAGCTGACCTCCAGCACGTCCGCGTACAAAAGCGAGACCCGCGCGCCGTATTGCTCCCGCAGCCGCGCCCGGCAGCCGTCCAGCGCCGCCGTGTCCTCATCCCGTCTCGCCAGCGCGGCGATCTCCGCGTGCCGGAAGATGACGTCGGGACGGTACCAGCGGTCGAGCGTGAAAAACATGTCCGAGCCGACGACCAGCACAAACGACGTGTCGGGGCAGCGGCGCGCAAGCTCCCCGAGCGTGCGCGCGGTATAGGACGGCGCGGGCAGCTCCTGCTCGAGCGTGCAGACCTCCGCGCGCGGCAGCAGCGACGCAAGCCGCCGCGTCATCTCGACGCGGTCCTGCGCCGTCGGCGTGCCGGGCGGCAGGACTTTGTGCGGCGGCTCGGCGTCCGGCAGAAACCACAGCGCGTCGAGAGCCAGTCCCTCGAGCGCGGCGCGCGCGGCGTGCAGATGCCCCGCATGGGGCGGGTTGAACGTGCCGCCGAGAAGTCCGACGCGCCTCATTTGGGCAGCGCGATGCGGCGCTCCGCGGGCAGCTTCGGATTGGCGCGGTACAGCACGAACCGGGTGCCGATCGTCTGCACGACCTCGGCGCCCGTCCCCTCCGCGATGGCGTAAGCCGCCTCCGCCGCGGACAGGAGGGAGTTTTCGAGCACGCGCAGCTTGATCAGCTCATGCGCGTCGAGAGACGCGCCGCACTGCGCGATCACGGCGTCGGTGACGCCCGCGCGGCCGATCTGGAGAATGGTCTCGAGCGGATTCGCCCGTGCGCGCAGGAACGCGCGCTGTTTGGAAGTCAGCATAGGTTTTTTATCCGTCCTTAGCTTCAATCTGCATTATACCCGGCAAGCCTTTCGCGTAAACGGGCGGCCGCACGGGCTCTGTGAGAAATCTCGTTCTTTTTTTCCGGGCTCAGCTCGGCGACCGTGCAGCCGTATTCCGGCAGGTACAGCAGCGGGTCGTAGCCAAAGCCGTGCTCCCCGCGCGGCGCTTCGGCAATGACGCCCTCGCAGGTCCCCTCGACGACGAACGCCGTCCGCTCGTCGAGGATGCAGGCGATCGCGCAGACGAAGCGCGCGCCACGCTTCTCCGCGGGCACGCCCTTGAGCGCTCGCAGCAGCTTTTCGTTGCGCGCCTCGCTCGACGCGCCCTCGCCCGCGTACCGCGCCGAATAGACGCCCGGCGCGCCGTCCAGCGCGTCGACGCAGAGCCCCGAATCGTCCGCAAAGCACGGCCGGTGCGCAAGCTCCCACACCGCGCGGCACTTGATCATCGCGTTTTCGGCAAAGGTCGCGCCGTCCTCGACGATCTCCGGCGAAAAACCGGCCTCCTTCATCGTCAGCACGCGCACGCCGCCGAGAATCGAGGCAAATTCCTCCGCCTTATGCGTATTAGACGTCGCCAAAATCAATTCCATTGCGCATTCCTTCCCAATTATATCGTCACGATCGCTTTCTGGGCGTCGATCATCTTATAGATCGCGGGCGCCGTCACCTTCACGACGTTGTCGAGCTCCTCGCGCGTGTACGGACGTCCCTCTCCCGTGCCCTGCACCTCGACGAACGCGCCGGAGCCGGTCATCACGAGGTTGAAGTCCGCGAGCGCGTGCGAATCCTCCTCATAGCACATATCGATCAGCGGCTGGTCGCGGCCGTCGAGCGGCAGAAGCCCCGTGCTCAGCGCCGCGACATAGTCCGTCACGGGGTTTTTGCGGAACCAGCGCCGGTCCGCCGCGAATTTGCACGCCAGCGCCATCGCGACAAAGCCCCCTGTGATCGACGCGCAGCGCGTGCCGCCGTCGCCCTGCAGGACGTCGCAGTCCACGGTGATCGTCGCCTCGCCCATCGCCGCCATGTCGACGACGCTGCGCAGCGCGCGGCCGATGAGCCGCTGGATCTCCGCCGAGCGTCCGGCGAGCTTCAGCTTCGACACGTCGCGCGGGCTTCTCTCGCGGTTCGCGCGCGGGAGCATCGAATACTCCGCCGTGACCCAGCCGAGTCCCGTGCCCTTGCGGTGGAACGGCACGCCCTGCTCGACGCTCGCGGTGCAGTAGACCTTCGTCAGCCCCTGCTCGATCAGGCAGGAGCCCTCCGCAAACGACGAGACGCCGGGCGTCAGCGTAAAGGGACGCAGCTCGTTGTATTTTCTTCCGTCAATCCGGGGCATACTCGCACATCCTTTCCCAAATCAGAACAGCGCCTTGACAAAATCGTCCGGGTCAAAGGGCAGCAGGTCGTCGATCTGCTCGCCGACGCCGATGTATTTGACCGGGATCCCCATCGTATGGGAGATGGAAATGACGACGCCGCCCTTGGCCGTGCCGTCGAGCTTCGTCAGCACGATGCCCGTGATGCCCGCCGTCTCGGCAAACGCCTTCGCCTGCGACAGCGCGTTCTGCCCCGTCGTGCCGTCGAGCACGAGCAGCGTCTCGCGGTCGGCGCCGGGCAGCGTCTTGTCGATCACGCGGCTGATCTTCTCGAGCTCCTTCATCAGGTTCGCCTTGTTCTGCAGCCGTCCCGCCGTATCGACGAGCACGACGTCCGTGCCCCTCGCCTTCGCCGCCGCCAGCGCGTCGAACACGACCGCCGCGGGATCGGCGCCCTCGGTCTGGCGCACGATGTCCACGCCCGCGCGTCCCGCCCAGATCTCGAGCTGATCCGCCGCCGCCGCGCGGAACGTGTCGCCCGCCGCGAGCAGCACCGATTTGCCCTCGCTTTTGAGGTTATGCGCGAGCTTTCCGATCGTCGTCGTCTTGCCCGCGCCGTTCACGCCGATGACGAGCACGACGGACGGGCTCGTCCCGAGCTTCAGCCGCCGCGCGTCTGCGTCCGTGCCGCCGGTCATCTCGGCGAGGATGCGGGCGAGCGCGTCGCGCACCTGCGTCGATTCGCGCAGCCGTCCCTCCCGGACCTCCGCGCGCAGCCGGTCCATGACGTCCATCACGGTGTCGACGCCGAGGTCGGAGAGGATCAGCGCCTCCTCCAGCTCGTCGAGCAGCTCCTCGTCGACCGGGCGGAACACCTTGACCACCGCGTCGAGCTTCTCGGCGATCACACTGCGGGTTTTCGAAAGCCCCGCTCTGATTTTATCAAAGAATCCCATATATCCTTTTCCAGCTCCTTTTCGTCCCGGAGATTTTATGTGTCAGTTTTTGATGCCGAACTCGCGCGCCGCCTCGCCGACGTCGAACGCCAGCAGCTTCGACACGCCCTGCACCGGCATGGCCACGCCGTAGAGCATGTCCGCCTCCTCCATCGTATGGCGGCGGTGCGTGATGACGATGAACTGCGTGCGGTCGGCATAGCGCCGCAGATACCGCGCAAACCGTCCGACGTTGACGTCGTCGAGCGCGGCGTCGATCTCGTCGAGGATGCAGAACGGCGTCGGCCGGACGCGCAGGATCGCAAAATACAGCGCGATCGCGACGAACGCGCGCTCGCCGCCGGACAGGAGGCTTAAACTCTTGAGCGTCTTGCCCGGGATCTGCACGCGGATCTCGATGCCGCAGGAGAGGACATCCGACTCGTCCTCCAGCTCGAGCGACGCCGCGCCGCCGCCGAACACCTCCGCGAAGGTCTCCCCGAACGCGCGGTTGATGACCGCGAACTGCTCGGTAAACTGCCGGCGCATCTGGCGGTTCAGCTCCGCGATGACGCCCTCGAGCTTCGTCTTCGACTCCCGGGCGTCGTCCTGCTGCGCCTTATAGAAGTCGTACCGCCCGCGCAGCTTCGTATATTCCTCGATCGCGCCCGTATAGACGCTGCCGAGCGCGCGGATCTCGCGCCGCAGCGCGTCGGCACGCTTTTTCGCGGCGTCGGGGTCCTCCAGCGGCACGGCGCATTCCCGCGCCGTCGCTCGCGTCAGACCGTATTCGTCCCAGAGTGCCGCGGCAAGGCTGTCCTGCGACTTTTTGACGTTTTCCAGCCGGTTTTCCAGCCTGACCCGCTCGCGCTCCAGCGCGATCTGGCGCTGTCCCGCGTCGCGGCTTTTTCGCTCTCCGGCGACGCGCTGCGCCTCGATCTCCTGCTTGCGCGCGAGGATCGCGGACAGCGTCTCCTGCGCCTCCTTCATGCGCGCGGAAAGCGCGCCGCAGCGCTCCTCCGCCTCCCGGAGCTGCGCCTCGAGCGCCCGGTTCTCCGCGTCGAAGTCCCGCGCCGTCTCGCCGCGCCGCCGTTCTTCCTCCTCGGCTTCCGCCAGATGCCGCCGCGCCGATTCCTCCGACGCGCGCGCCTCACGCACGGCGCCCTTCGCGTCCTCCGACGCGCGCCGCGCATCCTCCTTTGCGGCCGAGGCCGTCTGCTTTTCCGCCAACGCGCGCGAAAGCTCTCCCTCGAGCTGCGCGTCGAGAGCGGCGTTTTCCCGCAGCCGCTCCTGCACGATGCCGCGTTCGGCCTCCGCGCGCTCCCAGGCGCCCGTGACCTCCGCCAGCCGCTGCTCCAGCAGCTCTTTTTCCTCATCGCCGCTGCGGCGGAGCCCCTCGAGCGTCATTTTCGCGCGGTCGGACGCCATCGTGCACGCCGTCAGCGCCGTTTTCGCCGCTTCCAGCTCCTCCCGCGCCGCTTCCGTCCGCACGCCGAGCGCCGCGGACTCGCGCGAGGCCTCCTCGACCTCCCGCGCCGCGCGCGAAAGCTCCTCCGTGACGCGCTCCCGCGCCGCTTTCAGTCTTGCCAGCTCGTTTGCGCGCGTCAGCACGCCCGACGAGCGCGCCAGACTGCCGCCCGTCATCGCGCCGCCCGGCAGGAGCACCTGTCCGTCCAGCGTGACGAGCTTTAGCCGGTGCCCCGACTGCCGCGCCGCCGCGATCGCGCTGTCGATCGTATCTATGACGACCGTGCGCCCCAGCAGGTTCCGCATCACCGGCGCGTAGACCGGATCGCAGCGCACGAGCCGGCTCGCAAGCCCCACGACGCCCGGCAGCCGCCCGTATTCGCGCGGGTCAAGCTCCGTGCCGCGCACGACGGACAGCGGCAGGAACGTCGCGCGTCCCTCGTCCCGGGACTTGAGCATCCCGATGGCGCGCCGCGCGTCCTGCTCCGTATCCACGACGATGTTGCCCGCCGCCGCGCCGAGCGCCGTCTCGATCGCCGCGACATGGGCGTCGTCCGTCCCGATCAGCGCGGAGACCGGCCCGTGAATGCCGCCGAGCGACGCCTTTCGCTGCATGACGGCGCGCACGGCCTTGGCATAGCCCTCGTAGTCGCGCGCGAGCTCCGACAGCAGCCGCAGCCGGTTCTCCGTATCGGCGAGCCGGATCGAGCACTGCGTATGCGCCTCGCGTGCCTCCTTCTCCCGCGCCGTCCGCGACGCCTGCATCCGCGCGTAGCCCGCGAGGACGTTTTCCTTCGAAGTCAGCGCCTCCCGCGCCTCATCTTCGGCGCGCAGGCAGGATTTGAGCTTTTCTTCGGCCTCGAGCCGCGCTTCCTCGCGCGTCCTGTCCGCCGAATGGAGCGCGTCGATGCGCGCCTGCAGCTCGGACGCCGCGGCCTGTGCCGACGACACCCGGGCGCGGGCGTCGCTCTCCCGCGCGCGCAGCGCGTCCGCCGCCGTGCGGTTTTCCTCCCGCGCGGCCTGTGCCGCCTGCATCCGCGCGCCGGCACGCTCCTCCGCCGCCGTCCGCGCGCCAAGCGTCTCCTCCGCCGCGCGCAGGGCAGCCTCCCGGACGAGGATCTCCTCTCCGAGCGCGCGCACCCGTCCGCGCAGCTCCTCCATCTTCTCCGCACGCGCGGCCCGCTCGGTCTCGCCCCGCGCGGCTTCCTCCCGGTTGCGCTCCAGCGCGGCGCGGGAGAGCGCGATCTTGCCCTCCTCCGACGCGCGTCCGGCCGTGCAGTCCTGCAGCTCCAGCCGCGTATGCTCCTGCTCCTCCTCGAGCGCGCGCATCCGCTCCGTCAGCGCCGCCGCCGCTTCCTCGAGCGCGCGCGTCTCGGCGGCACAGGCTTCAAGCCCCTCCGCCGCCGTGTCGAAGTCCGCCTGCGCGCGCGTCATCTCGCCGTCCGCCGCGTCGAGCTGACGCAGCCACAGCGCGACCTCCAGCTTCTTCTGTTCCTCCCGCAGCGCGTTATAGGTGCGCTCCTTCTCCGCCTGCTTCTCGAGCCCCGGAAGCTGCGTCTCCATCTCCGCGACGAGGTCGGTCACGCGCGTGAGATTGTCCTCCGCGGAAACGAGCTTGCGCTCCGCTTCGTCGCGGCGGTAGCGGTATTTCGTGATGCCCGCGGCCTCGTCGAAGATCTCGCGGCGGTCCTGCGCGCGGACGGACAGGATCTCGTCGATGCGCCCCTGCCCGATGACGGAATAGCCGTCGCGCCCGATGCCGGTATCCATGAACAGCTCGTGGATGTCCCGCAGGCGGACGGCTTTTTTGTTGATGTAGTATTCGCTCTCGCCCGAGCGGTAATACCGGCGCGTCACGGCGACCTCGTCGTAATCGGTCTTGAGTGCATGCCCGGAGTTGTCGAGCGTCAGCGTCACCTCGGCAAAGCCCATGCGGCGGCGCTCCTCGGTACCGGCGAAGATGACGTCCTCCATCTTCGAGCCGCGCAGGGTCTTCGTGGACTGCTCCCCCAGCACCCAGCGGATCGCGTCGGAGATATTCGATTTGCCGGAGCCGTTCGGGCCGACGATCGCGGTCACGCCCTCGTGAAAGTCGACGCGCAGCGCGTCGGGGAAGGACTTAAAGCCCTGCATTTCCAGACTCTTGAGTAAGATAGCTGCGCATCTCCTTTCCTCTTTTTCTTGTTTTTGGTACGCGTATTCAGTTTATTATAGCAAATACCGGCGTTGAATGCAAGTCATATTTATCACAAAAGCGTCCGTTTCCCGCCATCCGCTCTGGAAAGTGCCCGTTTTCCCTGCCGGAATCCCGTTTTTTCGTCTTTTTGTCTGTTTCTGTCACGCTTTCCAGCATTTTTGCTCTTCCGCGCCCTCGTTTTTTGCCGTATAATCGGAATCAGATACGAATAAAACGGAGGTTTTTTCGAACATGATCCGCAAATGGACTCAGGCCGCGGCGTGCCTTCTCGCGCTCGTCCTTCTTCTTGCGCCGGCAGGGCTTTGCATCGATGCAAAGCCCGCCGACGCCTACGACGCGTACATCCCCCGCGTGCTCACCGTCTCCGGCGTCACCGCTGCGGGCGACCGCATCCACAACGCCGCCCGGATGACCGTCAGCGAGGTGCTGCACAACGCGGGCGTCTGCGAGCACTGCCGGCGCTTCCGCGATCTGAAAAACGAGGGCGCGGTGCTCGCCGTGCGCAACGTCTCCCTCTCCTTCGGGTTCCTCGGCAGCATCACCGTCACCTTTCCCGTCGACCCGTACTACAACGGGCTGACGCTCACCGTCGCGCACTGCGATATGCAGACGCCCGAATACGCCGGCGCCGTCGTCGAAAACGGGAAGGTTTCGATGACCGTGACGAAGCTCTCGCCGTTCGTCGTCTTCGGCGGCGTCTACGACCCGGAAACCGGCGTCTTTACCGAGGCCGAACAGCCGGAGCCGGAAGCGCCGCCGCGCGCAAATCCCTTCACGGACGTGGCGGAGACGGACTGGTTTTACGACGACGTGCTGACGGCATACGAGCGCCGCTTTATGACCGGCACGTCGCGCAGCACCTTCTCGCCGGACGGTTCCGCGACGCGCGGGATGATCGCGACCGTGCTGTACCGGCTCGCGGGCAGCCCGCCCGCCTTCGGCAGCGCGCCGTTTTCCGACGTCGATATGCACCAATGGTACGCGCAGGGCGTCCTGTGGGCGTCTCAGAACGGCATCGTCATGGGCGACGGACGCGGCCGCTTCCTGCCCGCGCAGTCCGTCACGCGCGCGGAGCTTGCCGCGATGCTCTATCGCTTCGCCGTATGGGATGGGCGCGACGTATCCCGCAGCGCGCACCTGTCCTATTTCCCGGACGGGTATCTGACCCCGTCCTGGGCAAGACCCGCGCTCTCGTGGGCCGTCGCCGAGGGCATCGTCTCGGGACATGCCGACGGCACGCTCGACCCGCTCGGGACCGCGTCGCGCGCCGAGATCGCCGCGATGCTCGTCCGGTTCGCGTAAATCCGTCATGATCTGGCTTTCATCGCCGATACGACATCCCCGGTGCGGAAAACGGACGCGCCGGGGACGCTTTTTTTAGGAAGAAAGCCCTTGACAAAGCGGAAAAGATATGGTATAGTGTAAAGGCTTTCTGCTTTACACCCCCGGCGCGCCGGGGACGCTTTCCCTGTGGAGGTCGCCATGCCAAAGGATCTGGTCGTTTTGCCGCGTCTGTACGATACGTACGGCGCGCTTTTAACGGAACGCCAAAGGGAGCTTTTTGAGCTGTACTACGAGCAGGACCTCTCGCTTTCCGAGATCTCCGAGATCGCCGGCATCACCCGTCAGGGCGCGCGCGACGCCATCGGCCACGCCGAAGCCGCGCTGCGCGAATTCGAGGAAAAGCTCGGGCTGCTGCAGCGCACGCAGGAGGTCGAGGCCGTCCGCGAGCGTCTGCTGAAGGCCGCGTCGGAGCTGGACGTCATCAACCGCACCGGGTTCAAAAATCCCCGCGCGGACCGGCTGATCGGCGAGATCAGCCGTGCGGCCTCGTCGCTGTCCGATCTTTGGACGCCGCGCAAAAATGTGGAGTAACGAAGAAAAATGGCATTTGAAAGCTTATCCGACCGCCTGTCACAGGCATTCAAAAAATTAAAGGGACGCACCAGGCTGACCGAGGCCGACATCAAGGAGGTCATGCGCGAGGTGCGCACCGCCCTCCTCGACGCCGACGTCAACTACCGCGTCGTGCGCGACTTCATCGCCCGCGTCACCGAAAAGGCGACCGGCACGGACGTCCTCGAGAGCCTGACCCCGCAGCAGCAGGTCATCAAGATCGTCAACGACGAGCTCTGCGCGCTGATGGGCGGCTCCAACGAGAAGATCAAGCTCTCCCCCAAGCCCCCCACCGTCGTCATGCTCGTCGGCCTGCAGGGCGCCGGTAAGACGACCAACGGCGCAAAGCTCGCCGCGCTCTATAAAAAGCAGTACAACAAGCGCCCGCTCCTCGTCGCCTGCGACGTCTACCGTCCCGCCGCGATCACGCAGCTGCAGGTCGTCGGCAGCCAGGTCGGCGTGCCCGTCTTCGAGATGGGACAGGGCAACCCCGTCGAAATCGCGCGCGCGGGCGTCGAGCACGCCGTCCGTAACGGCAACGACATGGTCTTCATCGACACCGCCGGCCGTCTCCACATCGACGACACGCTGATGACCGAGCTGTGCGACATCAAGGCGGCGGTCAGCCCCACCGAGATCATGCTCTTCCTCGACGCGATGACCGGTCAGGACGCCGTCAACGCGGCGACGGGCTTTGACTCCCAGCTCGGCATCGACAGCGTCTTCATGACGAAGCTCGACGCCGATACCCGCGGCGGCGCGGCGCTTTCCGTCCGCGCGGTGACGGGGAAGCCCATCAAATTCGCCGGCACCGGCGAAAAGCTCGACGGCATCGAGCTCTTCCACCCCGACCGCATGGCCTCCCGCATCCTCGGCATGGGCGATATGCTCACGCTGATCGAGAAGGCGCAGGCGAATTACGACGAGAAGAAGGCCGCGGAGCTCGAAAAGAAGATGGCGCAGTCGCGCCTCGACCTCAACGACTTCCTCGACCAGATCAAGCAGCTCAAGAAGATGGGCGGCGCGCAGGCGATGCTGTCGATGATGCCCGGCGTCAAGCAGTCCGACTTAAAGGACATGAAGTTCGACGACCGGCAGTTTTCCCGCCTCGAGGCCATCGTGCTGTCGATGACCCCCGCCGAGCGCAGCGACCCCTCGATCATCAGCCTTTCGCGCAAAAAGCGCGTCGCGGCGGGCTGCGGGCAGAAGGTGGAGGACGTCAACCGGCTGTTAAAGCAGTTCGAGCTGCTCAAAACGATGTCGAAGCAGCTCACGCGCGGCGGAACGCCCGATCTCGCCGCTCTCGGACGCGGCAAGGGCACGCACAGCAAAAAATTCAGCGGACAGGGCGGCAAATTCAAACTGCCGTTTTGACGATATAACAAAAGGTCAAAAAAAGATTACCGGAGGTAACTTCAGCTATGGTCAAGATCAGACTTCGCAGAGTCGGCGCGAAAAAGGCTCCTTTCTACCGTGTCGTGGTCGCGGATTCCCGCTATCCCCGCAACGGCCGCTTCATTGAGGAGATCGGCACCTACAATCCCCTCGTCGAGCCGTCCGAAATCAAGATCGACGGTGAACGCGCTCTCGCCTGGATCAAGAACGGCGCGCAGCCTTCCGACACCGTGAAGGTGCTGCTGAAAAAAGCGGGTATCGTTTAATGGATACTAGCTTAAAGGACTTACTCGTTTACATCGTTCGCGAGCTGGTAGACAATCCCGACGCGATCGACGTCCGCGAGGTGCAGGGCGAGGAGGATTCGGCAATCACCCTCGAGCTGCGGGTTGCCAAGGAGGACATGGGCAAGGTCATCGGCCGTCAGGGCCGCATCGCCCGTGAGCTCCGCACGATCATGCGTTCCGCGGCGAATCACTCCGACCGCCGCGTCAACGTGGAGATCTGCGACTAAAGACGTCTCTCCCCGCGCGCACATCGCCGACGGGCAAAAAACACAGGGCCTTTCGCTTGTTGCAGGACGCCGTCCGCAGAAAGCGAGAGGCTTTTTTTATCCCCGACCCGCCCCCTCAGGCAAAAAATTCGCAAAATGTACTTTTGTTTGACCGCGGGTTGTGCTATAATGGCAGGAGACTGATACAGTGCTTTATGAAAGGGATGATCCGGATGAAAAAAAGCCTGTTTTCCGGCTTTTCCTCGCTTCTTGCCGAACGCGGCGCGGCCGGTATGGCGGCCTATGCGCGGAAGCTCGGCTTTGAGGGCGTCGAGCCTTCCCCCAGTGAGGGGCTGAATACGGTCGCGGAGGCCGAGGCGCTTGCCCGGGCGCTCGCGGACGAGGGGCTCTGCGTGCCCTGCTTTTCCATCTGCGCCGACCTTTTTCACCCCGATGAGACGGAGGCGGTCGACGAGCTCCGGCACTGGGCGGAGATCGCCGCCGCCTGCGGTTCGCCGTATTTTCATCACACCCTGATCCCGGGGCTCCTCCCCCGCAAGGCCGGAGAGCCCGTCTTCGAGCGCGTCTTCGACACCGTCGTCCGCCGCGCCGCCGCCGTTGCGGATTACGCGAAAACCCTCGGACTTGTCTGCCTGTACGAGGATCAGGGCTTCTACTTCAACGGCGCCGACCGCTTCGGACGCTTCCTTGCCGCACTGGACCGTGACAACACCGGCGTCTGCGCGGACTTCGGCAACTGCCTGTTTGTCGGCGAGACCGCCGCGCAGTTCATCGGCCCCCTCTCTCCCCTCGTGCGCCACGTCCATGTCAAGGATTACCTATATAAGCCCGGTTCTGCGCCTTTCCCCGGCCCCTCGTGGCTCCGCACGCGCGACGGCGGCTATCTGCGCGACACGATCCCCGGCCATGGCGTCGTCGACTTCCCCGGCGCGCTCTCCATCCTGCGCGGCGCAGGCTACGACGGCTTCTTCAGCTTCGAATTCGGCGGCCCAGAGCCGTTTGACGCGGGGACGCGGGAAGCCATCGCGAATCTCGAATACTACGACGGCCTTGCCCGCCATACGATCGAATCCCATATCTAATTTAGGAGTACAGATACCATGCCCGGACTCTTCCAGAAGCTTTTCGGCACCCATTCCGACCGCGAGATCAAGCGCATCGAGCCGGTCGTCCGCAAAATCGAGTCGCTGGCCGACGAATACGGACGGAAAACCGACGCCGAGCTGCGCGAAAAGACCGCGGAGCTGAAAAGCCGCTACCAGAACGGCGAAACGCTCGACGACCTGCTGCCCGAGGCGTTTGCCAACGTCCGCGAGGCCGCGACCCGCGTCCTCGGCGAGACGCCCTTCCATGTGCAGCTCATCGGCGGCATCGTCCTGCATCAGGGACGCATCGCCGAAATGAAGACCGGCGAAGGCAAGACCCTCGTCGCGACGCTGCCCGCCTACCTTAACGCCCTCACCGGCGAGGGCGTCCACATCGTCACCGTCAACGACTACCTCGCCCGCCACGGCTCCGAATGGATGGGCAAGGTCTACCGCTTCCTCGGCCTGACCGTGGGCCTGATCGTCCACGATCTGACGAGCGAGCAGCGCCGCGAGGCCTATGCCTGCGACATCACCTACGGCACGAACAACGAGTTCGGCTTCGACTACCTCCGCGACAACATGGCCATCTACAAAAAGGACATGGTGCAGCGCGGCCACAGCTTCGCCATCGTCGACGAGGTCGACTCCATCCTCATCGACGAGGCGCGCACCCCCCTCATCATCTCCGGTCAGGCCGAGGAAAGCTCCCCGCTCTACGGTCAGGCCGACGCCTTCGCCGCCACCTGCAAGGTGCTGCGCTTAAAGGAAGAGGACGAAAAGCAGGCGCAGGACGACATCGACGCCGACTACATCGTCGATGAGAAGGCGCGTACCGCGACGCTGACGCCGCAGGGCGTGCGCCATGCCGAGGAACGCTTCGGCGTCGAAAACCTGATGGATCCCGAGAACACCACCCTCGTCCACCACATCAACCAGGCCATCAAGGCGCGCGGCGTGATGCAGCGGGACGTCGACTACGTCGTCCGCGACAATCAGGTCATCATCGTCGACGAATTTACCGGCCGTCTGATGTACGGACGCCGCTATTCCGAGGGTCTGCATCAGGCGATCGAGGCCAAGGAAAAGGTCAAGGTCGAAAACGAGTCCCGCACCCTCGCGACGATCACCTTCCAGAACTTCTTCCGCCTCTACAAAAAGCTCTCCGGCATGACCGGTACCGCGCTGACCGAGGAGCAGGAGTTCCGCGCGATCTACAGCCTCGACGTCGTCGAGATCCCGACGAACCGTCCCGTCGCCCGCATCGACTATCCCGACACCGTCTACCGCACGAAGGCCGCGAAATACCGCGCCGTCGTCGAGCAGGTGCGCGAATGCGTCTCGCGCGGGCAGCCGATCATGGTCGGCACCGTCTCCATCGAGGTCTCCGAGCTCGTGTCCGCGATGCTCAAGAAAGAGGGCATCCCCCACGCGGTCTTAAACGCCAAACACCACGAAAAGGAAGCGCAGATCGTCGCGCAGGCCGGCAAGTTCGGCGCCGTCACGATCGCGACCAACATGGCCGGCCGCGGCACCGACATCAAGCTCGGCGGCAACGCCGACTACCTCGCCGAAAACGAGCTCTACAAGCGCGGCTACGCCGAAGAGGTCATCGCCGAGGCCACGGGCTTTGCCGACACGGAGGATCCCGTCATCCTCGAGGCGCGCGGCGTCTATAAGCAGCTCGTCGAGCAGTATTCCGTCGAGGTCCGCGAAAACGGCGACCGCGTCCGCGCGGCGGGCGGCCTCTTCATCCTCGGCACCGAGCGCCACGAGAGCCGCCGCATCGACAACCAGCTCCGCGGCCGTTCCGGCCGTCAGGGCGACCCCGGCGCGTCCCGCTTCATCCTCAGCATGGAGGACGATCTGATGCGCCTGTTCGGCTCCGAGCGCATCCAGAACATGATGGAGTCCCTCGGCATCGACGAGGACACGCCGATCGACCAGAAGATGCTCACCGGCGCGATCGAAAACGCGCAGAAGAAGGTCGAGGGACGCAATTTCGAATCCCGCAAGCGCGTCCTCGAATACGACGACGTCATGAACGTCCAGCGCCAGACCATCTACGGCCAGCGCCTGCAGGTGCTCAACGGCGAGGACTTAAAGCCCTCGATCGTCAAGATGACAAACGGCATCATCGACGACGCCGTCGCGGGCATCTTCGGCGACGCCAAGCACACGACGCCCGAGGCGATCCTCGGCATCGGCCGCGAATGGGGCTATCTGTTCCCCGCGGGCACGCTCGAGGACGCGTCCCTCGCGGAGCTTGCGCAGGACGAGCTGTGCCGGAAGCTGCATGAGGCCGCCGCCGTCCGCTACGCGGAAAAGGAGGCCGAGATCGGCGAGCCCCTGATGCGCGAGGCCGAGCGCGTCTTCCTCCTGCAGACCGTAGACCGTCTGTGGATGGAGCAGCTCGACGCGATGCAGGAGCTGCGTCAGGGCATCGGCCTGCGCGCCTATGCGCAGCACGACCCCGTCATCGAATACAAGCGCGAGGGCTTCGAGATGTTCGAGGCGATGATCCGCGAGATCCGCGAGACCACCGTCCGCATCCTCTATAACCTCCGCCTGCGCAGCCGGGAGGAGCCCAAGCGCCAGCAGGTCGCCAAAATCACGACCGACACCCGCGGCGACGGCTCCGAGCGCCCCCATCCCGCGCGTCATAAGGAAAAGCCCGGCCGCAACGACCCCTGCCCCTGCGGCTCCGGCAAAAAATACAAGAAATGCTGCGGGCGGAACGAATGACGCTCCGCCCCGCGGCTCCCCTTTCCCCAGGATTATCACACGATCGGAGGAACGGTAACATGTCCTATCCTGTCATCATGCACGTCAACTACTGCGAACAGGGGCAGTCCATCCGCGAAATCTGCGCGTTTGCCGCCAAATGCGGCTTTGACGGCGTCGAATTTCGCCGCAAACGCGTGAAAGTCGACGAAACGCCGCGCGAATACCTCGACGAGATCGCCCGGTGGACCCGCGAATACGGACACCGCTATGTCCTCTTCGGCGGTCCCGGCATCGACGCCATGACGCCCGACCGCGCCGCCCTGCGCCGCGAGATCGACGAGTACAAGGAATTCCTGACTCTCGCCGCCGAGCGCGTGCCGCTCTCCGTCATCAACTTCATGTCCGGCCCCCTGCGCGACCCCACGGTCTCTCCCTCCCGCCTCGCCTACCACCTGCACGGCTCCCATGCCGCGCAGAGCTGGCACTGGGAAGCCGCCGCCGAGATGTGCCGCGAGATCGCGGACTTCGCGCCGGACGTGAAATTCGCCTTCGAGACCCACATGAACTACCTCCACGACCTCGCGGAGACCGCTTCCCGCCTCTGCGAGATGATCGACCGCCCCAACTTCGGCGTCAACCTCGACTACGGCAACACGCAGTACTTCACCTGCCCCGTGCTGCCGCTGGAGGCCGCCATCGACCGCTGCGGAGAAAAGCTCTTCTACACCCACCTGAAAAACTGCTATCACGTTCCGCGTCTCGACACCCCCGACGCCCGCTTCCTCATCCCCTCCGGACTCGGCGAGGGCGCGATCAACCACCGCGCCTACCTCAAAAAGCTCCGCGACTCGGGCTTTGCGGGCTTTATCGGCATCGAAGCCCCCCGTGCGGGCGACCGGGAATGGTTCGCCGCGCAGGATCTCGCGTACATCAAAAGCGTTCTCGCCGATCTCGGCATGTAACCAATAAACTTTTCACGAGGTAAAAAGAAAATGAAAGCACCGCTGACAGACGAACTCATCCGCGAAGCCATCGCAAACATCTCCTTTGAAGGGTCCCTTCTGCGCTACACCCCCTACGGCTCCGGCCACATCAACGACACCTTCGCCGTCTACTTCGGCTTCGAGGGCGCCACCCACCGCTACATCCTCCAGCGCATCAATACCGACATCTTCACCGATCCCGATTCCCTGATGGAAAACATCGTCGGCGTCACCTCCTACCTGCGCCGCGAGATCGAGGCGCGCGGCGGCGACTATACGCGCGAGACCCTCAACATCGTCCCGACGCTCGACGGCCGTCCCTACTACCGCGATTCCAAGGGCGGCGCGTGGCGCGGCTACCTCTTCATCGAAAACGCGACGACCTTCGACACCGTCAAGGATCCCAAGGACTTCTACAGCGCCGCCCGCACCTTCGGCAAGTTCCAGAACCTCCTGCAGAATTACCCCGCCGCCACGCTGCATGAGACCATCGCGAAGTTCCATGACACTGCCAAGCGCTACCGCGACTTCGAAGCCGCCGTCGCCGCCGACAAGCTCGGCCGCGCCAAGGATGTCGAAGCCGAGATCGCCTTCGTCCGCGCCCACGAGGCCGACACCCACGTCCTCGTCGACGCGCTTGCCGCCGGGAAGCTGCCCTTGAAGGTCACCCACAACGACACCAAGCTCAACAACGTCATGATCGACGACGCGACCGGCGAAGGCATCGCCGTCATCGACCTCGACACCGTCATGCCGGGTCTTGCCGCCTACGACTTCGGCGACAGCATCCGCTTCGGCGCGTCCACCGCCGCCGAGGACGAAAAGGACCTCGACCGCGTCCGCATGGACATCAGCCTCTACGAGATCTACCTGAAGGGCTTCCTCGAGACGGCGGGCGACGGCCTCTCCGACGCCGAAAAGAAGTCCCTGCCGATGGGCGCCAAGCTGATGACGCTCGAATGCGGCATGCGCTTCCTCGCCGACTACCTCGAGGGCGACGTCTACTTCCGTCTGCACTACCCCGAGCAGAACCTCGACCGCTGCCGCACCCAGTTCAAGCTCGTCGCCGACATGGAGCGCCAGTGGGCCGAGATGGAAGCCCTCGTGGAGAAGTACGCGTGATCCGGCTTCCCGACCCCCGGCGCGTCTCCGACATGTTCGAAGGCAGGCACGATACGCTCATCCGTGCCTGCCTTTCGGGCTTTTGCGGCGGCGTCTGGACGGACGACCCCGCGTCTCCCCGCTTTGCCGTGATGGTGTCGGCGGATTTCACGTTTTTCGCGGGAATCCCCGACCACCGTGCCATAACGGAGTTTCCCTGGGACGCGACGGCGGGGTATTCGATCCTCGTGCCGCCCGACGGCGCGTGGGACGCGCTGCTTGCGACCTGTCTGCCCGAGGGGACGCGCCCGTTTGAGCGCTACGCCATCCGGCATGAGCCGGACGCCTTCGACGAGGAAACGCTGCGCCGCTTTGTCTGCCCTGCGCCCTACGAGCTGCGCCGGTTTGACGAGGAGCTGTACCGCCGGAGCTTTGACGAGGCGTGGTCGCGCGATTTCTGCGCGAATTTCCGCGACTGGGAGCACTATGCCGCGCAGGGCGTCGGCTACGGCGCGCTGCTTGACGGGAAGCTCGTCTCCGGCGCGTCCGCCTACGCCGTCTATCCGGGCGGCGTCGAGCTGGAGGTCGATACCGAGGCGTCCCACCGCCGCCGGGGACTGGCCCGCGCCTGTGCCGCCGCCGCCATCCTCGACTGCCGCGCGCGGGGCATCTACGCGAGCTGGGACGCCGCAAATCCCGCCTCCGTCAAACTCGCGGAAAGTCTCGGGTATCATCTGCAGGGCAGCTACCGCGCCTTTTTCGCAAAAGCGCCGGCAGCGAACTGAGTTTTCCCGCGAAAAATTGCATATATGCCGCATAATCCGCAGACCGCACGCCGGTCTGCGGATTTTTTGTTGCCGTTTTTCAGGGGAATTTTCGCGGAATACGCGCGGAAAACCGGCGGAGCGCCGCGGGAGAAAACGCGGAGAAACCCGGGGCGACAAAACGCGTTTTTCCGTGCTATACTGGTATCGCCGGGAGGGAAAAGCACCGCGTTTCCCCCAATTTTGAATGAAAGGAGGCATCCGCCCCATGCCCGCTACGCTCGACCGGATCCGCGAGTTCTGGACGTCCATCCTCGACGATGAGGAGGCAAAGCTCGCCGACCGCATGAAGGCCGCCGAAAACCTCGCGCGCCTGCTCGATCCCCGCGACTCGGAGGAGCAGGACGCGCCCGACCGTCTCGTCGTGGTCTACCGGTGACCGGAACCGTGACCGCCCCGGACGGCGCGCGCGAGCTGCTCGTGCCCGCCAACGCCGTCTTCGCGCCGGTGCACCGCTCCCGCTGCCGCTATGTCGTCCTGCGCGGCTCCGCGGGCTCCGGAAAGAGCGCCGACACCGCGCAGAGCTACATCCTGCGCCTGCTTGCGGAGCCCGGCCGAAACCTGCTGTGCGTTCGCAAAATCGACGACGCGAACCGCTCCTCCACCTTCTCCGAGCTGGTTTCCGCCATCACCCGCATCGGCGTCTCCCGGTACTTCGACACCACCCACTCCCCGCTTTCCATCACCTGCCGCAAAAACGGCAACACCGTCCTCTTCCGCGGCCTGCTCGACGAGCGCCAGCGCGAAAAGCTCAAAAGCATCACCTTCCCTCACGGCAAGCTGACCGACATCTGGATCGAGGAGGCGACGGAGCTGGAGGAGGCCGATCTCGACATGCTGGACGACCGCCTGCGCGGCGAACTGCCGGAGGGGCTCTTCTACCAGATCAAGCTCACCTTCAACCCCGTCTCCATCAACCACTGGCTCAAGCGGCGCTTCTTCGACACCCGCGACCCGTCCGTTTTCACCCATCAGTCCACCTACCTCGACAACCGCTTCCTCGACCCGGACTTCCACGCGCGCATGGAGCGCCGCCGCGTGCAGGATCCCGACGGCTACCGCGTCTACGGCCTCGGCGAGTGGGGACTCTCCGGCGGGCAGTACTTCTCCGAATGGCGCGACGCGCTCCATGTCGTCGAGCCGTTCCCCATCCCCGACGGCTGGCGGCGCTACGTCAGCTTCGACTACGGGCTCGACATGCTCGCGGCCTATCTTTTCGCCGTCGACCCCGCCGGCCGCGCCTACGCCGTCCGCGAGCTGTACCGGAGCGATCTCATCATCTCCGACGCCGCGCACGCGCTCCGCGAACGGCTCCTCGACGGCGGCGTCTACCAGATCTTCGCGCCGCCCGACCTCTGGAACCGCCGTCAGGACACCGGACTCTCCGCCGCCGAGCTGTTCGCGCAGTACGGCGTCCCCCTGACCCGCGCCGACAACGACCGCGTCTCCGGCTGGCTCAACCTCCGCGAATGGCTCAAGCCCGTGCGCGACGAATTCGGACGCGAGACCCCCTCCCTGCGCATCTTTTCAAACTGCGAAAACCTCATCCGCACCCTCCCCGCGCTCCGCCGCGACGCCAAAAACCCCTCCGACGTGTCCGACACGCCCCATGAGCTGACCCACGCGCCCGACGCGCTGCGCTACTTCCTCGCCGGACGCCCCTGCCCCGCGGCTCTTCCCGCCCCGGAGGCGGAACGTCTGTACCGAAACCGCTTCGCGGATTCGAAAACCCGTTTTTGATCCCGCGCCAATCCAATCCGAAAGGAGAGACATCATCCCCCATGACCCCTGTCTACCGCACCCGGGAGCAGCGGCAGCAGACGGCGCTTGCCCTGCTGTCCGTTTCCGCCGCCGAACGCGAGCCGGCGGAAGCGCGCTGGAACCTCGTCCGCGACTACTACGAGGGACATCACCGCACGCAGGACGAGATCGCCGAAAGCTGCCGCGACGCCGGCATCCCCTGGATCGCCGCCGTCTCGCCCGACGTGTACCTCCATGTGGAAAGCCAGATCACCGCCGCGTTCCCCGACTTTACCTTCCACGGCCGCGACGCGGCGCTCGACGACGCCCGTGCGCGCGAGCGCGAGTACCTCGTCCGCTACGTCGCCGACCACCAGAACCTCCCCGACCTCGCCCCGCTGCACGAGCGCCGCTGCATCCTCTACGGCACCGCCGTATGGAAGGTCTTCTGGGACGGCGCGGACGTCCGCGTCGTGTCCGTCGACCCCGCCGCCGTCTATCCCGACCCCACGGCGTCCCGTCTCGAGGACTGCGAGTATGTCAATTATGTCTACCGCCTCCCGCGGCGCGCCGCCGACCGGCTCTACGGCGGGGAGCTCGAGCTTCTGGGGCTGGACGCCTCGACGATGCCCGCCGCGGACGACGTGCCGGTCGGGAACGCGCTCCCGGACGACCGCGAGGACGGTACGCTGCCCGTCATCGAGCACTGGTACCGCGACGACGCCGGCCGCATCGCCTGCTCCATCCTCCTCTCCGGCCGCGAGGTGCGCCACATCCCCGATTACTGGCGCGCCACCGCCTGCGGGCAGTTCCCCTTCGTCTTCCAGTACCGCGTCGCCTGCGACGAGCTGTGGGGACGCTCCGACATCGAGCCCGCGCTGCCGCTCGTCGACGCCGTCGACCGCGAGCTCGCCGCCTCCCAGCTCCAGAGCGCCTTTACCGGCTCGGACATCATCCTCGCCGAGCACGACGCCTTCTCGCAGAACCCCGAGCAGCGCCCCGGCGCGATCTGGGAGCTAAAGCCCGGCGCCATCGGCAAGATCCGGCGGCTCGGCGGGCTCGGAAGTGCGGACAACCGTCTCGCGATGATCGACGCGCTGCGCGGCATGATCCAGGACGCCGTCGGCAACTACGACACGAACCTCGGCAAGGAGCCCTCGAGGATGCTCTCCGCGACCGGGCTCGCGCAGCTGCTCGAGCGCGCCGACATGCGCCGCGCGTCCAAAAAGGCCGAACGCCTGCGCGCCTACTCGCGCCTGTTCCGCCTGATCGACTGGACCGTCCTCGAGTTCTACGACGACCGCCGCGTGCTCCGGCTCGGCGGTCCCGACGGAGCGCCGGTGCTCTGCCGCTTCTCCCGCGACGCCTTCCGCGACGCGTCGGGCTACTTCCCCGTCGTCGACTGCACCGTCACCGCCGCCGACGCGCTCGAGAACTCCCGCGCATTCACCCTCTCCGCGCTCGAGACGCTGCTTGCGCACGGCGTCACCCGCGAAAACTACCCGCTCTTCCTCTCGGCGCTCCGCACGCTCGACCTTCAGGACGCGGACAGCCTCCGCGAGCACTTCGAACGCGTCTTTTCCGCCCCGTCCGGGCCGGAAAGCGAAGAATCTTTGACAAAAAAGGAGTAATCGTATGAATCCTTCCGAAATCGAAACCCGTCCGGCGGACGCCGCCCCGTCCGAACCGGAAAACGCCGTCCCGGAAACGCCGTCCGCGCCGGAAACGCCGTCCCCGGCGGAAGCCCTTCCCGTCCCCGACGACGAAACGCTGCTTTCCCTCCTCGAGCCGCTCCGTGCCCGCTATCCCCGCCTCGACGGGGAGGCGCTGATCGCCTCCGACGCCTTCCGCGCCTACGGCGAGCGCGTCGGCTGGGACTCCCGCGAGCTCTCCGCAGGGCTCGGGGGACTGCTCGACGGCGCGAGGGCGCTGGCGGATGCCGCCGAGCCGCCCGTGCCCCGCTCGACGGGCGCCTCCGCCGTCCGCCGCCGCCCGCTGCTCTCCCCGAGCCAGCAGCGCGACCTCGCCGACTGGAACCGCAGCTATCCCCAGTACAAAATGACCGAGCTCGAATACTTTTCCGCGCTCAAAAACAATTAAAGCCCCGAATTCCCATCAAAAATTTTAAGGAGGAACCTTCCCTATGGCTATTACGAACATCAACAGCGCCTGGAAAACCGATCTTTACCCCCTGATCGACCGCGTCTTTGACGTCGAGTGCAAAAATCGTCTCGCCGCCCTCCGCACCGTCGTCTCCGAGGAGGACACCCGGAACGCGACCTTCCGCATGGAAGGCCTCGGCGGCTTCGGCGAGCTGCCCGCCTACAACGGCACGCTGGAAAACCTCGACCAGCGCCGCGGCTTCATCACCACCATCACCCCGCAGGAGCACGCCGGCTCCATCGACATCGACTACAAGTACGCCAAGGTCGACAAATCCGGCGTCGCCCGCCGCATCGGACGGCTCGCCGCGCACACCGCGTCGATGCAGGTCTATACCGGCGTCCTGCGCATGTTCGGCAGCGCCTTCGACTCTTCCGTGACCGGCGCGGACGGCTGTCCGTGGGCGTCCGAGTCCCACCCCGTCGCGTCGAAGCCGCGGGCGTATCCACCGCCGACCCGTCCGCCGGCACCTACTCAAACCTCATTACCGACGAGCTGTCCGTCTCCGCGATCACCGCCGCGAACACGATGGCCAACCGCTTCGTGACCCCCGACGGCATGCCCTTCCTCACGGACTACTACTCCAACGGCATCCTGCTCGTCTCGCCGGAGCTGGAGGGACGCGCGCGCGAGATCTGCGGCCCGCAGGCCAAAATCGCCCCCGAGCAGAATCCCGACGGCTCCTCCTTCGCCGCGAACCCGGTCTGGGGACTGCGCTATATGGTCATCGGCGGCGGCAGCGTCGGCTTCCAGAAAAAGCAGTGGGCCATCGCCGATGCCTCCCTGCTGCGCGAGTGCGCGAAGATCGTCTACATCACCCGCCCGACCGTCATCCGCGCGGAGCTCGACAACCCCCTGATCGCGCGCATCGTGCCGTATGTCGACTTCTCCGTCGGCTGGGGCGACGCCCGCTGCATCATCTTCTCGAATCCCGCGTAAAGCCCGTTTTTCCCATCCCTGCCGGGGGTGCGCGCCGCTCCCCCGGCGGCTTTTTACAAAGAAAGGAGGTCATTTTTGCGATGACCCTCGGCGACTGCTTCCACAAGGTCCTAAAGCTCCTGAATTACTATTCCGCCGGCGGCGTGCCGATCGCGTCGGACGACGCCGCGCAGGCCGACCTCTTTGCCCGCGCGGTCTCCCTGACCGACACCGCGCAGATCGAGGTCTCCTCCGTCCGCCCCATCCTGAAAACCGCGTCCATCGCCTGCACGCGGCTTGCTAACCGCATTCACGGGCAGGGCGTCCACCACGTCGGCACCTCGGCGCTGGTCTTCGAGCTGCCCGCCGCCTCGGACGCCGACCTTGCCCACTCCCTCTCCTTTACCACCGGCGACGCGCTCACCGCCGTCGTCTCGCAGCTCTCGGGCGGCGCGCTGACCACGCTCGTGACGGTGCAGACCGTATCCCGCGCGGCGATGACGCCCTATCACGCGGTCTTTTCTCCCTCCCCCGGCGCCTCCGCCGTCCGCGTCGCCTTCTCCGGCGGCCCCGGCAACATCGCCGACGCCGCGCTGTTCCGCGAGTCCTTTTCCGGCGTGGCGGAGGTCCCCACCTTCGGCGCGTTCCGCGACTACGCGCTGCCGTCCGACTTCCGCGCGCTCTGCGAGCTGACGCTGCGTCCGGCAGCGGGGCATCCCCGCCGCGACGCCCGCGAATACCGGCTCCGGAACGGCTGTCTTGCGCTGCCGTGGGACTTCGACGGGGAAGCCGTCCTCACCTACGCCGCCTTCCCCGAGCCCATCGGCGATGCGACGCCCCGCACGGCCGTGCTCTCCGTCGACGACGCGTCGGCGCAGGCCGTCGTCTTTTTCGTCGCCGCGGGGCTCGTTATGGAGGAAAACCCCACGCTCGGACGCCGCTTCCAGTCCCTTTACCGCGAGCTTCTCTCCGACGCCGAGCCCGCGCGCGCCGTCCGCGGCATCACGCCCGCGCTCTACGCCGCGTCGGCGCCGAAGCTGCGGCAGTCAACCTAACGTATAAAAGGAGGTCTTTTCTCCATGTCCGCCGCTTTTTCCGAAACCTGCGCCTCCCTGCGTCTGGGAGGATCCGCCGCGCGCCTCGACGGCGGCATCAACGTCCGCGATCCCGCGGGACGGCTTGACACCTCACAGGCCGCCTCGGCCGAAAACGTCTGGTTTGACGCCGGGGCGCTGCGCCGCCGTCCCGGTTTTGCCGCAGCCGGAGCCCTCGGCACCGGCGGTACCGTCGATACGCTCTATCAGGACGGGTCTGACCGGCTCCTCATCCAGTCGGACTCCCATCTCTACGCCTATTCGCTCGCCTCCGGCACGCTCACCGATTTCTACACCCTCCAGATCCCCGACGGCATGTCCCAAGCGCCGCGCGGCAGCTTCCTGCCCTATAACGACGGCTGCGTCTACTTCATCAACGGCGTCGAATACATCCGCTGGGACGGCACGACCACCGAACCCGTCCAGCCGTGTGCGCCGAAATACCGCGTCTACGACGGCAACAACATCAGCGAATCCACCGAGCTGGAGCGCCATGCGGCAAATCTTCTGACCAAATACGTCACCATCGAGTACCGGGTCAATCAGAGCACCGCCGTCGGCCAGCTCTACCTGCCTCCGGAGGTGCGCTCCGACATCGAGGTCGTCTCCGTCCTCCACAACGGCGTCCCCATCACCGATTACCACACCTATTCCACCTATGTTTCCCTCGGCGCAAACTACAGCGCGCGTGCCGCGGTCTTTCAGGTCGTCGCCGAGCTGAAGCCCCTTTTCCTGCCGGACACGCGCGGCATCACCTCCTGCATCCATGCCGCCGACTACGGGCCCGAGGGCCGCGTCTTCCTCTGCGGCAACGGCACCAACCTCGTCTTCGGCTCCGCCCCCTTCGATCCGACCTACTTCCCCGCCGACTGTGTCCGCGCCTTCGGCCCCGGAGAGGCGCTGACGGGATTCGGCAAGCTCTACGGCACCCTCGCCGTCTTCCGTCCCCACAGCGTCGCCGCCGTCGAGTTTACCGCCGACTCCTTCGAGCTGCGGACGATCAACCCCGTCATCGGCTGCGACTGTCCCGGCACCATCCGCACCCTCGGCAACCGCCTCGTCTGGGCAAACTCCTATGCGGGCGTCCACATGCTCGTCTCCACCTCCCGCGAAAACGAACGCAACGTCCAGAACCTCAGCCGCAACATCGACCCGCTCCTGCTTTCCGAAAGCGACGCCGACCTGACCGCCGCGCAGAGCTTCGACTTCGGCGGGCGGTACTGGCTGAACGCCGGCTCCCACGTCTACGTCTGGGACTACGAAAACCGTCCCTACACCCCGTCCGGCGGTGCGGAAGCGTGCGCGTGGTACTACTTCACCGGCATCCGGGCCTCCTATTTCTTCTCCTACGGCTCGTGCCTCTGCTTCATCGACCGCGAAAGCGACGCCATCCGCCGCTTCGAAGACCGCGGCGACGACGCGGGCGTCCCCTTTCCCGCACGCTGGCGCACCGGCGCGCTCGACTGCGGCCTGCCGGGGTATCACAAACACCTCGACGCCGTCCGGCTGACCCTGCTGCGCGATACGGCGTCCCGTTTCTCCGTCTCCTGCCGCTGCGACGAGCTCGAGGAAAACCTGCCCGTGCTCTGTCCCGAGCTGGTCTCCGTCACGGCGTCCGAAACCGGGCTGGCCGCGACCGTGTCGCGTCCCCTGCGCCGCCGCAGCGTGACCTCGTTCTCGCTTGAGTTTGCCTGCACCGGCACGGACGCGGGGCTCGCCCTTGCGGACGTCGAAATCGGCTTCCGTCGGGGCCTGCGGATCGTGCGGTACTGAAAAAGCTCCCTTCCGGCGCAAAAAAGCACCCCTTCGGCAGCGTTTTTTCTGCCGAAGGGGCGTTTTTCTGTACAAACCGTGATTTCAGCCTTCGCTCGCGGCCGCCTTTTTGCGGACGCGGAGGGCAAACAGCACGAACAGGCCAAGCCAGACCGCGATGCCGCAGAGCTCGGCGGCAAACGGCAGCGTCGGGGACTTGACATAAAGGCTGCCGCCGATGTTGTTGGCAAACGTGACGAGCAGCGAGCGCACGGCGATGAACGCGGAGACGAACATCCCCTTCTGCGCGCCGGCGGACTGCTCGGTGATCTCGGTGAACTTTCCCTGCGCGTAGAAGATGACGGTCTTCGACGCGCCGCGCAGCGTCAGCATCGCCAGCATCAGCCAGAAGCCGGCGCCGTGGAAGCCGAAATCGGCGCAGGCGAACACGACGGCAAGCGCCGTCATCACGGCGAACGCGGACGTCTTCTCCCCGTATTTGCGGATCAGCATCGTCAGCAGCACGCCGCCGAAGCAGCAGCCGGTGAAGCCGTAGCCGATCTGCGCCGTCGTCAGCCCCCGGTGATCGGAGAGGAAGACGGACACGAGCGGCTCGGCGATGCTCTGGATGGCGGGCAGCGTCATGAAAAAGAACATCCAGCCGTAGATGACGCCGTAGGTGCGCAGATGCCGCGACAGCGAAAACCTCGGACGCGCGGACGCGTCGGACGGCGCCGGAACGGCCGTATCGGCGACCGCCGCGCGGGGCTGCGCCTGCGGCTTTGCCGGAGACATCATCATCGTCGACAGCGTGGAAAGCGAGAAGAGCACGAAGGCGATCAGGAGCATCCCGCGCATCCCGCAGAACGTCGCGACCGCGCCGCCGATGGTGGGACCCACGACGGACGCCACCTGGCTGACGAGGCAGTAGAGCAGATAGACGGACAGCTTGTTGCCGGGATAGTCGTAATCGAAGATATAGAGGATGACGGCGGGCGCGAACATCGTGGTCAGCGAATAGCAGAACTGCCCGATGAGCAGCAGGGTCGCGCTGTGGGCGAGCGCAAACAGCAGCGGCGCGGGCACGGTCACGCCCCAGCAGAGGACGAGCAGCCATTTCAGGTTGATCCGGCGGCTCAAAAAGCCCGCCGCCAGCGCCAGAATGCCGAAAAAGCTGCCGACGGACTGGATGAAGCTGACCAGCCGCGGGTTGTCCACGATGTCGTTCATATAGACGGCGAGCTGTCCCTGATACATCTGGAAGCCGATCACCCAGAGCACCTCCGCGATGAACAGGAACGCGATGTCGATATAAAAACGCGGTACGCCGCGCAGCTTTGCCGAAAGCTTACTCATAGTCATTTCCAATCTGCGGCGCGTCCCGGGTCTTCGTCGCGCCGCGCGTATTTTTCGGGTTTTTCCATCGCCTTTCCGGCGCCGCAGACGACGCAGGCCGCCGCGTCGTCCGCAATGCGCGCGGGCAGTCCCGTGCGCTCGGCGAGCATCTGCGCAAAACCCCAGATGAGGCAGCCGCCGCCGGTCAGCACCGCGCCGTTCGCCGCGATGTCCGCGGCAAGCTCCGGCGGCGTGCGCTCGAGCACGCCGTGGATCGCGTCGAGAATGGCGCAGGTGACCTCCTCCACGGCATCCAGAAGCTCCGTGGACGTCACCTCCACCGTCCGGGGCATCCCCGTCAGCAGGCAGCGGCCGCGCACCTCCGCCGTCAGCTCCTCCGGCCGCGGATAGACGCAGCCGATGCCGACTTTGAGCTCCTCGGCGGTGCGCTCGCCGATCAGCAGGTTATACTGCCGGCGCAGATAGGCGGCGATCGCCCCGTCATAGCTCGCGCCCGCGGTGCGGACGGAAGCCTCCTCGACGATCTCGCCCATCGTCAGCACCGCGATGTCGGTCGTGCCGCCGCCGATGTCGATGACCATATTCCCCTGCGGGCGGCCGATCTCCAAGCCCGCGCCGAGCGCCGCCGCCATCGTCGTCCCGATGAGCCGGACGCGCCTGGCACCCGCGCGCAGCCCGGCATCGACGACGGCGCGCGCTTCTTCCCCGTCGAGCTGCGGCGGCACGCAGAGCATGAGCTCCGGCCGGAACAGCTTCGAGACCGGCACGCGCGCAAGGAACGCGCGCAGCAGCCGCTGCGTCATCTCCGGGTCGGCGGCGATGCCGTCCCGCAGCGGACGGAGCGCTTCGATGCTCCCGGGCGTGCGCCCGAGCATCCTCTGCGCGGCGGCGCCGGTCTCCAAAATCTCCCCCGTGCCGCGGTCCCGCGTGACGACGCACGGCTCCCGCAGCACGATGCCGCGTCCCCGCACATAGATCCGCACGGTCGAGGCGCCGAGATCGATCCCGATTTCGCTTCCGAACATCAGCCGTTCCTCCGGGGTCCCGCGGCGTCTTCCACGCCGAAAACATCCCAGCCGGGGAAGGCAGGGTGGCTTTCGTGCCGGTCGTACTGCCCGACGGTCATCGTCGACCTCCAGTAGCGGGAGGTGATGCGCACAAAGCCCGCCCAGAGCTCCGCCGTGCGGTTGAAATCGGGCGCCGCCGGACGCGGACGGGTGTCGTCGTACGACGCAAGCAGCCGCCGGGCCAGCTCCGCGAGCTTATCCCCGGCGCGTTCGGTGCAGTACCGCCCGTATTCGACGGAGGGGACCGTCCATTTTTCGGCCTCGGGGAAGCCCTTCGGCGCGCAGAAGGCGTCGAACGCCTCGTTGCCCCCGCCCTCGAAGGCGCGGCGGGCGGGCTTGCCGAGCCGTTCCGGATGCGCAAGCTCCGGATGCAGCGCCCACGCGATCGAGGTCTCGACGGTGCCGGCGTGCGTGTCGTGCCCGGGCAGCTTCTCGGGCGCGAGAGGCCCGTCGTAGGCGACCTCCCAGACGATCTGCATCGGCGTGCCGGTGCGGCGGCGGTAGTAGTCGATCAGCAGCCGGACGTCCTCGTCCAGTCCGGGGACGCAGTGTCCGGTGATGAGCGCCGCGGCGCGAAAGCCTCTTGCGTCCATTGCGCGGATGTGGTAGAGCACATTGTGCAAAAAGAGATCGCAGGGGATGGCGGCGACGACCTGCTCGCCCATGCCGCAGGAGTCGATGCCCCAGTTGAAGGCGGGCTCCTCGTCGATGTGCCAGGCAAAGGGCGGCGCGATGATGCCGCCGTGGGACGCCGCGCGGCGCACGACGGCGGTCGAGATGTAGAAATCGACGCCGAGGGGATTGTAGACGCCGTGCGCCTCGGGATAGCCGTAGGGCATATAGCACACGGAGCAGGCGTCGCGTCGCTCAAAGAACTCGTCGGGGGTCAGCTCCAGCCATTCGGCGGAGGTCGGAACGGACATACGGCTCATCTCCCTGCATGAAATCGGATACTGTCATTATAGCGCCGGATCCGGCACGCTGTCAAGCAAAACGACCCAAAAACCCTTGCATAATCTGCCGGAGTGTGTTATGATAGAGACACAAAAAAGCGGCGCGGCGCATATTCGGGCGCAGCGGGCGCATAAAGGGGGTTTTTTGCATGACAAACCAGATTACCGTCGATTTTGCAGCCGGGAAGGGCGCCATTCGGCCTCTGCACGGCGTAAACAACGGCCCGAAGACCACCGGATTTTTCCGCGACGCGTCTGCGCTGTTCCGCGAGGCCGGTATTCCGCTCTGCCGCCTGCACGACACCGAGTATCCGTTCGGCTCCGGCGCGTTTGTCGATATTCCATGCATTTTCCGGGATTTTGGCGCCGACCCGGACGACCCGGAAAGCTATGATTTCTCCCAGACCGACGCGTACATACAGGCCATCCTCGACGTGGGCGCAAAGCCCATCTACCGTCTCGGCGTGTCCATCGAGCACACGCCCGTCAAGCGCTTCATCTACGCGCCGAAGGACCCCGAAAAATGGGCGGCCGTCTGCGAGCACATCGTCCGCCACTACAACGAGGGCTGGAAGGACGGCATGCACGCCGGCATCGAATACTGGGAGATCTGGAACGAGCCGGAGTCTGAACGGATGTGGATCGGCACAAGAGAGCAGTATTTCGAGCTGTACGAGGTCACCGCCCGCCGCCTGAAGGCGTGCTTTTCGTCGATCAAGATCGGCGGCTACGCCTCCTGCGGCTTCTATGCGCTCACGGACAACCCCAAGGGAGAGACCGAGCTTACCCCCTGGCAGCAGCGGTGTCAGAGCTTTGTCGACTGGGCGGAAGCGTTCGTACCCTTCTGCGCGGAACGCGCGATCCCGCTTGACTTTTTCTCCTGGCACCTGTACTCGGAGGACCCCGAGAAGTTTGCCGCGCACGCGCGCTATGTCCGTGCGCTGCTCGATCGCTGCGGCATGACCGCGACGGAGAGCATTCTCGACGAGTGGAACCTTTCGGGCGAAAACATGTTCGCCCGGATGCCCGAGGCAGAAGGCGCCGCGCATGGACTGGCCGTCCTGTGCCGGATGCAGGAGAACGCCGTCGACGCCGCAGCCTACTATGACGCGCAGCCGACGCTGCCCTACTGTGGCATCTTCCATCTGAACACACTGGCTCCGACGCGCCAGTTCTATGCGCTGCGGTACTGGAATACGCTGTACCGCCTCGGCACGCTCGCCGAAACGGCGGTGCAGGGTGATGGGCTCTATGCCTGCGGCGCGACCGACGGCGCTCGCCGCGTGCTCGCCGTCTCCCATTACGCGTCCGCCGACGAGACCGTGCGCGTCGAGGTCCGCGGCATCGACCGCCTGACCTCCTACCGCGTCTACGCCACGGACGCCGCGCATGAAAACGTGCTCGTCTCCTCCGGACTCATGGCGTCCGACTATCCGTATATCGACTTCATCGCCGTCGGCTTCTCCGCATTCCTCATCGAAATCTCCCCGGCGGAGGCGTAAGCGTTTTTTCCCGCCGGAGGACCACCATATAAGGAGGCACGCCCATGAAAAAGCTCCGTTTCGCCACCCTTTCCGCCAAAGGCATCGCGGATGCCCACATCCGCGGCATTCTGGAAAACGAAAACACCGAGCTGGTCGCCGTCTGCGACGTCGATCCCGAGCGGCTCGCGCAGGAGAAGGAGGCGCACCCGTGGATCCGCACCTATACGGACTTCCGGGAGGTGCTCGCCTGCGACGACATCGACGCCGTCGTCGTCACGGCGCCGGATCAGTGGCACTGTGAGATGTCCGTCGCGGCGCTCGAGGCCGGTAAGCACGTCCTCTGCGAAAAGCCGATGGCGCTGTCGTGGGACGAGTGCCGGAAGATGGTGCGCGCGGCGAAGGCGTCCGACCGCAAGTTCATGGTCGGGCAGGTCTGCCGGTACGCGCCGGGATTTGTGCGGGCGCATGAGATGATCGAGCGCGGCGACATCGGCGAGCTGTTCTTCGTCGAGAGCGAATACGCGCACGACTACGCGAAGATCCCCGGCCATGGCGGCTGGCGGCTCGACCCGCGCCGTCACGGCTTCCTCGGCGGCGGCTGCCACGCGGTCGACCTGCTGCGCTGGATGGCGGGCGACCCGTACGAGGTGTTCGCCTACGCAAACCGCAAGATGCTCCCCTCCTGGCCGACGGACGACTGCACGATCTCCGTCTGGAAGTTCCCCGGCGACGTCATCGGCAAGGTGTTCGTCTCGACGGGCTGCAAGCGCGACTATACGATGCGCAGCGTGTTCTACGGCTCGAAGGGCACGATCATCTGCGACAACACGAGCCCCGAGCTGACCTTCTTCTCGACCGAAAACGAGGGCGGGCACACCGCTCCCGTGAAGATCCCGATCGACATCAACAACCACAACATGACGGCGGAGATCCGGGAGTTTTCCGACTGCATCGCACGCGACCTGCCCATCCGCACGACGGCGCTCGAGGGCGCGAAGACCGTTGCGGCGGCGCTGGCGGCGGTGGAATCCTCGAAGACCGGCCTGCCCGTGCGCATCGATTACGATTTCTGACCATACATAAGGAGGAAAACGAGATGTATACCTTAACGGCCAGCGTCGGCTGGTTTCCGGGTGAGATCTACGACAAGCCCGCCGAGGCGGCAAAGCGCGGCTTCCGCGCGATGGAGGTCCTCGGCTGGAAGGGACTCGACCTGCCGCGCCTGAAAAAGGCGTTTGACGACGCCGGCATGGTCATTTCCGCGATCAACTTCGGCTCCGAGGATCCCGCCAAGCAGGAAATGATCGCCTGGACGCACGGCATCGTCCACGACGACGCCCGCGACGCCTTCCTCGGCGCGATCGAGGAGTCCATCGCGGCGGCGAAGGTGCTCGATGTCAAAAACATCGTCATCACCTCCGGCAACGAGATCCCGGACGTCCCGCGCGAGACGCAGCACTCAAGCCTCGTCTGCAACATCCGCGCGGCGGCAAAGCTCGCCGAGGCCGCGGGCGTCACGCTCGTGCTCGAGCCGTTAAACCGCCTGATCTCCCACAAGGGGCACTACCTGAACACGACCGCGGAGGCCGTGGCGGTCGTCCGCGAGGTCGGCAGCCCGAACGTGCGCGTGCTCTACGACGTCTTCCACCAGCAGATCACGGAGGGCAACGTCATCAACAACATCCGCGACAACATCGAATATATCGGCCACATCCACATCGGCGACGTGCCGGGACGCTGCCAGCCCGGCACCGGCGAGATCAACTATCCGAACGTGTTCCGCGCGATCGCCGACACCGGCTACTCGGGCTTTGTCGTCTTCGAATGCGGCATCACGGAGGACGTCGACACCGTCTGCCGCAAGATGTGGGCAATGCAGCCGCAAAACGCCTGATTTTCGCGCTTTTTCGTCCCTTTTTTGAGGGAACAAAGCGCGATGATCGATAGATTTTATTCTAAGGAAGGATTCTGATACCCATGGAAATCATGATCGAAACCTCTGCGCGCCATCTGCACGTTACGCAGGAAGACCTCGAAACGCTGTTCGGCAAGGGCTACGAGCTCCATCCGAAGAAGTGGCTCTCTCAGCCGGGGCAGTACCTCTCCGAGGAAAAGGTGCAGGTCAAGGGCCCGCGCTCCTCGTTCCCGGGCGTGTCCATCATCGGACCGGTCCGTCCCGCGACGCAGGTTGAAATCACGCTGACCGACTGCCGCACCATCGGCGTCACCGCGCCCGTGCGCGAGTCCGGCGACCTCGAAGGCTCCGCCGGCTGCGAGCTGATCGGCCCGTGCGGCTCCGTCACCATCAGCGAAGGCGTCATCGTTGCGAAGCGCCACATCCACCTGACCCCCGAAGAGGCGCAGGAGTGGGGCCTTGAGAACGGCCAGATCGTCTCCGTCAAGACCAACGGCTCCCGCCCCGTCACCTTCGGCGACACCGTCGTGCGCGTCAGCTCCAAGTACGCCAAGGCGATGCACATCGACGTCGACGAGACGAACGCCGCCGGCCTGACCCCGACCGACAAGGGCGAGATCATCAAGTAAGGCATCCCGCAAAACTTATTCCCGGCGGCAGTTTTTCCCCTGCCGCCGGGATTTTTTCGCTCTCCCCCCGGAGGCCCTGCGCCCCGTCTTTGTATAATCCGGCGGCCTTTCCCGACATTTCGGCGCAAATCGATTGTCTTTCCCGCGGCGGCGCGGTATAATGGAAGCATACCGGGGGCAACGCGAGTCCCGGTCTTTTTATGAGAAAGGCAGGCATCATCATCCATGCTGCGAATCGAACATCTGACCAAGACCTACGGCGGCAAGAAGGCCGTCGACGATCTGTCGCTGCATATCGCGCCCGGCGAGATCTACGGCTTCATCGGCCACAACGGCGCGGGAAAGACGACCACGATCAAGTCCTGCTGCGGCATTCTGCAGTTTGACGGCGGCGAGATCACCGTCGACGGCATCTCCGTGCGCGATAACCCCATCGAGGTCAAGCGCCGGATCGCCTACATCCCGGACAATCCCGATCTCTACGAGTTCCTCTCCGGCATCCAGTACTTAAACTTCATCGCCGACATCTATCAGGTCCCCAAAGCCGCCCGTGAGGAGCGCATCCGCCGCTGGTCGGAGACCTTCGGGCTGACCGCCGACCTCGCGCAGCCGGTCTCCGCCTATTCCCACGGCATGAAGCAGAAGCTCGCGGTCATCTCCGCGCTGCTGCACGAGCCGAAGCTGATGATCCTCGACGAGCCGTTCGTCGGACTCGACCCGGTCGCGTCCCACGCCCTGAAGGGCGTGATGCGCGAGCTCTGCGACCGCGGCGGGGCGATCTTCTTCTCGTCCCATGTGCTGGAGGTCGTCGAAAAGCTCTGCGACAAGGTCGCCATCATCAAGTCGGGGCGGCTCATCGCCTCGGGCACGACGGAGGAAGTGCGCGGCGACGCGTCGCTGGAGGACGTCTTTTTGGAACTGGAGGAAAACTGACATGCTGAAAGCGTTGCTGCGTACCCGCGCGCAGGCGATGGCAAACTCCATGTTCGCCCGGATGCGCCGCGGCAAAGCGTCAAAGGGGCGCGTCGTGCTGTTTGCGTTGCTCGCCGTCTATGTCGTGGCCTGCCTGCTGTTCTCGTTCGGCTCCATCCTCTACGGCATCGCGCAGAGCGTCGGCGGAACGGAGCTGCAGTACCTGCTGTTCGTCTTCGCGGGGCTGATCGGGCTGATTTTGAGCGTCATCGGCTCGCTTTTCACGACGGAAAAGCAGCTTTTTGACGCAAACGACAACAATCTGCTGCTGTCGATGCCGATCCCGCCGTGGATGATCCTCTTTTCACGCATCGGGATGCTCTGGGGCTTAAACGCGCTCTATATGCTCCTTCTGATGATTCCGACGCTTGCCGTCTACCTGATGTGCTGCACCGTTTCGGCGTCCGGCATCGTTGTGCTGTGCCTCGGCTTCGTGCTGCTGCCGACGTTTTCTCTCGCGGTCGACTGCGCCGTGGGCTGGCTGATCGCGTGGATCTCGTCGAAGCTGCGCGTCAAGAACCTCGCGTACTACATCGTGCTGCTTGGCTTCTTCGCAGTCTACTTCTGGTTCATCACGCGCGCAAACGACATCCTCGCGCTGCTCCTGCAAAGCGGCGGCGCGATGCTGGACGCGATGCGCCGCTTTCTGCCGCCGGTGTACTGGTTTGCGATGGCGGCGGAGCAGCCCTCTCCCCTCTCGTTCCTGCTGTACCTCCTCTGGACCTGCCTGCCGATGGCGCTCGTCTATCTGCTGCTGTCGCGCACGTTCCTCCGCATCGTCACGACGAGCCGCGGCGTGAAGAAAGCCGTCTACCACGAGCGCGCGCTGAAGGTCACCCCGCCGTCGCGGGCGCTGCTCGGGCGCGAGCTGCGCCGG
The DNA here is from genome assembly GCA_016297585.1 of Clostridiaceae bacterium. Lineage (GTDB taxonomy): Bacteria > Bacillota > Clostridia > Oscillospirales > QAMX01 > JAAZKA01. The sequence continues at coordinate 57,874 of JAEDGJ010000002.1, forward strand.
TTTTTCTCGCTGCCGGCGTATCTGTTCAACGCGGGCTTCGGCGTGCTGCTCGAGATCATATGCGCGGTCATGCTGCTCCTGCGCGGGCAGGCGATCGTAACGCTGCTGCCGGAGCTTGCGGGGTTTGAGGAGCTGCTGCCCGCGCTCGTCATCGCGGCCGCGTCGTTCCTCGCGGTCATGACCCTCCTGACCGCGCCGTCGATCTCGCTTGAGGGACGGCGGCTCTGGATCCTCCGCTCGCTGCCGGTGGAGTCCTCGACGATCCTTTGGTCGAAGGTCGCGGCAAACCTCGTCGTCGGACTGCCGCCGCTGGTACTCCTGTCCGTCGCCGCGATCCTCGTGCTGCCGATGGATGCGCCGATGGCGTTCCTCGTCTTCCTGCTGCCGCAGCTCTTCCAGATTTTCGCCGCCGTCTTCGGACTCTGCGCAAACCTCTGGATGCCGCGCTTCGACTGGGTCAACGAGACCGTCGTGGTCAAGCAGAGCGGCTCGGTGCTGCTCGCGATGTGCGGCGGCATGGCGCTCGTTCTGGCGGGCTGCATCGCCTACGCGCTGCTCGGGCGCGTGTTCTCCCCCATCGCGGTCCTCTCCGCCATCGCCGCGGCGCTCATCCTGATCGACGCGGGGTTCTTCCTCTATCTGCTGCGCACCGGCGTGAAGACCTTCGACCGGCTGTAAGCGTCCCGGAGCGTTTCGGACGATAGCCGCAAAAAACCTCTGCCCCATGACGGGCAGAGGTTTTTTGCAGCTCGGACGGCGCCTTACTCGCCGTCCTCCTCGTCGGAATCCATCATATAGAACGCGCGGATGGCGCGGGTGGTCATATAGACGTCGAGCTTCGAGACGACCTCGAACGGCGCGTGCATCGACAGCACCGGCACGCCGACGTCGACGGTCTCGATGTTGCGGTTGCCCATAAAGCCCGCGACGGTGCCGCCGCCGCCCTGATCGACCTTGCCGAGCTCGCAGCAGTGGTAGACGACGCCCGCGTCGTCGAACGCGCGGCGGAGTCTCCCCAGATACTCGGCGTTTGCGTCGTTGGAGCCGGATTTGCCGCGGGAGCCGGTGTATTTGACGAGGCTCATGCCGTAATTGGCGACCGCGGAGTTGGATTTCTCGTACGCTTCGGCATACAGCGGGTCATACGCGGCGCTGACGTCGGCGGAGAGGCATTCGGAGCGTCCGAAGCAGTCGAGGAGCGCCACGCCCTGCGCGCGGCACAGGGACGCGATGAACATGTCGAAATACTGCGACTGCATGCCGGTCGCGCCGACGCTGCCGATCTCCTCCTTATCGGCGAAGATGCAGACGGCGGTCTTTTCGGGCACCTTGACGGCGGCCAGCGCGGACAGCTCGGCAAACGCGCAGCTCCGGTCGTCCTGCCCGTAGCCGCCGACAAGCGCGCGGTCGAAGCCGACGTCGCAGGCGGGGAAGGCGGGCACGATCGACAGCTCCGCGGAGAGGAAATCCGCCTCGGTCATGCCGTACTGCTCGTTTAGGAGCTTCAGCACCGCAAAGCGCACGCGGTCTGAATCCTTGGGGTCACCCTCCGGCACGGAGCCGCAGAGCACGCGCAGGTTCTCGCCGGTCACGGCCTCCGCCGCGGACTTCGCCATCTGATCCTTGCCGAGATGGGGCAGGATGTCCGTCACGGTGAAGACGGGGTCGCCCGGATGCGTGCCGATCTCAACGTCGACGACGCTGCCGTCGCGAAGCGCCACGACGCCCTGCAGCGCCAGCGGGATGGCGGTCCACTGGTACTTCTTGATGCCGCCGTAGTAGTGGGTGCGCAGCGTGCAGAGCTCGCCCGCCTCCTGCGTCAGCGGCAGGGGCTTGAGGTCGAGCCGGGGCGCGTCGACGTGCGCGGCGGCGATGCGGATGCCCTCGGCGAGGCTCTTGCGGCCGATGACGGCGAGCATGATGGCCTTGCCGCGGTTGACGGTGTAGATGCGGTCGCCGGCGGTCAGCGGCATCCCCTCGCGGTACGGCACAAAGCCCGCGCTCTCCGCGAGCTGGACGCAGTACTGCACGGCGGCACGCTCGGTGCGGGCGTGATTCAAAAACGCCTTATAGTCCTCGCCGAGCGCGAAAATGGCGTCGCGCTGTTCCTCGCCGATGCGGTCATAGCCGTTTTTCGGCGTGTAAAAGAGCTGCTCGCGTAAATCCTTCATGTTGCGTTCTCCTTTATCGTGTTATAGAGCGCGGCCGCGCTGCCGCGGAGCGTTTCGAGATCTCCGTCGTTGCGGAGGATGTAGGTGCAGTGCGTTTGGAAGAATGCGTCGTCCGGCTGGGAGCGGATGCGCGCGAGGATCGCCTCATCCGGCAGCCCGTCGCGGCCGCGCAGCCGCTCGACGCGCAGGGAAACCGGCGCAAGCACCGCCGCGGTGCAGTCGCAGAGGGTGTCGGCGTGCGCCTCGAACAGCGTCGGCGCGTCGAGCACGGCGACCTCCGCCCCTTCGCGCGCGTAGACCTCGAGCGTCTCGCGGATCGCGCGGGTGATATGGCGGTGCGCGATGGCGTTCAGGCGCGAGAGCTGTTCCGCATCCGCGAAAACGAGCCGCGAGAGCCGCTTCCGGTCGACGCCGCCCTCCGCGTCCGCGCAGTCCGGGAACGCGGCGGCAAGCTCCGCGCGCAGCGCGCCGTCGGTGCGCAGCATTTCATGGTAGAGCGCGTCGCAGTCGAGCACGCGCGCGCCGAGGGACGCAAAGATCCGTCCCGCCTCGCCCTTTCCCGCGCCGGAGGGACCCGTCAGTCCGAGAATTTTCATGTCAGTCCTCCACGGTCACAAGATGGAACCCCGCCGCGCGTTTCAGGCGGTTCGACACCGCAAGCTCCACGCCGGTATCCCCCGGGCACTGGGCAAACAGCACCTTCGCGCCGCAGTCGTCAAGCCTGCGCAGCGCGTCGAACAGCCGGTGCGCCTGTGCCGCGGGGTCGTCCTTTGACCCGAAGGTGACGACGGGGCAGGGAAAGCGCGTGCGGTACTCGTCATAGCAGAGGACGGCGCAGTCCGGCACGCCCTCGATGTCGCGGCGGATGCGCGCGGCGGTGGCGTCGGGCGAGCCGAGGTAGGCGGTCATGGGCGCCAGCGGCGCGTAATGGCGGTACTTCATGCCCGGACTGCGCGGCACGCCCTCGACGGGCTGCGTCACGCCCGGGTCGACGACGACCTTGCCCTCCCCGAGCACCCGCGCGAGCATCTCCGGCGAGATGCCGCCGGGACGCAGGACGCGGACGGCGTCCCGCTCGATCGCGACGACGGTGGATTCGACGCCGACGCCGCAGTCGCCGCCGTCCACGATGGCGTCCACCCGTCCCTCCATGTCGTGGAGAACGTGCGCAAACGTCGTCGGAGAGGGATGCCCCGAGAGATTCGCGGACGGCGCCGCGATCGGGACGCCCGCGGCACGGATGATCGCGCGCGCGGTCGGATGGGCGGGGAAGCGCACGGCGACGGTGTCAAG
>JAEDGJ010000037.1 GCA_016297585.1 Clostridiaceae bacterium
CGTGTGCATGACGGATACGGAATACGCGTGGTACCGGGAAAACCGCTTCCCCGTGCTGGCGTTTTCGTCGCAGGCGAAGGGATTTTTCTCGAAGGCGATCGCGGGAGGACTCGAATCGCTCTCCGAAAAGGCACGGGCAAGGTTTGCGACGCCGGAAAACCTCGAACGGCTCGAGCGCGTGCGTGAGGAAGCGGCGCGCACCGGACGCTCCCCCGCGTCGATCGTGCTGTCGTATATCACGGAAAACGAGGTGCCCGCCGCGGCGGTCATCGGCTGCTCGAGCGTGGAGCAGCTCCGCGACAGCCTCTCCTGACGGCCTTCGCCGGACACGCAACCCGTCTGCGAACCGTCAAAACCGCATTCAGGCAAAAAGTGCCGCCGGTCGGAGATTTTTCCGAACCGGCGGCACTTTGTATTGTTCTCCAAAGACTGCCGTTACTGACCGCTGACCTCGCGGATCGCTTCCTCGTGCTCCGCTGCAGTGCGGGAGAAGATGTGCGAGCCGTCGCGGCGCGCGACATAGAAATAGTATCCCGTCTCGGTCGGGTCAAGCGCCGCCTGAATGGACGCGAGCCCTGGGTTCGCGATCGGGCCGGGGGGAAGCCCCTCGTTGACGTAGGTGTTGTAGGGGTCGTCGATCGTCAGGTCGGCATCGGTCGGCGCGCGGCCGAGGATATAGGCGACGGTCGCGTCGATCTGGAGATAGGGGAACTTCGCGCTGTCCAGACGGTTGTAGATGACCGACGCGATCACGGGGCGCTCCTCGGACAGCTTGGCCTCACGCTCGATCATCGACGCGATGATGACGATCTCGCGCAGGCTGTAACCGGTCTTCTCCGTCGCCGCACGCAGGTCCTCGTTATATTTCGCGCCGAAGTTTGCAAGGAACTTGCCGATGACGGCTTTCGGGTCGTCCTCGACGTAGAACTCGTAGGTATCCGGGAACAGATACCCCTCGAGCCGCCGTTTTCCCTCCCCGAGCTCCGTCAGCCAGTCGTAATCGAAGTCCTCCGTCTCGATCGCGGCGTAGAGCGCCTCCTCGGAGCAGACGTTCTTCTGCGCCAGCAGCGTCACGATCTGCGCCGTGGTGTAGCCCTCGGGCACGGTCACGCGCACCGTCTCGCGGACGGTCGTCTTGCGCATCGCGCGGGCGATGGCGGGATAGTCGAGCTTCGCGCTGACCTCGTACTGCCCCGGCTCAAACGTCGTACCGGACTTCGCGATGTTCAGATAGAGATTAAACAGCGCCGGATACCGGATGATGCCCGCGTCCGAAAGCTTCTCCGAGATCGTCGAAAACGTATCGTCCTCCGTCACTTCCACCACGGTCGCGATGTCCGGCTTGACAAACGCGAAAACCTCGTTGGCAAACAGGATGACAAACGAGGACAGGATCATGGAAATGCCGAGGATGAACGCGGCGTAGGCGACCGCGACCAGACAGCCGTGGCGGGCGCCTCCCCGCACGCGGCGGCGCTTCCGCGGCACGGCGCGCACCTCGTCCGCCGTCACCTCGACCTCGGCCTCCAGGGCAGGCTTCGGGAGATATTCCGTATTCTCCGGCTCGCCCTCCTGCGGCGGCATCCACTCCTGTGCGGACGGCTCCTCCCGCGGCGCGGCGGACGGCTCGGACAGCAGCGCTTCCAGCTCGTCGGCAGAGACCTCCGCCGACGCTTCCTCGAGAAATTCCGCAAGCGAGCCGGACGGTTTTTTCTCCCGCCCCTCGTCCTCCCGGTGCTTCCCGGTACGTTCTTGTTCGGACATGGCAACTCTCTTTCTTCCGAAAAGGCCGTCACGCAAGCCGCGCGACGATGGTGATGACAATCCGTGCAACAAACAGCGCCGCGAACAGCAAAAATCCCATCGTTCCCGCCGCGCCCGTCAGGTTGACGCGGAGCGCGCCCGGGCCGGGATCCGTCACCGGCACCTGTCCCTCGCGGACCAGATTGCGCAGCGTCCGGATCGCAACATAGGCGCAGAGGAACATACAGGCCACATTGGCGGCGATAAAATACTCCCAGGCCGTATTATACGGAACCTGCACGGACAGCCAGGAGATAAACAGCGCGTAGCCGTTGTTCACCATATGCGCAAAAACCGGCGCCCAGACCGATCCCGTACAGTATTGGAGCAGCGCATACCCCAGCCCCGCCGCCAGTGCCGGCAGGATGGTCTCCGGCGACCGCTGCAGCATCGCGTACGCGCAGGCGGACAGAATGACGGCCGCCGCCGTGCCGCGCTTTTCATACAGCGAAAAGACCGCGCCGCGCAGGAAAAGCTCCTGCACGACCGCCGGCACGACGACAAGCGACGCGATGACGACCCACATGAGCCCTCCCGGGATCTCCGGGCGGATGGGATAGTACGCCGCGAGTCCCGCGGGCGTCTTTCCCTGCGGCAGCAGGCACAGGCAGTTCAATACAAACGACAGCAGCGCCAGCGCCAGCGACGAAAAGAGGATGTTCATCGCGAATCCGCGGCGCGGCGGACGGCCCCGCAGGGAAATCAGCCCCACAAGCGGCCGGTATTTTTTCAGAAACACGGTCGGCACGCCAAAAATGAGCAGATCCGCGCCGCCGAGTACGAGATAGGTCGCAGCACTCGTGGAAACAAACGTGCCGAGCTGCGCAAACGCGTTGAAAACGCTTAAAAACAACAGCAGCAGAAAGAGCGCCCATCCCGCGAGCGCCGACGGCTTTAGCTGCATGAGAGTAGTCTCCTTTCGGTCACGACCGCGCCGACCCGCCGGTCATAGGGATCCACGGGAAGCGGCATCAGAAATTCCTCATAGCACAGCCCCACCGCAAAAATTTCCGGATGCGCCGCAAGATAGCGGTCGTAGTAGCCCCCGCCGCGTCCGAGCCGGTATCCCCCGGGCGTAAACGCCAGTCCCGGCACGACGACGGCCGCGGGACATTCCGCGATCGGCGCGCTGCCCGGCGGCTCGGGCAGGCCGTAGCGTCCCGGCCGCAGCTCGCCGGAGGAACGGATCTCCCGCGCGGTCATCTCGCCTCTGCCGCCGCACAGCGGCACGCAGACGCCCAATCCGCGCGCAAGCCGTTCCTCAATGATGCCCAGCGTCGCGATCTCAAAGCCCGCGCCGACGTAGAAAAAGACGCAGCCCTCCGGCAGGACGGACGCAAGCCGTTCCGCGATGGCGCGGTCGCGCTCCCGACGGACGCTTTCCGGCACCCTCTCGCGTCGTGCGAGCAGCTCCCGGCGCAGGGCAGCCTTCTGCGCGTTCAACGGCGGATGACCGGCGCGTCTTCTCCGGCATACATCCCCGCGCGCACGCGGTCGGCGGCTTCCTCCCCGCAGAGCAGCCGCGCCAGCTCGTACGCAAACGCGTAGACGGTGCCCGCGGCCTTGCCGGTCGTGATCTTCCCGTCGGTCACAACGCCCGCGCCGGGAAGCTGGGCTCCTTCGAGCGCGTCTTCGCAGCCGGGATAGCAGGTCGCGAGCTTTCCGCGCAGCAGCCCCAGCTCCCCGAGGATCGTCGGCGCGGCGCAGATCGCGGCGATCCGGATCCCGCGCGCGGCGGCATCCCGCAGAAGCGCTATGACGCGCGCGTCCGCCTTCAGGTTCTGCACACCCGCAAGCCCGCCGGGCAGAATCAGCATCTCGGCTTTCTCGAGGCAGACCGCGTCCACCGGCGCGTCGCACGCCACGCGGATGCCGTGGGACCCCGTGACCGCGTCTCCGCCGGTCAGCACGACCTCCGCACCGGCGCGGCGCAGCACGTCCGCCGTCACAAGCGCTTCCGCTTCCTCAAAGCCGTCTTTCAAAAACAGATAAACCATCGTTTTCACCGCTCCTTATAGTATATCGCGCACCTGTTCCAGAATATCCGCAAAAATCGCTTCCCGGCTGCGCATTTTCCCGTTTTCCGCGCAGGAAACCGTTCTCCAGCCGAGGTACGCCGCCGCCGTATGCGCGGATTCCGCGGCGCGGCGCAGATAGCCTCCGTCCGCCTCGTGGATATCCCGTTCCCCGGCGCGGGCGCGGATGTTGTCAAGCGCCGTCTCGACCGGCAGGTCGAGCAGCACGACGCGCGACGGCTCCGGGATGCCCATCCGGCGGTATTCGAGATCGGACAGCCAGTCGTAATAGTCCCGTCTTTCCTCCGGCGGCAGCTTTGCGCCCTGATGCACGGCGTTCGACGTCGCGTACCGGCAGGCAAGGCAGAGCGTTCCCGCCTCGTAATCCCGCTTCCAGTACCGCACGAACGACGCGTACCGGTCGCAGGCGTAAAAGGTGCTCGCCGCATACGGACTGACGGCGTCCGGATCCTCGCCGAACGCGCCGGAGAGGTACATCCGCACGAGCGTCGACGACTCGTCCTTGTAATCCGGATACGCAAGCTCCCGGTGCGCCACACCCCGCTCCCGGAGATACGCGCACAGCAGCTCAAACTGCGTCGTTTTTCCCGTACCGTCAACGCCCTCGAGCACGATCAGGCGTCCCATCTTCATTTCGCCTCCGCACCGTATTTTTTCCGCATTTCGGCCGCCTTCCCGCAGCTCATCTTTCCCTCCGGACACGCGCCCTTCACGCAGGGCGGGCCGGCCTCAGCAAAGATATGCGGCGCGACGGCCCTGACCTCCTCCAGCATCGCGTCGGCCAGCGCGCGGATCTCCCACTGCGCGCGGGAGCAGCAGCGGTGCAGGAAGAAGTTCTTCAGCTCCCGGGCGTTCATCGTCATCACGAGCTGCGTATCACAGGCGTTCGGCAGCACGAACCGGGCGTCCTCCTGCGCCTTCTTGCGCGCGAGGGTCTTCGCGTCCTCGCGGCCGGCAAAGGACTCGAGATGCTTTTCCGTCAGCAGCGCGACGAGCCGCTCATAGTACCGGTGATCGGCCTCCATCGCCTCCCGGTAGAGCGCCAGCGCCTCCGGGCAGTCCTCGATCTCCGGCGGCGTAACGTAGGTAAACTTCTTTTCCGACACATAGCGCTGCGAGCGGACGCTGTAGGACGCAAGGCGGTGGCGCGTGAGCTGCGCGAGGCAGGAGCGCGAGATGCCCTCGACCGCGAACGTAAAGCTCGCGTGCTCGATCGGGCTTTCGTGGCCGATCGACGCCAGCATATCGACAAAGCGCTCCGTTTCCGCCTCATCGAGCCCTTCGAGCACGCTTCCGACGGATTTCGACGCGTAGCAGGTCTTCGCGGCCGCGGCGATCACGCGCTCCGGCTCGGGCGTATAGGCGATCAGCGTTACTTTCATGCAGCTTTCCTCCGAAATCGTTCCCAGACGGCAAGTCCCAAAAACAGCGGCAGTTTTGCCATGCGCCCGATCCGCCGCGGCTCCTGCGCAAGCCGGTAGAGCCATTCGAGCCCCGCCTTCCGGAAAAACACCGGCGCGCGCTTCAAATTTTCCGCGTAAATGTCGAGCGAGCCCCCGAGCCCCAGCATCAGCACCGGCGGCAGCGCCTCCAGCGCCTCCTTCATGAAGCGCTCCTGCTTCGGGAAACCCGTGCAGACGAACACGACGTCCGGACGCGCGGCGCGCAGCGCGTCGAGTACGGGCGCGGCATCCTGAAAATAGCCGTCATGCGTTCCCGCGACGGCAAGCCCGGGGTATTTTGCGCAGAGCTTCTCCGCCGCAGCTTCCGCGACGCCGGGCTTTGCGCCGAGCAGGTACAGCCGGTACCCTTTTTCGGCACAGAGCGCGGCAAGCTTCTCTCCCAGCTCCACGCCGGGCACCCTCGCGCGCAGCGGCCGTCCGAGGATGCGCGACGCGTAGATGACGCCGATGCCGTCGGGCACGACGAGCGCCGCGCCGTTGAGCAGCGCCGCGAGCGCCGGATCGTGCTTTGCGGCATAGACCATCTCGGCGTTCGGCGTGACGACATATCCCGCCGCCTTCCGCGCGATCCGCTCCCCGCAGCGCCCGAGCGCTTCTTCCATTGTCACATCGTCGAAGCGTATGCCGATGATCTCCCGTTTCGTATCCAAAGCGCTCCGCCTCCCCGGTTCATGGTGTTACGTCTCATTATAACCGAGAATCGTTAATTTTTCAAGCCCAATCCCGAAATCTTGCGTTTTTCTCCGCGCAGTGCCGATTTTTTTGCGCAAAAAAGCGGCGGCAGGAAGCTCCCGCCGCCGCAAAAGGGCAGTTTTTACTCGATCAGCCGGTTGACAAGCGCCGTCACCGCCGCAAAATCGCCGGGACGGGGCGCCTTGACGTCGTCGAGAATGCACCAGGTCTCCACATGATCGACACGCTTCCCCGGCTCGACCGTACGAAGCGGGGAAAGCGACTCCATCTCGAGGAAATTGGCGCAGGTATAGGTCTCAAAGTTCATGCCGCCGTCGGGATAGACCGCGTCCTCGACGAAGGGCAGGCGCTTGATGAACAGCGCGCCGCGGTAGGCGTAGGCCGCCCAGCCGCGCCGGTTGTCCATGCCGAGCTTGAACGCCGTCTGCGCACGCTTGTCCTGCCGGAGCGTGATGTACTCTTTTCCCCACGACACGCGCTTGTCGCTCATGTCGGTATACGGCCAGAGCGCCATGACGCGGTTGCCGAGAAGCCCCGTGTTGTGGCGGTTCTGCGGGATGATCTCCAGTCCGCCGGGCGTCAGCACGGACAGCGCCCACACGGCGAACTCCTGCGGCTCCTCGGCGATGTTCGTCACCGAGTTCGTCACCGTCACCTGCGTGCCGTACTCCTCCAGCGCGACGGTCAGCTCCATCGCGACGCCGTTTTTCCGCTGCGGCGCCGGGGTGAACGTGACGCCGGCGTCGGTGATCTCGTAGCGCACGCGGGTATTGTCGGGGTAGTAGCAGCGCGGCAGCGATTCCGGGCTGATCCAGATGCGGTGGCCGCCGTAGATATACCACGCCGCGCCTCTGCCGTAGTAATCGGACATCGCCTTCTCGTCATGGAAGACGGCGCGCGCGCGATCCTCAAAGAAGAAGTTCGCGCCGCCGCGCAGCGCATAGCGGATGACGCGCGGACCGATGTCCAGCGTGACATAGACCTCCGCAAACGCATTTTCAATCTTCAGGCAGCGCCCGAAATTCTTGTACCGCACCTCGCTGTAGCTGATGGCCATGCGAAAATCCCTCCTTAGCCTTCGCACATACGCGCAAGCTCGCGCGCAACCTTATAAAGCAGCGTCGTCGACTCCATCAGCAGCGCCGGTCCGTACATCCGCTGCGTCTGGTCGGTCTCAAAGGACAGCGTACCCGTATAGCCGATCTCCCGGAGCGCCGCGGCAAAGTCCGTCCAGCAGACGCTCGACATATGCGTCGGGCCGTTGTAGCCGAGCATCGGCGCGACATGGCAGTCGGAGATGCCGTCGTTATCGTGAACGTGCAGCGTTTTGAGCCTTGCCCCGAGCTTTCTTGCCATATCCGGCGCGCCGGAGCCGGAGAGCTGCGCATGCCCGGTATCGAGGCAGGCGACAAACTGCGGGCCGAGCGCGTCGATGTAGTCGATCATCTCCTCGGCCGAGGAGCAGACCGTCGGGCAGATGCAGTTTTTCTCCGGATCCCAGTTGAACATATTCTCCACGCCGAGCCGGACGCCGCACTGCTCGAGCAGCGGCGTCAGCTCGCCGTAGAACTTCATATTGATCTCCCGCGTTTCCGCGCGGAAATGGTCATAGCGGTACTCCTGCGGGATGCAGGGGTGAATGATGATATAGGGGGAGCCGAGACGGTACGCCGCGAGGATCGCCTTCTTCTGGCATTCCAGAATATGCGCGTCCTCCTCGGGGTTCGCCGTATACGAGGGCATCGGCGAATGCACCTGTCCGATCTCAATACCGGCGTCGCGCGCGGTCTGACCGAGGCTTTCGAAGTAGCGCTCGAAATCCGCCTGCGGGCCGCAGAACAGCTCGCCGTGCATATCGTATTTGAACATGCCGAAGTCCACCGCGTCAAAGCCGATGTCGGCCAGCCTTTTCAGCGCTTCCGCGTCGCCGTAGGCGCGCGCCATCTCGTCCGTCGTTACGGATACCTTCATGCGTCCATCCTCCCGCACTTTTTATTTTTCGATGAGGCTCTCTCCCGTCATGACGGCGGGCTTTTCAATGCCCATCAGGTCGAGCATCGTCGGCGTGATGTCGGCAAGCCGTCCGCCGCTGCGCAGCGTCACGGGACGGTCCGCGCCGACGACGCAGAAGGGCACGAGATTCGTCGTATGCGCGGTAAACGGCGTCTTGCCGTCGTCGTCAAGCATCCGGTCGGCATTGCCGTGGTCGGCGGTGATCAGCGCCATGCCGCCGGCGGCCAGCGTATGCTCCACCACGCGTCCGACGCAGGCGTCGACCGCTTCGACCGCCTTGACCGCCGCGTCAAAGACGCCCGTGTGGCCGACCATATCGCAGTTCGCGAAATTCAGGATGATCGCGTCATAGGTGCCCGCGTCGATGCGCGCGCAGACCTCGTCCGTCACCTTATAGGCGCTCATCTCCGGCTGGAGATCGTAGGTCGGCACGTTCGGGGAGTCGATCAGCACGCGGTCCTCGCCCTCGTAGACGGTTTCGGAGCCGCCGTTGAAGAAGAACGTGACGTGCGCGTACTTCGTGTACTCGGCGATGCGGAGCTGGCGCATATGATGCGCGCTCAGCACCTCGCCGAACGGCATCGTCAGCTCCTCGGGCGGGAACGCGAGCTTCACGTTCGGCATCGTCGCGTCGTACTGCGTCATGCAGACGTATTCCAGCGGGAAAAAGCCCTTTTTGCGGGCAAAGCCGTCGAAATCCGGGTCGACGAACGCGCGGGTGATCTCACGGGCGCGGTCGGGTCGGAAGTTGAAGAAGACGACGGAGTCGTTCGCGCCGATCACGGTGTCGGTGCAGACGACGGGCTTGATGAACTCGTCCGTCACGCCCTCGGCATAGGACTTTTTGATCGCGTCGACGGGGTCGGGATTGTGCACGCCCTCGCCGCAGACCATCGCGTTGTACGCCAGCTCGACGCGGTCCCACTTCTTTTCGCGGTCCATCGCGTAGTAGCGGCCCATGACGGTGGCGACCTTACCGCCGAGCGTCTTCGTCTTCTCGACGCACTCGGCGACAAAGCCCGCGCCGGACTCCGGCGGCACGTCGCGGCCGTCCATCAGGCAGTGCACATAGACGCGGTCGAGTCCGCGGCGCTTGGCAAGCTCCAGAAGACCCCACAGATGGGTGTTGTGCGAATGCACGCCGCCGTCGGACATCAGGCCGATCAGATGCAGCGCGGTGCCCTTTTTCTTCGCGTTCTCCACGGCGCCGACGAGCGCGGGATTCTCGAAGAATTCGCCGTCGCGGATGGACTTCGTGATGCGGGTCAGCTCCTGATAGACGACGCGGCCCGCGCCGATGTTCGTGTGGCCGACCTCGGAGTTGCCCATCTGGCCGTCGGGCAGGCCGACGTCCATGCCGGACGCGCCGATGGCGGTCATCGGGTTTTCTGCGAAGATGCGGTCGAGGTTCGGCTTCTTCGCCGCGGCGATGGCGTTGCCGGTCTTGTCCGGATTGATGCCGAAGCCGTCCATAATGATCAAAGTAATCGGTCTTTTCATCGTTTCAAAACTCATTTCCTTGCAGTTTTAGGGTATGGGGGAGCGCAAAAAGCAAACGCGGAAAGACGCCATAGCGCGCCTTTCCGCGTATACGCGTCAGGTGGATGCTTTCTTTTTGGGAAAGCAGTCTCTTATTGATTGGCAGCGTTGATGATCGCCGCGAAATCGGGAGCCTTCAGGGAAGCGCCGCCGATGAGGCCGCCGTCGACGTCGAGCTTCGACAGGAGCTCGGCCGCGTTGCCGGCGTTCATCGAGCCGCCGTACTGGATGGTGACGGCACGGGCGATGCGGGCGCCGTACAGCTCACGGATGCAGTCGCGGATCCAGCCGCAGACCTCTTCGGCCTGATCGGCGGTCGCGGTCTTGCCGGTACCGATGGCCCAGATGGGCTCGTAGGCGATGATGATGCGCTTGACCGCGGAGGGCTCGACGCCGCCGAGGGCGATCTTGACCTGCTGGCGGATGAACTCGAGGGTCACGCCCTGCTCGCGCTGCTGGAGGGACTCGCCGACGCAGACGATCGGACGGAGGCCGGCATCCAGCGCGGCATGGATCTTCTTGTTGACGGTGACGTCGGTCTCGGCAAAGTACTGACGGCGCTCGGAATGGCCGATGATGACGTACTTGACGCCGAGCTCGGCGAGCATCTGGGCGCTGATTTCGCCGGTGTACGCGCCGCTCTTCTCATAGTGCATGTTCTGGGCGCCGATGGAAGCGCGGAAGCCCTTCGTCGCCTTGAGCGCGGCGGGGATGTCGACAAACGGCACGCAGAGGACGATCTCGCACCACTTGACACGGGAAACGGAAGCCTTGAGCTCTTCGATCAGGGCGCGCGCCTCGGCCGGCGTCTTATTCATCTTCCAGTTGCCCGCGATGACGGTCTTACGGTATCTCTGATTCATGGCAGTATATTGCTCCCTTAACTATGAAATAAATTATTTGTCCTGAAGGCACGCGATGCCGGGAAGCTCGAGACCTTCGAGGAACTCGAGGGATGCGCCGCCGCCGGTGGAGATATGGGTCATCTTGTCGGCATAACCGAGCTGCTCAACCGCAGCCGCGCTGTCGCCGCCGCCGATGATGCTGATCGCCTTCGAATTCGCGATGGCCGCCGCCACACTGCGGGTGCCGCCCGCGAACGCGTCAAACTCGAACACGCCCATCGGGCCGTTCCAGACGACGGTGCCGGCGTCTTCGATCGCCTTGGCGTACACTTCGACGGACTTCGGGCCGATATCGAGACCCATCAGATCGCCGATGGCATTGCTCGGGACGGTAACGGGGGTCGCGTCGGCCTTGAACTCGTCCGCCGCCAGCGTGTCGCACGGCAGAATGAAGCGGACGCCGCGGCCGAGCGCCTTGAGGATCATCTCGCGCGCGTAGTCGAGCTTGTCGTCCTCGCAGCGGGACTTGCCGATGTCGCCGCCCATGGCCTTGACGAACGTATACGCCATCGCGCCGCCGATGATGATGGTGTCGACCTTCTCAAGCAGGTTGTTGATGACGCCGATCTTGTCGGAGACCTTCGCGCCGCCGAGGATGGCGACGAACGGACGCGCCGGGTCAGCCAGCGCCTTGCCCATGACGGAGATTTCCTTCTCGATCAGGAAGCCGCAGACGGCGGGCAGATACGCCGCGACGCCGGCGGTGGAAGCGTGGGCGCGGTGCGCGGTGCCGAACGCGTCGTTGACGTAGATGTCGGCCAGAGACGCAAGCGCGCGCGCGAATTCCGGATCGTTCTTTTCTTCTTCCTTATGAAAACGGACGTTTTCGAGGAGGCAGACGTCGCCGTCCTTGAGCGCGGCGGCGCAGGCCTTCGCGGAATCGCCGATCACGTCCTTCGCCATCGCGACTTCGCAGCCGAGATGCTCGGACAGGCGCTTCGCAACGGGCGCGAGGGAGTACTTGTCGATAAACTGGCCCTTCGGGCGGCCGAGATGGGAGCAGAGGATGACCTTCGCGCCGTTCTCACGCAGATACTTGATCGTCGGGAGCGCGCCGAGAATACGGGTTTCGTCGGTGATGTTCAGGTTTTCATCCTGCGGCACGTTGAAATCGCAGCGTACGAGAACGCGTTTGCCGCGCACGTCGATGTCGCGAACGCTCTTCTTGTTATAATTCATGAGTAAGACTCCTTTTCCCGCTTGAATTTGCCGCGGGTTTTTGATTCATACGGGCTATATTATACGTCATAAATGCCCAAAATGCAAGGGAAACCGCGCGGCAAAGTTCAATTTTAGCGATATTACTTTATTGGGCCGTTCAAGACCTCAAACTTTGTACAAAACAACAGTTTTTTGTATGGTTTCCGCGGATAACCGCTTTTACAACCGCGCTGCCGCCCTCCGAAAGCGTTCATTTTCCGTCTTTTCCGGGCTCTACGATGCGGTGCGTCCTCTCAAACGTCCGGACGGCGTCCGCCCGCGCCCTCCAGTCGGGCATCGCGCGCTCCACGACGGCATAGAAGCGGGGGCTGTGATTCATCTCCCGAAGATGCGCCAGCTCATGCACGACGACGTATTCCACGCACGGCTCCGGCAGCAGCAGCGTGCGCACGGAAAAGCAGAGCCTGCCCCGCGCGCTGCAGCTTCCCCAGCGCTTTGCCGCGTTCGTGATCGTGATGCCCGCCGGCGTCACCCCCAGACGCGGCGCCCAGCGTGCCGCAAGCGCCGGAAGCCATGCTTCCCCGCGCCGCCGCAGCGCATCGAGCCGCTCCTGCGTCAGCACAACCGTCTGCATCGCCCGTTCCCGCGCAAGGATCTCCTCCCGGCGGCGCGCGATCCAGTCCTCCTGCGCGGCGACAAACGCGTCGATCTCCCGGCGCGGCATCCGCTGCGGCGCGCGGACGGTCACGCGTCCGCCCTCTCCCACCTGTACGGCGACGGTCTTCCGGGACGACCGCACGAGCGCGTATTCCGTCACTTTTTCCCGAGCGCCGGGGTCTTGTTCGGACTGGAGCGCCCCTCGATGTCCGGCGGGCGGCGTTCGATCGCGGCGAGCGCGATCTCGACGTCCTCATGCGCCTCCGCAGGCGTGAACGCGCCGACCGTCACCATGTCGCAGGGACGGATCGTCGAGTAGGAGAACGTCAGCCCCACAAACGGCGAGCAGCGTCCCGCCGCCATGGATTTGATCGTCATCACCGGCTTTTTCGCGCCCCAGATGACCTTATGGATATACTCGACCTCGACCTGCATCAGAAAGCCCATGCAGTTGTAGATCTGGATGTACGTCTCGACGTCGTAGCCCTGCTCGTCGGAGAACAGCACCAGCTCCGGCATATGCGCGGAAAGCCCGGGGATCATCCCGTTTTCGCGGATCATATACAGGTAGTCCGGCAGGCGGTCCATCGTGTGATGGAGCTTCGAGACCAGCTGCTCGGCGCTCGAGTGATGGATCAGGCAGAACGTCGAGCCCGCGCGCTTCGCCTCTTTGATCGCCGCCTCGGCCTTCGCGCGCCCCTGGGCCGTGTCGGACACGTCGATGATGGGCGTGGAGATGAGCGTGATCTTCCTTCCGGTGCGCTCCTCGGCGAGCTTTACGCCCTCGAGCAGCAGTCCGTTGCCGACGACGGGCGCCATCAGCGCGTCGACGCCGTGAGACAGGTACGCCTCCAGCAGCGCGGAGATCCGTTCCGGCGAGCTGTGCCGGTCGCGGATCAGCGCATCGGCGGAGGTGGAGGTATGGCTGTAGCCGAGGACCCAGTTCGTGCCGATCAGCATACGCGGCAGCGAGACGCCGCCGACGGTGGTACGGGGAAATTCACCCATAAAAAGACCTCCTGTAAGGAATTAAAGATCCGTCAAAAGTCCTGCACCCTTTACAAATTGTACTTGCATACGGGTGCATTCTATGATATGATACGCATACGCACGGTATCGTCCCGTGTGAAATTTGTACTGGAGGAATGATTTCGTGGACGACCCTTTGGGACGACAGCTGCTTTTACAGGTTATACTGATCGCCCTGAACGCCTTCTTCGCCGCGTCGGAGATCGCGGTACTATCCCTCAACGCCAATAAGGTGCGCAAAGCCGCAGAGGACGGCGACCGCGGCGCGGAAAAGCTGCGCCGGCTCATCGACGAGCCTTCGGGCTTCCTTTCCACCATCCAGGTCGGCATCACGCTCGCGGGGTTCTTAGGCAGTGCCTTCGCCGCCGAGAATTTTTCCGACCGCCTCGTATCCTGGATCTGCGACGGCCTCGGCTGGAAGGCCGTCCCGCCCGGCGTGCTCGACACCGTATCCGTCATCCTGATCACAATCATCCTGTCCTACTTCACGCTGGTCTTCGGCGAGCTTGTCCCGAAGCGCGTCGCGATGCAGAAATCCGAGCAGCTCGCGCGCGTCGCGGCGGTCGTGGTCTCGTGGCTCGGCATCGTACTCCGGCCTATCGTATGGCTGCTGACGAAGTCCACCAACGGCGTCCTGCGGCTGCTGCGGCTGCGGGAGCAGAACGATTCGGACGAGGTGACCGAGGAGGAGATCCGCCTGATGGTCGACATCGGCGAGGAAAAAGGCACGATCGAGCCGGAAGAGCGCCGCATGATCGAAAACGTCTTCGAATTCAACAACACCATCGCCGGAGACGTCATGACCCACATTTCGGATGTGGAGGCCATCGACGTCACGATGGATTCGTCGGAGATCCTGCGCGTTCTGCGTTCCTCGGGCTATTCCCGCCTGCCGGTCTACGAGGGAGACCCGTATCATTACATCGGCATCCTCATCGGCCGGGAATATCTGCTGAACCAGTGCTCCGAAAACCCCGTCCCGCTGCGCCGGCTGCTGCGTCCGACGTACTGCGTGCCGGAAACCGTGCATACGGATACGCTTTTCCGCAATATGCAGGCCAAAAAGGTGCATATGGCGATCGTCGTCAACGAATTCGGCGACAACGCCGGCGTCGTCACGATCGAGGACCTGCTGGAGGAGATCGTCGGCAGCATCTACGATGAGTCCGACGACCACGAGGAGCCGGAGATCACGCCGCTTCCCGACGGCGGCTGGCGCGTATCCGGTCAGACCGACCTGCGCACGCTTTCGGAGACGCTGGACATCGAGCTCCCGGAGGACGCGCCCTTCGACACGCTGGGCGGCCTGATCTACAGCCGGCTCGACGCCATCCCGCCCGCGGAAAGTCCCGTGCCCGACGTCGAAGCCTACGGGCTGCGCATCCGCACGGAGCGGCGCGAGGAAAACCGGGTCGTGTGGGCGCATGTGGAAAAGCTGCCCGACGGCGTTCCCGAAGAAGCAGAAGCGAAATGACATAAAACGAAAAAAGGTGCGGCCTGCATACGCAGGTTCGCACCTTTATTATACCCCCGCCATTTCGTTACCGCAACCGTTTTTTTGCGGATTTTTTTGCGTTTTCGTGTAACTTCTTTCCCGGTTTTCCCGGGTTCTCCCCCTTCGGGTCTGCGGAGCCCCCGCGTTTCGGCGCCGGACGCACGAGGCATTCCGCGCCGAAGCCGATGAGCTCCTCCCGATGCGTCCTGTGCAGCGCTTCGCGCACGAGCGCCGCGTTTTTCGGATTCCCCGGCTGCAGCAGCGCACGCTGCATCGCCTTCTCATGCGGGTCGCGCGCGATGTACACGGGCTTTAGCGTAAACGGGTCGAGTCCCGTGTAGAACATACAGGTCGCGGGCGTGCCGGGCGTCGGGTAGAAGTCCTGCACCTGCTCCGGGCTCAGACGGTGCCGGTGCAGATACTCGGCAAGCGTGACGGCATCCGCCAGCGTGCTGCCCGGATGGCTCGAAATCAGGTACGGCACGAGGTACTGATCCAGCCCGTACGCGCGCGTCAGCTCGTAAAACCGCTTCGAAAAGCGCTCGTAGACCTCAAACGGCGGCTTCCCCATGCAGGCGAGCACGCCGTCCGCGCAGTGCTCCGGCGCGACGCGGAGCTGGCCGGACACATGGTCGCGGATCAGCTTCTTTAGGAACGTCTCGTCCCGGTCCGCCAGCACATAGTCAAACCGCACGCCGGAGCGGATGAAGACCTTCTTCACGCCCGGCACCCGCTCGACCGCCCGGAGAAGCCGGACATAGTCGCTGTGATCGGCGCGCAGATTCGGACAGGGACGGGGCGTCAGGCACTTGCGGTCGGGGCAGACGCCCATCGTCTTCTGCTTTTCGCAGGACGGCTCCCGGAAATCCGCCGTCGGCCCGCCCACGTCGCTGATATAGCCCTTGAAGCCGGGCAGCTTTGTCAGAAGCTCGGTCTCCCGCACGACGGATTCGATGCTGCGGGAACGCACCGCGCGCCCCTGATGGAACGCCAGCGCGCAGAAATTGCACGCGCCGAAGCAGCCGCGGTTGTGCGTGATCGAAAATTCGATCTCCTGCGTCGCGGGCACGCCGCCGGCCTTCGCGTACGACGGATGCGCGCGCCGCGTATAGGGCAGCTCCGCGACAAAGTCGAGCATCTCCCGCTCCAGCGGCGGCTGCGGCGGGTTCAGCACCAGCACGCGGTCGCCGTACCGCTCCACCAGCGCCTTTCCCGTCACCGCGTCCGTATTGCGGTACTGCGCGGCGTAGCATTCGGCAAAATAGCGCCGGTCGGCGCAGAGCCGGTCGTAATCAAACGTTCCTCCGACCGGATAATGCACCCGCTCGTCCGGCGACGCCGCGTACACCGTGCCGCGCACGTCGCGGATCTTTCCGACGGGCACCCCGCGCGCGAGCAGCTCCGCGATCCGCACGAGCGCCGTCTCCCCCATCCCGTAGATCAGGAGATCGGCCTTCGCGTCCAGCAGAAGCCCCCGCCGGACACGGTCGTCCCAGTAGTCGTAGTGCGCAAGTCTCCTGAGCGACGCCTCCAGCCCGCCGATGACGATCGGCGCGCCGGGGTAGGCTTCCCGGATGCGGTTTGCGTACACGATCACGGCGCGGTCGGGACGCAGTCCCATCTTCCCGCCGGGTGAGTAGTAATCGAACGTGCGGCGCTTTTTCGTCACGCTGTAGTGCGCGACCATCGAATCGATGTTGCCGGAGGTCACAAGAAAGCCGAGTTTCGGCTCCCCGAAGGTGCGGAACGCGTCCGCGGAGCGCCAGTCCGGCTGCGCGAGGATCGCGACGCGGTAACCCTTCGATTCCAGAAGCCTCGAGAGGATCGCCGCGCCGAAGGTCGGGTGGTCGACATAGGCGTCGCCCGTTACGAACACAAAATCCGGCGCGTCCCAGCCCCGCTTTTGCATCTCCGCGCGCGTCATCGGCAGAAATTCGTTATACATAGCTCTTATCCACGTTGATGACCGCAAACCAGGTCGGATTCTGCTCATGAATGCGCTCGTTGAGCTCGCGCAGCAGCTCCTCGTCGGACAGCCGGAAGTTATACGGCACGACGAGGTCGAAAATCAGATTCGTATGCGTCGGGCCCGTCACCATGCGGAAGTCGTGCAGGTTCAGATGCTCGTCGATGCCCGCCACGATGCGCACCAGCGTCATGAAGGTCTGCGCGGTCTTCGCGTCGTCGGTCA
>JAEDGJ010000199.1 GCA_016297585.1 Clostridiaceae bacterium
GGCAGCAGCTTCCGTTACGGGCTCGGTCTCCGCAGGCTCCGGCGTCTTTTCGGCGCTGCGGGCTTTGGCCTCCTCGACCAGCTTCGCCGCTTCCGCCGCCGTGACGAGAATCGGCATCATGAACGTCTTTTTCGGCGCCGCAGGCTTCTTCTCCGACGGCTCCGCCGCGATGACGAGCTGCGGCATCATCGGATACTGCGGCTTCTTCACCGGCGCGGGCGCGGCTTCGGGCTTCGGCGCCTCGACTTTACCAGCGGGCGCCTCCGCAGGCTTTTCCTCGGGCGCCGCGGGTACGGGCTCAGGCTCGGCTGCGGGAACGGCCGCTTCCTTGACCGGCGCCGACGGTTCGGCGCTTCCGGACACCGCGGCTCCGGCAGCAGCGGCGTTTTCCGAAGCATCCGCAATTTCCGCTGCCGTGACAACCTTCAGAAGCGCTTCCGCCGCGCCAAGCTCCGGTTCCTTCTCCGCGCCGGCTGCCGCAGGCTGCACCGGAAGCTCGATGCGCTCCTCGGGCGTGGGCTGCGCCGCGGGCTTTGCCGCCGGAGTTCTTCCTGACTGCGCACGCGAACCCTGTCCGCGCCGGCGCGAACCGCCGCCGGATGCGGGAGCCGTCTGCTGTGCCGCAGCCGCCGGAGCGGCGGACGCGGACTGGGCGGACTGCACACCCGCCGACGCGATCAGCGCCGCGGAACGCACGCGCAGGAACACCTGGCGTCCGTTGTCGCTCGTGCGCTCGGTGCGATCCTCGAAGATGCCGAGCGACTTCATGAACGGCGTCAGCTTCGAATAGCCGAAATTGCGCACGTCGAAATCGGGGAAGCGCTTGTTCAGCACGTTGCCGATGTCGCCGATGAACGCCCAGCCGTCCTCGTCGGAGTTTTCCGCGACGATGGTCACGACCGCGCGCTTCACGCTCTCGAGCGCGTCGCCCTTGTCGACCTGTGCGATCGGCTTCGGCGTCTCGGACTTCGCGAGCACGTCGAGATACTTGAACTTATTGCAGGCGGCGATGAACGCGCTCGGCGTCTTGCGCTCGCCCATGCCGACGACCACCATGCCCGATTCGCGCAGGCGGGACGCCAGCCTCGTGAAATCGGAATCCGACGATACCAGCGCGAAGCCGTCCACATTCCCCGAATAGAGAATGTCCATCGCGTCGATGATCATTGCGGAATCCGTCGCGTTTTTGCCCGTCGTATACGCATACTGCTGCACGGGCGTGATCGAGTAGTTCAGAAGCACCGATTTCCACGATGCCTGCGTGGTTCTTGTCCAATCTCCGTAGATGCGCTTATACGTCGCGATCCCGTCGTTGGAAATCTCATCTAAAATAATTTTAATATACTTATCCGACACGTTATCCGAGTCGATTAAGACGGCGAACTTCTTTTCACCGGACACAAAAACGCTCCTAACTCTTCTTGGATTCACAAAAAAGACGGCATTTTCCTTCCATCTCTCTCTTTTCCCCGAAAACGCCGTCTTTCCTGCGTCCGCGCATTACGCGCGGTTACTTAATACGCGCATTTGTCCGCAACGTACGCCGCGAGCTCTCCCACCGGAATACGCACCTGCTCCATCGTATCGCGGTCGCGCACGGTCACGCAGCCGTCCTCCGCCGTCTGGAAGTCCACGGTCACGCACAGAGGCGTGCCGATCTCGTCCTCACGGCGGTAGCGCTTACCGATCGAGCCGGTCTCGTCGTAGTCGACCATGAACTGCTTGGCAAGCATCTCATACACCGGACGCGCCTCGCCGGCGAGCTTTTTCGACAGCGGCAGCACGGCGGCCTTGTACGGCGCCAGCGCCGGATGCAGATGCAGCACCACACGGGTATCCTTATCGCCGACGACCTCCTCGTCGTACGCGTCGATCAGGAACGCCAGCGCCGCGCGGTCCGCGCCGAGCGACGGCTCGATGCAGTACGGGATGCAGCGCTCGTTCGTTTCGGGATCGAAGTAGTCGAGGGTCTGGCCGGAGTGCTCCGAATGCGCCTTCAGGTCGTAATCCGTACGGTCGGCGACGCCCCAGAGCTCGCCCCAGCCGAACGGGAACAGATACTCGAAGTCGGTCGTCGCGTTCGAGTAATGCGACAGCTCCTCCTTCTCGTGGTCGCGCAGCTTGAGGTTCTCCTCACGCATGCCGAGCCCGAGCAGGAACTGGCGGCAGTATTCCTTCCAGTAGGCAAACCACTCGAGATCCTCTCCCGGGCGGCAGAAGAATTCCAGCTCCATCTGCTCGAACTCTCTCGTGCGGAACGTGAAGTTGCCGGGGGTGATCTCGTTGCGGAAGGACTTGCCGATCTGGGCGATGCCGAAGGGCAGCTTTCTTCTGGTGGTACGGCGGACATTCTCGAAGTTCACGAAGATGCCCTGCGCAGTCTCCGGACGGAGGTAGATCTGCGTCTGGCTGTCCTCGGTCACTCCCTGGAAGGTCTTGAACATCATATTAAACTTGCGGATGGGCGTAAACTCGCTCTTACCGCAGCCGGGGCACGGGATCTGCTTTTCCGCGATGTACGCAGAGAGCTGATCGTTCGTCATTCCCTCGACATGGACGTCCACTCCGTTTTCATGCGCCCACTCCTCGATCAGCTTGTCCGCACGGTGGCGCATTTTGCACGCCTTGCAGTCGATCAGCGGATCGTTGAAGTTGACGACATGGCCGGAACCGACCCAGACTTCGGGATTCATCAGAATCGCCGCGTCGAGTCCGACATTATACGGGCTTTCCTGCACAAACTTCTTCCACCACGCGCGCTTGACGTTGTTCTTGAACTCAACGCCCAGAGGGCCGTAGTCCCATGTGTTGGAAAGGCCGCCGTAAATCTCGCTTCCGGCGTAAACAAAGCCCCGTCCGCGGCACAGTGCCACGATTTTTTCCATCGTTTTCTCGGTATTCGCAAGCATAAAAGGTTCGATTCCTTCCTGACGTGTATTTTGTAACATTCTTATTATACCGTAAAAATGACTCTTGTCAAGAGCAAAAAAGTATGTTATAATCGGGTCTGGACTTTTTTCCGGCGTTCTTTGCGCCGTTTTTCGCGTTTCCGTGCCGAATATCCGTTTTCGGCATGCGGATCCCGGCCTTTTCCCTTGCATCGCACGGCACACGCCCCTCCCCTGCCGCGGCATTTTCTGTTTATGCTTTATATCCGGGTGCGGCGCTGTTGGCAGCGCGCCTGCTTTGGAAAAATACGTCCGGCCGGATAAAAAACCGAATATCGGGGTGTAGCGCAGTTGGTAGCGCGCCTGCTTTGGGAGCAGGATGCCGCAGGTTC
>JAEDGJ010000200.1 GCA_016297585.1 Clostridiaceae bacterium
CTCCGCCGAAAACGGCACGCCGCCCGCGGACTGCGGGTAGATGCCGACGGTGTGGTCGACAAAATAGGTGTCGAAGCCGGATTTGATGATCTCCTCCGGCGTCAGATCGCGCGTGAGCTGGTAGAGGATCGCGGAAACCATCTCGGCATGGCCGAGCTCCTCGGTGCCGATGTCGGTCAGGACGCCCTTGGCCTCGCCGTGGGGCATCGTGTAGCGCTGGGAGAGGTAGCGGTCCGCCGCGCCGAGCTCACCGTGGGGGCCGCCGAGCTGGCTGATGATGAGCCGGGCGATCTTCGGGTTGGGATTTTTGATCTTGACCGGGTATTGCAGGGTTTTCGTGTAGTTCCACATATCGATCCTCCCTTTACGCGTTCGCGCCGGGTTCCCACGGCCACGGATCCGTTACCCACGGCCAGGGACTGCCCTCCGACGCCGCGGCGGTCAGCGGGCCGTAGCGCTTCTCGTAGGCCGCCGCCGCTTCCCGCGTCAGATCGCGGTATTTTTTGAAGTACGCGAGCGCCGCCGCGTCGTTCGGATGCGCGTCCAGATAGAGCTGCGCGTCATGCGCCGCAAAGCCTGCGATCTGCACCCGGCGCAGCATCGCGCCTCTCGACGAATCGGTCATGCGTCCACCGCCTTTCCCAGAAACGGCAGGTCGAGCTTTTTAAAGATCGTGCCGCGCTCAAAGCCGACCTCGGGCTCGTAGAGTTCCGTGAACGTCTGCGGCGGCACATACGCCATCGCCAGCTGCGCGCACGGGAAGCAGGTGCACTCCGGTTTCTCCGGCTCCTGCTCCATGACGGGAAAATCGCCAAAATAGGCCATATATCCGCACTTTTCCTTTGCCCCGCGGACGGGATTCTTCCATTCCGCGGGAGGAGTCTCCTTTCCTCGTGATGCCGCACGCCCCGGCGCTCTGCCATGGGGCGTGCAATCCCATCCTATGCGCGCCGCCGTCCGGCGGTGAAGGGGATCTCCGCCTCCGAACAGTGCAAAAATCCCGCCGGAGGGCGAAAAACCCCGTGCGGCGGGAGACTTTTTGTGCCGGAAAGGCGAAAAAAGGGGACGGCGGGGGTCAGGAGAAAAAGACCTGCCCGACCGTCAGATTGCCGTCGAGCGGGACGCCGGGCTGCGAGAGCGCCGAGAAGGGGTCGCGCCGGAGCCGCTCGCGCTGCGGTTCCCCGAGCTCCCGCCAGACGCGCCAGGGGATGTCTAAGAAGAGCTGCACGCCGATGACGCGCGGCGCGCCGCCGCCGTCGAGCTCCCGCCGCGCGTCGTCCGGGACGGCGAGGGTCAGCGGGGGGATGCGCGGATCGTCGAAGGCGAGCGTGAGGGACGCGCCGTCCCATGCCGCAGCGCTGCAGCCGACGGCGTAGGACGCGCCGTAGCCCGAGCGCATCCCGCCTGTAAAGGCGCAGACGGCCAGCGTCAGCGCGAGCGCCGCGGCGAGGGCGGAAAAGACCGGGCGGCGCGCGTCCGACACGAGCTCCCGGATACGGCGCTTTGCGGCAGCTCCCGGCGTCAGGAACGCGGGAAACGGCGCATGGCAGCCTGAGCGGCGCTCTGCCTGCGCGATCAGCGTCCGCGCATAGGCAAAGCGCGCGTCCTCGCCGAGCGCGCGCACCGCCGAGAGGTCGCAGGCGGCCTCCGCGTCGCGGCGCGACAGGACGGCGGCGAGCCAGACGAGCGGGTTCCACCAGTACGCCGTCACGAGCAGCGCGCGCAGCAGCCCGAAAAACGCGTCGCCGTGCCGCGCATGCGCGAGCTCGTGCGCCATGACGTGTTCGCGCGCCTCCTCGGAAAGCCCGGACGGCAGGTATACCGCGCCGCCGAACAGGCAGGGCGTGCCCGGCGCGTCGCAGCGGTACAGGGGACGGCGGTCATAGCCGAGCCAAACGCGCCCGCGCCGCAGCGTGAGGGCAAAGCGCACGGCGCAGCAGGAAAACCACGCGCCCACGGCGGCGCTCCCGGCGATCCAGACCATGCGCGGCAGCCCGGCGGAAACGGCGGTCTGCGCGGCGGAGCCGGCCGGGAACAGCGCATCCGCGGCGGACCCGGCTTCCGGCAGCAGGTTCATGACCGAGCGCGTGCTCTCCGCCAGCGGAAACGGCAGCAGCAGCCGCAGCGCCGGAAGCGCCCACAGCGCATACCGCACCCGGGCGTCCAGACGGCGTCCTGCCGCCGCGCGGATCGCGCAGACGGCAAGGATCAGCAGCGAGGACGTGCAGATTAGCTCATACATCGCGCTTTTCCTCCCCATCCGCCGCTTTTTCCTCCGCTTCCCGCACGATCCGGCGCAGCGCGTCGAGATCCCCGGGCGTCAGCGCGTTTTCGGAGGCCATCGCGCTGACGAACAGCCCCACGCTGCCGTCGTATACGCGGTCGAGAAAGCGCCGCGACTCCTCCGCGGCACAGGACTCCCTTGTCGCCGCGGGCTCGTACCGCCGTGCGCGCTCTCCCTGCACGACGCGCACGGCGCCCTTCTTTTCGAGCCGTTCGAGCATCACGAGCACCGTATTCTTCTTCCATCCGGCGCGTTCCCCGAGCGTGCGCGTCAGCTCCGCGAGCGTCGCGCCCGGATGCGCCCACAGCGCGTCCATCAGCGTCCATTCTCCCGCCGATAAGGCCACCGGCATCCTGTGCATCCCCCTTTTGTCCAAAAAAACAGGTAGACAACTGTCTACCTGTAAGATAGCATACGGCGCGGGAAATGTCAAGAGGGAAAAAGAGGCAGGTCACAGGCAAAGAAGGCATTCGAGGTCGTCCGCCATTTTGCCATAGATATCGCGCACCCTCTGCCGCGGCGGCGGATGGGAGAAAACGGGGCCGGTAAGCGAAAAAACCCCGGACGACGGCGCGTTCAGGTCTTTTTTTCGGTGTTTCACGAAAAAAACCCCGCACAAGGCGGGGCTTTCGGTTCCGCAATTGCGGATCACAGTTTGTTATATTCGTCCGGGATGGGGCAGACATAGCTTTTGCCGTCCATGCTGCTGCGGAATTCCTCCCATGCCAGAGGCAGGATGGTCTCGTCACAAAGCAGCCGGACAGCCGCGAGCGCCATGGCCTTGCCCGCCTGCACGGTGCCCTTGTGGGCCGCGGCGGACTTGCCCTGTGCCACCATCTGCCACGAATGCGCCGGAGTACCCTGCGCGCAGGTGACATACTCAAACCAGCTAACGGGGCAGTTCAAGCTGACGTCGCCCACATCGGTGGAGCCAGGCGCCGTTTGACGCATGGTTACCGCCGGGAGACAGATGGTGTTGAACTCCGCACTTAA
>JAEDGJ010000201.1 GCA_016297585.1 Clostridiaceae bacterium
CTGACAAAGGAGCCGCCAGCCGCCGTGCAGGAACTTGCCGCTCTCCCGACCGAGGCTGCGCCGGAGCTTACCGACGCGCCGTCCGAGGCCGCTCCGGAGTCCTCCGTTCCGGACGCTTCTTATACGCAGTCTTTCAGCGCTTGGACGGGTGACTGCCCGATCGAAATGTACTACCGAGATTCGAAGTGGGTATACTTTTTTGCCACGGATCGCTGTAGCTTCTATAGCGACAATCCGCGTGTTCTTAGCGTTTACTGCATAGATCAGCTCACCGACACCCCCGGCAAAATGCAATTCATGATGAGGCTGTCCACAGGAACCGCAAGCGGGCAGGCTACCATCTACGCCGACTACGGCGGTATATCCTATCGTGTCGTGACCATCAAGGTTGGCCCCCTCAATGGTGACTTCACCGTGATCTCGAGCGACGGCCTCTATCCGTCCACGCCCGACTCCGGCGGTTTTAGCTCCGGCACAGACATCACCCTGCCGTCGTATAACATCCCTGACTCCAACTACGGCTTCCCGATTATTGATATTGAGACGGGCTATATCGATTTCCCCTGATGTTGTCACGCGCCCTGCCGTTTTCCCATTGGCAGGGCGCTTTTTCTGCCACAGCGGCAGATCGTTTCCGCCGCGCAGGACATATTGACATCAAAGACGAGCTGAGATATAATTGGTGCAGGAGCATGCGCTCCAAGCCAATCAGAAAGAGAGTGAATAGGATGATCTGTCCGAAATGCGGAGCGAGCTGTCCCGACGGCTATAAATTCTGCGCCAACTGCGGAGCGCCCTTCTCCGCGCCGCAGCAGGAGCAGCCGAATCAGAATCAGCAAAATAACAACTGGCAAAACAATTACCAGCAAAATAGCTATCAGCAAAACAATTATCAACAGAATAACTACCAGCAGAATGGGTACCAGCAGAATGGGTATCAGCAGAACAACTACCAGCAGAACGGCTATCAGCCCAACGGCTTCCCGCAGGGCGGCCGCTACCGCGTGCCGATCCAGTCGCGCGACATCGCCATGTGCATCATTCTCTCCCTCGTCACCTGCGGGATCTACGGCATCTATTGGCTGATTCGTCTGGCCGACGATCTCAACACCGCAAGCTGCCGGACGGATGAGCCGTCGGGCGGCATGGTCGCGCTGCTGACCTTCGTCACCTGCGGCATCTACGGTATCTACTGGGCGTATAAGGCCGGCGAAAAGGTCGCCTACATCAAAAACCGCAACACCGGCGAGGTCGACACGAGCTGCGCGACATTGTATCTCATCATTTCGCTTGTCGGCGGCAGCATCGTCGTCTGGGCGCTGATCCAGAACGAGCTGAACAAGGTTGCAACCCTCCGTTAAGCGTCGGCTGCTGCGCCTGCTGCGCTTTTATGGGCTGCTGCTTTTGGCAGGCGGGCTTTACGCCCTCGTCTGCACCACCTTCGGCTTCTGGATTCCCTGCCCGTTTCGCGCCCTGACGGGGTACTTGTGCCCCGGCTGCGGTGTGTCCCACCTGTGCCTGAGCCTGCTCCGGCTGGACTTTCGCGGCGCATGGGCGGCAAATCCCGCCATCTGCGTGCTGCTCCCGTTTGGCGCTGTTTTGGCGGTGCGGCTTTCCGTCCGTTACGTCAAGGCAGGCACCCTCCGCGCGACCCGCGCAGAATCCGCGTGTCTGTACGCCGCCTGCGCAGCGCTTGTTGTCTTCGGCATCGTCCGCAATCTATAACAAAGGCAGAGCTTTTCAGCTCTGCCTTTGTTCTGCAAAAAACAAGGCGCCCGGTAGGGAGGTCCGGGCGCCTTGACCGACATCTCGTTTTTGAAATGCGGTAATTTAAATTTTTCATGTCGGCGTCTTTAGTATACCAGCTTTTTTCGCGTATTGCAATACATTTCTATCCCCTTTTTTCTCTTGACATATACCCCCATAGGGTATATAATACAGACGAATAGAAGAAAAAGGAGTGCAAATCCTATGGAACAGTGGAATTGTTGCAGCGGAAGGACAAAGCTGCGCACGGAGGATGAGCTGCGCTCCCTCCTGCACCGGCTCAACCGCATCGAGGGGCAGGTGCGCGGCATCAAGGGGATGCTGGAGCGCGACGCCTACTGTACGGACGTTCTCGTCCAGTCGGCGGCGGTCTCAGCCGCCATCAACGCGTTTAACCGGGAGCTTCTGGCCTCGCATATCCGCACCTGCGTTGTGCAGGACATTCGCGACGGCCGGGACGAGGTCGTCGACGAGCTGGTTATGACGCTTCAAAAGCTGATGAAATGAAAGGAGCGAACAGATGCAGCATTATACGGTTACCGGCATGAGCTGTGCGGCGTGCAGTGCGCGCGTGGAGAAGGCGGTTTCCGCCCTTCCGGGCGTGCAGAGCTGTTCCGTCAGCCTGTTGACGAATTCGATGGGCGTCGAGGGTGACGTCTCCGCGCAGGACGTCATTGCTGCGGTGCAGGCCGCAGGCTACGGCTCAGCCCTGCAGGGCGAAAAAGAGCCGACCGCTGACCAGGACAACGCGCTGAAGGACGAGGAAACACCCCGCCTGCTTCGCCGCCTGCTTGCCTCGCTCGGTTTTCTCCTTGTGCTGATGTATTTTTCCATGGGGCATATGGTCGGCCTTCCCCTCCCTGCATTTTTTGCGGGTAATCACATCGCTGTCGCGCTGGTGCAGCTCCTGCTCTCGGCGCTCATCATGGTCATCAATCAAAAATTCTTCATCAGCGGCTTTCGGGCGCTGATCAAACGAGCGCCCAATATGGACACGCTCGTGGCTTTGGGCGCTGCGGCATCGTTTCTGTGGAGCGTTTACGCGCTGTTCGCCATGACGGCAAGCGCCGACGCTGCGATGTCCTATATGGACGAGCTTTATTTTGAGTCCGCCGCCATGATCCTCACACTGATCACCGTCGGCAAGCTGCTCGAAGCGCGGGCGAAGGGCAAAACGACGGACGCGCTCAAAAGCCTGATGCGCCTTGCGCCCAAGACCGCCGTTTTGATAAAGGACGGCGCCGAAGTCACCGTACCGATCGGGCAGGTGCGCAAGGGCGACCGCTTTGCCGTGCGTCCCGGTGAACGCATCCCTGTCGACGGCGTCGTGCTCGACGGCAGCAGCGCCGTCAACGAATCCGCGCTGACCGGTGAGAGCCTGCCTGTTGACAAAACCATCGGCGATCGTGTCTCCGCGGCAACGGTCAACCAATCGGGCTATCTCATGTGTGAGGCGACGCGCGTCGGCGAGGACACGACCCTGTCGCAGATCATCAAGATG
>JAEDGJ010000202.1 GCA_016297585.1 Clostridiaceae bacterium
GCGTTTGCCCGGATGCTCGGCAGCCTCGGCGCTATCCTCGCCGACGGCAGCGCGCTCGTCTTCGATTATCCGGACGAGGACGCCCGCCGGGATGCGGAAAGCGCCTCCGGCAGGCGGATCAGGCTTGCCGAAGGCGCGGGGGAGACGATGGCTGCCGAATACGGCTATGCGGAGATGGAGCGGCTGCTTGAGGGCGCGGGGTTCCGGATCTACGAGCATCTGACGCCGCAGGAGATCGAAAAACGGTTCTTCGCGGCCTATAACCGCGAAAATCCCGGGCATCCGATGTGCGCGCCGCCGCACGTCCGCTTCTGTCTGGCGGTGAGAAAGCGGATCTGACCGCGTTACGCGAGCCGTCCTGCCGCGAGGTCGCGCATATTCGCGGCGACGGCGGCGAGCGGGAGCTCCTCCCGGTCGCGGGGCTTTTTCGAGACCTCGTACATCAGCGGCCCCGTGTAGCCGTGGCGCTCGAGCGCGGCGAGCAGCTCGTTCCAGCGGTTGATGCCGTCGCCGGGCAGACGGTGGCGTTCGTCGAGCACGCCCGCGGCGTCGGGGCCGTAGTCGGAGATGTGCAGCGACGCGATGCGGATGCCGCGCGCGGTCAGCGTGTCGATGAAGTGGATGTTGTCCTCGGTCAGCGCGTGGTTCGTGTCAAAGACGGCGCAGGCGCCCGTGCCTTCGAGCAGGTCGGCCATCTCGCCGGAGGTGCGGCACAGGCAGGTGCGCGGCAGGTTCTCGACGGCGAGCGTGAGGCCGCAGGCGCGGCACTCCTCGACAAGCTGGCAGATGCCGTCGCGCGACAGACGCATCCGCTCGGCGCGCCGGTCGTCCTCGATCGGCTCGCTCGACGGGTGCAGAACGATGGTCTGCGCGCCCGCCTCCGCCGCCGCGCGGATCAGCGTTTTGTTCGTGTACAGCGTGATCGAGCGCAGCTGGGGATTTTCATTGGAGATGTCGAGCATTCCCGAAAAGGGGAGGTGCAGCGACCAGACCGAAAGGCCGGCGTCACGCGCTATTTTGCCGTAACGGGCGGCATTTTTCGGGAAATCGATGCCGTTTGTGTAGTAATCGTAGGAAAAGGACAGCTCCGCACAGTCGATGCCCGCGGCGGCGGCTTCGCGCATGGTCTCCTCGCTGAACTCGCGGAAAAAGCTCAGGGAAAGGCCTTTTTTCAAACCTTCGGCGTATGTCATGCTTCCTGTCTCCTTTTTGGGGGTTTTATTATCAGCCGAACGCCGCGACGAGCTCCGCGAGCTTGTCCGGGATGGCGATTTTCTGCGGGCAGCGGCTCTCGCAGGCATGGCAGCGGACGCAGGTGCGCGCGGCGTCGACGTCGACGTCGGTGCCGTTGACCCAGTTGGAGCCGCTATTCAGCGCGCGGGTGTTCCACGCCTTGAAGATGTCGGGGATCGGGATCTCCTTCGGACAGGGCAGGCAGTAGCGGCAGCCGGTGCAGCCGACGCGCTGCGCGATGCGGACGTTTTCCCGCACGGCGTCGATGGCGGCGTGCTCCGCGTCCGACAGCGGCGCGGGATCGGCGAAGATCGCGAGGTTTTCCTCGACCTGCGGCATGGCGCTCATGCCGGAGAGGATGGTCATCAGCCCCGGCTTCTCGCAGAGCCAGCGGAACGCGTAGGAGGCGTTCGACTGACCGAGCGCGCGGAAGGGACCCGCGATGTTGTCCGGCAGGTCGGACAGCACGCCGCCCTTTAACGGCTCCATGATGACGATCGGGATGCCGCGGCGCACGAGCTCGTTGTAGCCGTCAAGTCCGGGGCGGTCCTTTTCGTCGAGATAGTTGAGCTGGATCTGCGCAAAATCCCAGGCGTTGGAGTCTAAGATGCGCACGAGCGTCTCGAAGCTGTCATGGATGGAGAAACCGACGTGGCGGATCTTGCCCTCGCGCTTTTTCCGGTTGACAAATTCGATGGCGCCGAGTCCGACGGCCTTGTCGAAGCTCTCGGCGTTCATGGCGTGGAGGAGATAGAAGTCGATATAATCGACGCCGAGGTTTTCAAGCGACTTCGCGAAGATCTCGTCGAGATATTCGGGGCGGTCGGCCTTCCAGAAGGGCATTTTGCTCGCGATCATGTACGCGTCGCGCGGATAGCCGGACGCGCGGAGCGCTTCGCCGAGCGCGCGCTCGTTTGTACCGGCGCCGTAGCTTGAGGCGGTGTCGAAATAGGTGACGCCGGAATCGAGCGCACGGCGGATCATCGCGTTGACGGCGGGCTGATCGATGGCGCCGTCCTTCTGGGGAAACCGCATGGCGCCGAAGCCGAGCTTGGAGACTCTGCGGCCGAAATATTCGTTGGTCAGCATGGTATTCTTCCTCCCAAAACATTTGGTCGGTTCATTATACCACATCCCGGGGCATATTTCAATGCTTTTTAACGGAAAACCGGAGTCCCCCGGAGCGTTTCGGGGAACTCCGGCGTTTTGCCGGGAGGATTGCGGCGCTTACAGATAGAAGTCGTGATCGCCGATGGAGCAGTAGAAGGTGCGGTTGTTGACGATCCAGAACGACTTGGCGATGTCCGGATTCAGGAAGAAAAGGCAGTCGCCGACGAGGTTTTCGCCGGAAAGGCAACGGCGCGCGGCTTCGACGGAGTCCGCAGAGGGGGTGTTGTAGATCGTGCCGTTGGACGTGGGCGTGTACTGGGTGCCCCATTGCTTGTCGAAAATGACGCCGTAGATGGTGTTCGGATAGTCGCCGCTTGCGACGCGGTTGAGGATGGTGTTGCCGACGGCGATCTTGCCCTCCATCGGCTCTCCGCCGGCTTCGGCTTCGATGATGCGCGACAGCCAGTAGAGGTCGTCCTCGGAGTAAAACGCGCCGGTGTCCGGCATACCGGCGGGTGCGGAATTGGCCGGCGTTTCGACGGTCACGCTGCCGCGGTGATAGGCGACGGCGCCGTCGAGCGCTTTGGCCGCCGCGCGGATCGGGATATAGAGCTTCCCGCCGCGGTTGACGTTCGGCACGTCGGACGCGATGTCCGAGGTGCCGGAGAGCCCGTATGCATTTTCCCGGATCTCGTAGGTGCAGCCCGCGCCGGCAATCGTTGCGCAGCGCGCACCCGCATCCCAGCCGACCTCCCAGCCCATGCCTTCAAACAGCGCGCGCAGCGGCACATAGGTGCGTCCGTTTTCGACGAAGGTGTTGTAGACCGCGCGTCCGTCCACGGTGACGTTCGCGGCGTGCGCGGGAGCGCCGCAGAGCAGGGCGCAGAGCGCGAGTCCCGAAACGGCGCGAGCGACGTGG
>JAEDGJ010000038.1 GCA_016297585.1 Clostridiaceae bacterium
CTGTCCCGCGGGCGTCGGGATGCCGTGCGCCTCCAGCAGCGTCTTCGTCAGCCCCTTGTTCATCGCCAGCACGCAGGCCTCGTACCCCGAGCCGGTGTACGGAATGCCGAAGGTGTCGAGAGCCGCCTGAAGCTGCCCGTTTTCCCCCATGCCGCCGTGCAGTCCGAGGAACACGACGTCCGCCTGTTTTGCAAGCTCCAGAATCCCCGGCCCGATCAGCGCGTTTCCCGGGCGCGATGCCCGCAGAGCCGCGAGATCCGGCTCCGTTTCCGGAATGGCGTAGGCATACGGCTGCGAAACGTCCGAGATAAACGCCGTTTTCCCGGTCTCCGCGCCGCAAAAGACGTCCGCCAGCGCGACTTCAAAGCCGCTCTGCATCAGCGCGTTTGCGATCAGGCAGCCCGAGGACAGCGACACGTCCCTTTCGGGGCTCAGGCCGCCGGCCAATACCAAAATCTTCATACTTTCAATGCTCTTTTCGTTTTTCTTCACTCTATGCGCCCGGGTTCCCGTTTATTCCTCACGCAGCGTCCGGTACCCGATCTTTTCGTCGATCACATTGCGCAGCGGACGGCCCTCCCGGTACGCCGCGAGGTTCTCCGCGCTGATGCGCACGATGCGCTCGAACGTCTGCTGCAGGTGATAAAAGCCCGAAATATGCGGCGTCACGATCGCGTTGGGCATATCCCACAGCCGGTGCTCCGCCGGCAGCGGCTCCGGGTCGGTCACGTCGAGTCCCGCGCCGCCGATCTGCCCCTTTTCGAGCGCGTCGCAGAGCGCTTCGGTGTCGATCGCCGTGCCGCGGCCGATGTTCAGGAGGATCGCGTTCTTCTTCATCTTCGCGAGCCTTTCCGCGCCGATGAGTCCCTTCGTCTCCGCCGTACCCGGCAGGCACATCGCAACGATGTCCGCCCGCGGCAGCAGCTCGTCCAGCGCGTCGAGATGCCAGAGCTCGTCGAGCCACTCGTCCTTCTTCGTCGCCGTCCTGCGGATGCCGATCGTATACGCGCCCAGCGCGTGCAGCTTGCGCGCAAAGTCGCCGCCGATGTCGCCCGCGCCCAGAATCAGCGCCGTCGAGCCCTCGATCGACCAGACCGGCCCCTCGTCGCGCCACAGATGCGCGTGCTGGTTGTCATAATACCGGTGCAGCTTCTTCATGATCTCAAGCAGCATCCCCAGCATATGCTCGGAGATCGCCAGTCCGTACGCGCCGGTCGCGTTGGTCAGCACCGCGCCCTCCGGCATCTTTCCGAGGTACTGATCCGGCCCCGCGCTGTTGAGCTGGAGCCAGCGGAGGCATCCGCAGTCCGGCAGCAGCTTCGGCGGGATGTTGCCGATTCCGATCTCGACGTCCGCAACGTCCTCCGGCTTTAACTCCGGACCCGGAATGTACCGGAACTCCGCCTCCGGATACGCGTTTTCCAGCAGTTGTTTATGCGTTTCGCCGCACGGCAGCGTTACCAGAATTTTCATACGTTTATTCCTTTCCCTGATGCTCCTGCACATAGTTTACCGTCTGCTCGACCGCCGCGGCGACGGCCTCCGCGGGCGTCATGCCCTGCGTGCCGACCACGACCACGTCGCATTTGTTGTACGGCAGCAGGATCTTTCTCGCATGCGAGCGCGCCACCGCGTTCGCCATCGCCGCCGTCACCTCGCCCCACAGGGCGTCCGCGATCACGATCCCCACCGGCCCGACGATCACGTCCGCGCGCGCGGCACCCACCGCAACCGGGTTTTCCCCCGTCGCGCCCGCGTCCGCACCCGCCTTCAGCATGGTCGCCGTCGCGATGCTGTTCGTGCCGACCGCCATGACCTCCGTTTCCGGCAGCCGGGCTTTGAGCTGCTCGATCAGCATCCGTCCGAGCTTGCCGCCCTGACCGTCCACCACCATAATCCGCATCGTACCCTCTCCTCTCCCTTTAGCCGCTATTATATCACATTCCGCCGTCTCACGCAACCCGGGAGAACCCAAAAAGAGAGCTCCGCCGGCACAAAACCGGCGGAGCTTTGCTTCCGGACGAAATGCCGTCCGGCGTAATTCTGGCGTTATTACTTGCCGTTCGCGGCGCGCCACGCGTCGAGCTGGCCCTGGAAGGTCGTCAGGATGGTCTCGACGCCGTTGTCCTTGAGCTTATTCACAAACTCTTCAACGAGCTTGTCGGACTCTTCGGCGGTCAGCATGCCGGAGTACAGCGAGGTGCCGTTCAGGTACTCGGAGCAGACGGCGGAAACGGCGGTGATCTCGTTCTGGATGTCGGTCGTGTCAACGGAGAAGCCGAGGTTGGAGGAATGCACCGCGCTGTCATTCATCTCCTTGAGCGCTTCGCCGAAGGTCGGCTCGACGTCGGTCGGCAGGATGCAGTTCGTGATATCGCCGATCTGGACGCCGTACCAGTACTTGACGCCGGACTCCTTACCCATGGTGCAGTCGGACTGACCGTTATCGGTCATCGTCCAGTGGGTGCCTTCCTTACCGAAGCGGAGGCAGGAGCCGAGGTACGGATCGTTGTGGCAGATCTCAACAAACTGGCAGGCGGCTTCCGGATTCTCCGTATCGGAGTAGATGGAGGTCAGAGCGGCCTGCACATAACCGGTGTACATCATGGAGACGGCCTGCATCTGCAGCTTGCACTCGTAATCCGTGAGGTTATCCGGCGCGAAGAGGTAGCCCTGGGAGGTCCAGCTGAACTGGTCGCCGCTCTTGCGGTTGACGTTGTCCTTATCGTAGTTTTCCTTGTCGTACGGATAGATGCGGTCGGTGACCATCTGGTTCAGACGCTTGACATGGGCGAGGAACTCGGGGGTATCGTACATGCAGAACATCTCGGAACCGGCCTTATAGCCCTCGACAAACTCCATGCCATCGTAATTGGTCACGATCGTGGTGTTCGGGGAGGAATAGGTCTCAAGATTGAAGTTTCTGTAGAACAGATCATACATCGTGGTGATCGGGATGTCGTGGCGCTCCGGATGCGCGGTATCCGCCCACTCACGCAGCTTGTAGTACAGCTCGTCGAGGTCGTACATTCTCGTCCACTCGACCATCTCGTAGCCGGATTCGTCCAGCCATCTCTGGTCATAGAGCAGGGAGTTGTTCTCGGCCAGATCCTTGAAGGGCATCACGGCGACGACCTTGCCGTCGAAGGTCACGGCGTCGAGGTAACCGGAGACCTTCGCATAGGTCTTGGGCATGCAGCTGTCGAAATAGGGG
Organism: Clostridiaceae bacterium; assembly: GCA_016297585.1. Taxonomy (GTDB): domain Bacteria; phylum Bacillota; class Clostridia; order Oscillospirales; family QAMX01; genus JAAZKA01. The sequence continues at coordinate 3,215 of JAEDGJ010000038.1, forward strand.
GTCATGTCGAGCAGGACGTCGTCGGCCACATAATCAAGGAGGCCGAACGCAGGCGCCATATAGAAGACGTCGGGAGCCATGCCGGATGCGATCAGGGTCTTCAGCTTGGAGGGATATTCGCTCCACTCCGTAAGAACCATGTCAACATCCATGTTATAGACGGTGCTGATGTAGCTTTCCATCTCTTCCCACACCTGATTACGGGTATCCTGCGGGGGCATCGCGGAATACCACTGGAGGGAAGCGCCGCCGCCGTCGATGCCGAGGGGCGTAAACTCAACGGAACCGGTGTCCCAGTCGCCTCCGGTGGCGGCGGGAGCCGTAGTGGCCGCAGCGGTGGTCGCCGCAGCCGTAGTGGCCGCAGCAGTGGTCGATGCCGCGGTGGTCGAGGCGCTGCCGCTGTCGGAGCAGCCGGACAGAACCAGCGCGAAGAGCATCATGCAGGCGAGCGCCAGAGTCAGGATCTTGCGTGTCATTTTCGTGTGTCCTCCCTTTTTTAATATATTTCAACCCATTTGATACAAAAAACGGGTCAAAATCGGGTCTTGGCCAAAAAGCACACCTTTTTTCCTTCTTCCGCCTGTTCCGGCCGTTCCGGAAAAGGGCGCTTTTTTATGCCCTTTTGTGAAAAATCCGCTTCGTATTGCGTTTTTCGGACGTTTTCCCTTATGTGTAGGTTTTCAGCGGGAAAAATCAGCCCTTGACGGAACCGATGGTCATGCCTTTGATGAAATACTTCTGGAAGAACGGATAGACGCACAAAATCGGGACGGTCGCGATGACGGTGATCGCCATCTGCGCGCTTTCGGTCGGCAGACTGTTCAGGATCTGCTGTTCCTCCTGCGTTCCGCTCATCTGGGCGTTGTTCTTGATGAAGTTGATGTTGTTCTGGATGCGCTGCAGCATCGTCTGGATCGGGACGAGCTTGGGGTTATCGATGTAGAGCAGTGCCGTCGTCCATTCGTTCCACTGTCCGACGACGCAGAACAGGCCGATGGTCGCAAGACCCGCCTTGAACAGCGGCAGGACGATCTGGAAGAAGATCCGGAAGTCGCCCGCGCCGTCGATCTTCGCAGCCTCGAACAGGCTGTCCGGGATCGTCGTCTGGATGAAGGTGCGGAGAATGATGACGTTGAACCAGGAGATCGCGGTCGGCAGGATGTAGATCAGGAAGTTGTCGTAGAGTCCGAGATAGCGGACGTTGACGATGAAGCTCGCGACCATACCGCCGGAGAAGATCGAGGAGATAAAGAGGAAATAGGTGTAGAACTTTCGTGCCGGGAAGGAACGGTAGGCGATGACGAACGAATAAAGCGACATCACCGCGAGCGAGATCAGCGGGCCGATAACCGTACGGGCGATGGTCACCTTGTACGAGTCGAGGATCTGCCGGCCGCTCTGGAAAAGGTACTTGTAGGTCGTCAGCGTCCAGCTCTCCGGAATCAGGGAGTAGCCGCGGTGCGTCAGGCTCTCCGGCGTCGAGAAGGAGACGACGATGACGAGCAGCACCGGGAGAATGAACACCAGCGTCAGCAGGGTCAGCAGCAGCGATATGACGAAATTCGCCTGCGGAGAGATCTCATTGGGCTTGTAGCCCTGTTTTTTATGCTTTTCAACGCGCGCGCGTTCAGCGGCATGGGCATCCATAGTAAGCTCCTTTCATGCAGCGGATTCGGTTCGTTTCCGGGGGTTTGAATCAGAACATCGCGTATTCGGGCGAAACCTTCCGGACGATGCCGTTGGACACGACCATCAGGAGGAAGCCGACCACCGACTGATACAGCGCGGCGGCGGACGACATGCCGTAGTTGACCTGCTCCTTCAGTGCGCGGAAGATGTAGGTATCAATGACGTTCGTCACCGGATACAGAGCGCCGGAATCGCGGGGGACCGAATAGAAAAGACCGAAGTCGCCGTAGAAGATGCCGCCGATGGACTGGATCAGCATGATCGTCAGGATCGGGCGGAGCTGCGGGAGCGTGATGTACAGCGCCTGCTGCGGACGCGTCGCGCCGTCGATCATCGCGGCTTCGTAATATTCCTGACTGATGCCGGTGATGGTCGCGAGGTAGACGATCGACGAGTAGCCGATGTTCTTCCACGCGGAGACCCCGACCAGCGTCGCAGGCCAGATGCTTTTTGTCATGTACCAGTTGCGCGTCTCCCCTCCCATCGAGCGGATCATGCTGTTGACGATGCCGTTCGTATCGGACAGGAAGCAGAAGAGGACCATGGAGACCGCCGTCGCGGAGAGGAAGTGCGGCATCATGTAGATGGTCTGAATGTATTTCGCAAGCCTTTTGGACTTGACTTCGTTCAGGATCATCGCCAGAATGACGGCCAGTGTGGTGTTCATCACGATCATGACGGCATTGTAGCATACCGTATTGCGCGTGATGATCCACGCGTCCGTCGTCTTGAACAGGAATTCAAAGTTTTTCAGTCCGATGAAGGTGCTTCCCAGAAAGCCCTTTTTGAAGTTGAACTTCTGGAACGCCATGATGACGCCGAACTTGGGCCAGTAGCTGAAAACCAGCAGCGCCGCCACGCCCGGCAGCGCCATCAGGTGCAGCGCCCAATAATCGCGTATGTGCTTTTTGAGTTTCTTAAAAAACATCTAGACCCACCTTTCGCTGATATGTCCGCGACCTTCTATCTTTCAGACGGAGATACCTTTCTCCGGGATCGCGCGAAAAAGGCTGTTTTCCCTCCGCTTGCCCCTCCTTCTTGAAACTGGATTTTTATAAATTAAGTTGTTTCTTTATAATATCAGTATAGTACCATATGGCTATTCTTTTTTCAATATTGAATATATACAATCTATAGCATTATTTTTTATTAGTTATGCACAAGATTTCTTTATTTTACTTCGATTTTACTTTTTCTTTCGCAACATTTTACATGGATTTTACCCATAAAATCAAAATAAATTTCACCTTTTTTGTGTTCTTTCCTCCTATGGTCTATATAAATCGACTAAGTATTTTTTAACAATCTTCTTAAAAACCCAATTTGCCCCGCGTTTTTCCCTCTTGCACGATGCAGCGCTTTATGGTATAGTATTCCCTGTGATTTTAACGAAAAGAGGTCGTCCTCCCATGCGAATGCGCAAAAAGAAGAATCTCGTCCCCCGGCTCGCACGCTGCGAGCGCGTCACCGCCGCCGACCCCGCCGCGCTGCGCGGGAACTGGCGCTCCCTCTTCCCCGCCGCATCCGCGCTGTATGTCGAGCTCGGCTGCGGCAAGGGTGCGTTTGCCGTCGAAATGGCGCGGCAGAACCCGGACGTGCTGTTCGTCGCGATGGAAAAGGAGCCGAGCGCCGTTGTGACCGCGATGGAAAAGACCGTGGCGGAGGGGCTTGCGAATCTGTTCTTCATCGTCGGCGACGCGTCCGCGATGGAAGCCTACTTTGCGCCGTCGGAGATCGACCGCCTGTACATCAACTTCTGCGACCCCTGGACGCGGGGCAACCGCTTCAAGCGCCGCCTGACCTATCGCGGCTTCCTCGCGCAGTATATGAAGGTCGTCCGCCCCGGCGCGTCGCTCTGCTTCAAGACGGACAACCGCGAGCTGTTCCTGTTTTCCATCGAGGAAGCCATCGCCTGCGGCTTAAAAATCATCGACGTGACGCACAACCTGCACGTCACGTCGATTCCGAACGTTATGACCGAATATGAGAAAAAGTTTTCCTCCGAAGGGATGCCGATCCACCGCATGGAGGCGGTGTTCCCGTCAGAGCCGCCGCGCGATCTTGAGAAAATCCTCGGGGAGAAGCCGCTCTCCGCGAAGACGCGGGTCAATCCCGACTTCCCCGAGTATGTCCGGGGAAATGCCGGCGGCGCTCAGCGCGTTTGACAGCGTTTTCCGGCGCTGCGCAAACGCCGCCCGCACGACGCGCTCGTAGGCGGGAAACTCCGCCTCTCCCACGACCGGCTCCGCCAGCCGCTCGAACGCGACGACCGCCGAATCCACATGGGGCGGCGGCAGGAACGAAGACCGGCCGACGGTGAAGAGGATCCTTCCCGTATAGCGCGCGGCGAGCAGCGCCGGCACCACGCCCCAGCGCTCGTCGCCCGGCCGCGTCAGGAGCCGCTGGGCCGCTTCCTTCTGCACCATCACGACGATCCGCCGGAAACAGCCCGCCCGCGCGGCGTTTTCCAGCACCGGCGTCGTCACATTATAGGGGAGATTCGCGCAGAGACAGGGCACAAGCCCCGCAAACTCCGCTTCGCACAGCGCCCGGAGGTCGAGCTTCGTCGCGTCCCCGAGGCGCACGCTGACGTTTTCGCAGCCCGCAAGCGTCTCCCCCAGCACCGGCAGCAGCCGGGCGTCGGCCTCGACCGCGACGACCTTTCCCGCGCGCGCGGCCAGCGGCCTCGTCAGCGCGCCGTGTCCCGGTCCGATCTCCAGCACGCCGCAGCGCGCGTCCACATGTTCCGCCGTGCGCTCCACGACGGACGCCTCGACCAGAAAATTCTGGCCGAGGCTTTTTGAAAATGTAAATCCGTGCCGCCGCAGGAGCGCTTCGATATACTGCGGCTCATACAGCTCATTCACCTTTTGGCATGACCTCCGCAGGCAGCTCAAAGTCCTCCGGCAGTACATAGACGCACGCCTTCCGCCGCCCGAATTCATAGCATTCCGCTATCGTGTCATAATACAGATCGATCCGGTACCGCTTGATCAGCCCGCCGGTATCCTCCGCGCGGCAGAAGCCGTACTCCCATGAGCCGTCCGGCGCGACGACAAAAAGCTTCGAATTCAGCGGAATGTACCGCGGATCCACCGCGATCGCCCCCACGCGCGCCGTCGTGCCGGTCTTCGTGATGTTCCACGACTGCCCTTCGCAGGTGTACGCCGTCGCCGTCACGTCGATGCGGTATTCATAATCGACGACCGTGCCGTCCCAGAGCGTGATCGTCCGGTTCCCCTCGTCGATCACCGGCGGCGTGTAGACGCCGACCTCGATGACCTCATCCTCGGGCTCGCTTTCCCGGACGCTCTCCACAAGCGTCCGCCGGTACTCTTCTCCGTTGTGCCATACCACCTCATAGGTTCTGCGCACACAGCCCTCGACGCCCGCTTTCAGGACGCTCCGCTCTCCCGCCGGCCGCTTTTCGTTTTCCGCCGTGACGGTTCCGTACGCAGCCGCCCCGTATTCCGTTTCCCGGGTGACCTCCACACGGGTGATCGTGATCTCCAGTCCCGCATACAGCGTCTCCGACAGTCCGCAGTCGAGGATATCCAGCTCGCCGAGCGTGATGCCTGCGGCCGTCAGCGCGCTTTCGACCGTTCCGTGCGGCACCGTCAGCCGGATCTTCCTGTCTCCGTCGTAAATCGTCAGCGCGATTTCTCCGCCGCGGTCGATGTACTCCGTTTCGGCGCCCATACGGCCCGTACTCAGCGTATAATGCCGCTCCGGCACATCCGACGGCACCGGAAACACCTGCGGCAGCGCCAGCGCAATCAGGATCGCCGCACAGGCAAGCATCGACAGAAGCCCCGTCAGCTGTCCGTTCGGCAGTCCTCGTCGCGGTATATGGCTTTCCATGGAAATAATAGCTCCTTCCATCCCGTTCCAAGCTCCGGGACGTCCTATTATACCATATCCTTCCGTGTTTTGCAACCGTGATTTTTACCGTTTTGTAATCTTTTTAACCTTGTTGTCATAATCTTGCCGTGGCGATGCCCCGGCGAAAGGGGGAAACGCCCATGGGACTGCTGTTTCCGGGCGCGGTCATCCGCCGGGAGCGGCTCCGGCGGAGCTGGAGTCAGGAGGGACTGTGCCGCGGCATCTGCGTCGTGTCCTATCTTTCGAAGATCGAGCAGGGAAAGACCGAGGCAAGTCCCGAGGTGCTGCGGCTGCTGTTTGAGCGGCTCGGCGTGCCGTGGTATGACGACCGGGCGACGCTCGACGCCGCGGAGGCGCTCGCGGAGCGCTGCTATGAGGCCGTGCTTGCCTGCGACGAGCCCGCATGCGCTGCCCTCCGCGCGGAATTTGCCGGGTTCGAGGCGCGGATGGCCGCGAGTCCCCACGCGCCCGACGCCGCGCTGCTGCACGGACTGCTCTCCCGGCCTCAGGCGCCCGCGGATCCTGTCTTCGAGCCGTTTTTCGACCGCCGCCGGCTTGCGCTGCAGCGGATGCTGCAGGATCGCGGCGAGGAGGCGATGCGCCTGTACCCCTGCGCCCTGTTTGCCCTGACGACGGGTATCCGTGCCTACGGGCAGGGCGAAAACTACGCCGCCGCGCTCGGGCAGCTCTCCGACGCCTGCGATATGGCGGCACGGGAGGGGTACGTCCGCATCCTGATGCTCGCGCGGCTCTATATGGGCAGCTGCTACTGCAACCAGGCCGACATCGAAAGCATGAACGCGCAGTACCGGGTGGCAGAGCGGATCGCCGGAGCGCTCGGCGACGCGGAGGTCCTGCACACCATCCGCTACAACACGGCGTCCGCCTGTCTCGAGACGGGGCGCTTTGACGAGGCATACCGCTTCTTCTCCGCCGTGGAGGAGCCGACCGTCATGGAGCTGCACAAGCTCGCGGTCTGCTGTGAAAAGCTCGGCCGCACGGCGGAAGCGCTCGCCGCGCTCGACCGCGCGGAGGGCAAAGAGTCCGTCTATCCCGACACTGCGCTCGCCCATGCGATGTGCGCGCTCGTGCGGTACCGGCTCTCACACCCGGATTATCTCGGGCATCCGGCCTACGGCGACGCGCTGCTGCAGGTCTTCGGCGAATGCCGCCGCACGCTCCCGATCGGCTACGCCGCGTTCCATCTGCCGTGGGTGCTCGAATGGCACACCGCCTCGCGCCAGTACCGCGCGGCATACGAGCTGCTGCGGGATTTTCCCATAAAGCTCCCCTTAAAATAGTCTGAGCCGTCTCCTTCGGGATGAATTTTCCCAAAAGAGACGGCTTTTTTTCGCTCCGCTTTTCTGCTATAATACGGCTCCGGAGATGATACGATGAAAAAGACCCTCTGGACGCCGAATTTTGTGCGCGTCACCGCCGCCACCGTCCTCGGCGCGGCAGGCGGCATTGCGGGCGGCTTCGCGCTGTCCTTCCTCGTTTTCGATGAAACGGGCAGCACCTTTGCCGCCGCGCTGTCCTATGCCGTACAGCTCGTTCCGTATTTTCTGATCCCGCTCTTTGCCGCGCCGTGGATGGACCGGCTGCCGCGCAAGCCGTTTCTCGTCGGCGGCGACCTGCTCAACGGGCTGCTGTACGGGCTTGCGGGGCTGTATCTGCTGTTTTTCCGCTTTTCCTACGGGGGCTATCTCGTGTTTTCGCTGCTTTTGTCCTCGCTCGGCGCGTTTGACGAGCTGGCGTACAACAGCATCTACCCGAAGCTCATCCCCGAAGGCATGGAGGAGCAGGGCTACACGGTCTCGTCGATGCTCTATCCCGTACTGAAGGTCGTCATGACGCCGCTTGCCGCGCTGCTCTACGAGCATACCGGCGTCGCCTGTCTGCTGCTGCTCCAGGCGGGGCTGTCGCTGCTCGCGGCGGCGGTCGAAAGCCGCATCCGCATCCGGGAATCGCGGCGGCTCGGGGAAGGCGAGCGCTTCTCGTTTGCCCTCTGGCGGCGCGACATCCGCGAGGCCGTGCGGTACCTCCGCCGCGAACGCGGCCTGCGCAGCCTCTACGGCTACATGGCCGTGACCAACGGCGTCGGCTCCGGCTGCTCGCCGCTGCTCGTCGCCTTTTTCCGCACGACGCCGGGACTCGGCGCGGCACTGTATTCGCTGTTTTCCGTCGCGGAGTTTATCGGCCGCAGCCTCGGCGGCGCCGTGCAGTACCGTCTCCGGCTGCCTTCCAAGCGGAAATTCGGCTTCGCCTTCGGCGTCTACCAGTTTTACGAAGCGATGGACGCCTGCCTTCTTTGGCTGCCGTATCCGCTGATGCTCGCAAACCGCGCGCTTGCGGGGTTTCTCGGCATCCAGAGCGCCGCGATGCGGCAGGCGGCCGTACAGCGCTACCTGCCGGAGAGCCTGCGCGCCCGCATCGGCGCCTTCGAAAGCATGTGCGTCACCGCGTCCTGCTGCCTGTTCGGTCTGCTTCTCGGCGCGCTCGGGGAAGTCCTCCCCTACCGCCTCTGCGTCACGCTCGGCGCGGCGCTTTCGATGGCCGTCTGCTGGCTGACGGTCTGGAAAAACCGGGACGGCGTGCGCGCGGTCTATGAAGCGGAAACCCCCTCTCGGGAGGCATAAACGCCCCGTGCGCCCCGACGCCGGAATGCCGCCGTCACGTGTCTTTCGCATCCCGCAGCGACCGGAAGACCGCGTCCCGGTCGAAGGTGCCGGCCGTAAAGCCCGGAATCTCCCGGATGGCCTTGCAGATGCTGACGCTGAAGCCGGTCAGGATCTGTTCGATCTCCGCGTCGGAGTACGGACAGCCGCCGGTCACGATCAGCGCCGCCAGACTGTGCGCTGCGAGCCACAGATCCCGGAAGTACCGCTCGGCGTCCTCCGCGCCGATGTGATAGGTGCTCTCCAGATACGGCCGGACAACGGCGCAGGAATGCCGCATCGCGTCCAGCGCGCCGCAGCCCTCGTCCGTCCGGGTCAGAAACAGCAGCCGGTACAGCTCCGGCTCCTCCCGCGCAAAGCGGATGTACTGCTTGCCGAAGCCGAGAAAGGGGATCGGCTGACAGAGTCCCCGCGCCGCGTATTCGTCGTAGATCCGCTCCGCCGCGGCACGAACCTCCTGTTTTACGGCCTCCATTGTGCCAAAACAGGTAAAAACCGGCTGCGTGGAGGTGCCGAGCTCTTCCGCGAGCGCCTTAGCCGTCAGCGCGCCGGTTCCCTTTGCGCGAACGACCCGGAGCGCCGCGCCGATCATCTCATCCCGTGTAAACTTGTTCCTGGGCGCCATACGATCCCGTCCTCCTTTAGAAGCAAGCTTTTCCCCTGCCGCCCGCGCGACGGCCGCAGCGGTGCGCGGGCCTTTCTCATTCGCGCTTCGACGTTTTCGTCTCCATCCCGTCCTCCGCTAACCGGATATTGCGCGCCGCGAAAAACATACAGGCCGCCGCCGCAAACAGAATGCCGCCGTAGGCCGGCTTTGCGCAGACGGCGAGCAGCACGCCCGAACCCGTCATCAGTACGCCGGCGCCGATGAGCATCCGGGAGGCAAAATGCCCGTCCTTCATCATCGATTCCCTCCAACGTACCCTCTGCCGTCCCGCGGGACGGATATTTTTCTTATCAGGCCGGAAGCCGCTCTCCGCGTCCCTTGCGCCCGGTCATTTCTGCCGCCAAGGGCGGCTTTTCCCGTGCCAGCCCTGATTTTCCCAGTAGCCGTAATCCGGCTCCATCGGCGGGAAATGCCGATGGGACATGCGCATCAGGTAAAAAAACAGCTTCGCGCGGGGATTATACCGCTGGCCGCCTGCGTTTTGCCGGATCCTGCGCGCAAGCCGGTCGGTTTTTGTGTGGATGCTCCGCAGGATCCGTTCCGGGATCTCCTCCGGCCGCGCCGCCTGCACGCCGAAGCCCAGCCGGTAGACCCGGCCGATCCCCCACATCTCGAGGCTGTCCGCCATATCCCGCACGGTGCTTTTCATACCGCCTCCGGCGGCGGTGGCGATGGCGACCGCCTGCTTGCGGCTCATCTCCGGCAACGGCCGGTGCACCACCCACCAGGTGCCGAAGTGGTCGAGAAAGCTCATCATCTGTCCCGTGGCGTGATACACATACACCGGGCTTTCCAGGATCAGCAGCTCCGCTTCCCGTATCGCCGCCTCGAGCGGCGCAAGCTCCCGGTAATGCGGACAGCGGGTCAGATCCGTTTGAAAGCAGGTGTAGCACCCCAGACAGGGCTGTGAAAAATCCCGCGGCAGGAAAAACTCCCGCGTCTGCCCGCCCACCTTCGCCGCAAGCTCCCGCGCCGCCATACAGGTGCTTCCCTCATGGCTCTGTCCGTGGATGATGACGATCTTCATTTTCTCCCGCTCCCCCTCACGCTTCCCGTTTTCGGCAGTCCGGCGTAAAATTGCAGTCGATATACATCGTACGTTATATATCGACTGCTATTGTATCACGGATCTCGCGCACTGTCAAGGGGATTTCCGCGCGGCACCCGTTTCCGTGACCTGTCCGGCCGGATGCGGGGATCCGTTTTTAACGGGGGAAAAAAGGCAAAAAAGGAATCCGTCAGCCGATCGACGGATCCCTTTTTTGCTTTCTGCCGCAGCCGGAGAGGTTTTTTGCATCGTCGCGCGCCGTGCTGCCGCGGTTTCAAAAGGAGGAGGCGCTTACGTTTTCTTCCCGCAGCCCGCACAGCCGGCACAGTTGTGCGCGCAGGCCCACAGCTCGTCTGCCACGGGCGCCCATGCCGCAGCGGGGCCTTCGCATTTGGCGGCCAGCTCCCGCACGTTTTCCGGATCCTGCAGATCCGTGGAATGCGCGCCGGAGCGCTCGACCGCGTCCACCAGCGCCTGCGGGTTGTCCAGCAGCGGGCAGGGACGCAGATGATTCTGATTCCAGGGCTGACCCTCCTTGTAGGCGGTAAACAGCGGCGCCTGCAGTGCCTGCAGCAGGGTGTGGGTGCGGATATTGGAGTCGGCATAGTGAATGAAGGCGCAGGGTTCGTAGTCGCCGTTGGCATTGATGTGGAGATAGGAGCGGCCGCCGGCGAGGCAGCCCTCGGAATACTGGCCGTCGTTCCAGAAGTCCAGCGTGAAGAGCGGTTTCGTCTCCCGGAACCGATGCACCGTCTCGTACATGAATTTCCGCTGCTCCGGCGTGACCATCAGCTCCGTCACGGCCTCCCTGCCCACCGGCATGTAGGTAAACAGCCAGCAGAACCGCGCGCCCCATTCGATCATCTGGTCGAAGTACGCCTCGCTGCCGTTGACCTCCACATTCTGGGAGGTGTAGCAGCAGGAGATGCCGAAGGGGAGCTTTTTCTCCCGCAGAAGCGCCATCGCCCGCTCCACCTGTGCAAAGGTGCCCTTGCCGCGGCGGGAATCGGTGGCTTCCTCGAAGCCCTCGACGGAAATGGCGGGGATGAAGTTTTTGACACGGAGCATATCGTCGGCGAACGCCTCGTCGATCAGGGTGCCGTTGGTAAAGGCGGTGAACTGGCAGTCGGGATGGGCTTCGCACAGACGGATGATATCCTTTTTCCGCACCAGCGGCTCGCCGCCGGAGTAGAGGAAGAAATAGGTGCCGAGCTCGTTGGCCTGATTGATGATGGAATCCAGCTCCTCATAGCTCATGTTCAGCTTGCTGCCGTACTCCGCCGCCCAGCAGCCGGTGCAGTGGAGGTTGCAGGCAGAGGTGGGATCCATCAGGATCGCCCAAGGGATGTTGCAGTCATACTTTTTGCGGCTTTCCTCCTGCTTCCGCACGCCGGTCATGCTCGCATTGACAAAAAAATTGCGGACGGTGGCTTTCAGCACCTCGTGATCCACTTCCTCGCACAGCTTCACGACGTACCGGTTCCAGTTGTTCCCGGGATCCGCCGCCACCGGCCGGATCGCTGCAATCTGACCGGCATGCAAGCCCTTTACATCGAAGCGCTCCGCCCAATCCAGCAGCTTATTGAATTTGCGGGCGGGATCCTTCAGCACATAGTCCATTGCCACATCCAGTCCGACAGCCTGAACCTTATCCAACATCTTGCTCATTGCAGTTTTCTCCTTTATGTAGTCATACGGTTTCGCGGTATCCGATGCAAAAATTGTAGCAGACGTTTGTTTGAGAGATGTTTGCGCCGCGTTGACGCTTTGTTAGAATCCGGCTCCTGCGCATTTTTCCCGTCAGTCCCCCTCTCGTATTTTTCCGCACTCCGCCGTTTTTTGCTCACTTCATCAATTCCCTGCACAGCTTCAGAATCTGTGCTTCCACCCTGCGGCGTCGCTTTTTCACGGCGGCACCGTAAACAGGAAATGCCGCAAGAAACAGCGCCACGCCGGCGATGGCAGCCACGGTTCCCGGTACAAACATCGTTTCGCTGCGTATCAGAGCGGTCCCGATGCCGTGAACCCCCGCGCCGCAAAGCCCGGTTATCCACGCGGCAGCGGCTCCGGCTCTCGTTACGCTCCGATCCAGCCTGCGAAGCTGCTCCATTTTTTCCTCTTCTTCGGAAGGCGCTTTTCGGCGTTCCTCCTGCGGGGAATATTTTTGATAGATTTTCCTGACCTCTTCCTGCATATCCGCAGAATACACATAGGTCGAGTCATAGGTTCTGTTCGTATGCTCCACTCGTCCTCAGCTTCCCTTTCAGTCCGGTCGTCGGCCGTTCCGGCGTCTTTGGCAGCAGTATACGGGCATTCGATGAACCAAAGCTGAACCAAGCATAAAGTTCCGGTTCATCTTTCGGGCAGCAAAAAAAGACATGGCCGGCTCATTTACCCGTTCATGTCTTTTTACTGTCCAAGCGGCTCTCTCTTTCGAGCGCCTTTTTTTTGGATTCCTATGGCAAAGGGCACTCAGGCGTCCTTTACGGGCAGCTCCACCGTAAAGGACGAGCCTGTCCCGACCCGGCTTTCCACCGTAAGCCGTCCCCGGTGCAGTTCCACGATTTTTTTGACCATCGGCAGTCCCAGACCGAAGCCTTCCGCGGAATGGGAGGTATCGCCCTGATAGAATTTGTCGAATATCCGCTCGATCGTCGCCTTATCCATGCCGCAGCCGTGATCCGTCACCTTCAGCACCGCTTTTCCCGCTTCTTCCCGCAGCTCCACCAGCACCGTCTCCCCCTCCGGCGAGAATTTGACGGCGTTGTCCAGAATATTCCCGATCATCTGACCGAGAAGAGTCTCGTTGCCGCAGACCTCGACCGGTTCGATGTCCGTCCGCAGCTCCAGATTCTTTTCGCTGCACGGATGGTCGAACAGTACGAGCTTCTGCCGTACAAGCTCGCTCAGATTCAGCGTCTCCGTTTCCACCGGCGCGGTTCCCGTCTCCAGTTTCGTCAGATACAGGACATTCGAGGCAAGCGCGGCAAGCCGTTTGGACTGGTCGATGATGATGTCCAGATATTCCTCCGTCTCCTCCGGCGAACAGTCCCCGCTTTTCAGAAGCTCCGCGATCCCCACAAGGGAGTGGATGGGCGTTTTGAATTCGTGCGAGAAATTGCTGATAAAATCCGAGCGCAGGATCTCCACGCTGCTGAGCGTTTCCGCCGTTTTGTTGAAGCTCTCGGCAAAGGTCACGATCTCTCCCGGTCGGAACGCGCCCGGGGACACTCTCGTTTCGAATTTTCCCTCCGCCAGCCGCCGCATGGCCGCCGTCATTTCCCCGATCGGGCCGATCAGCAGCTTCTGGATGATGGACATGATGACCACGCCGAGGATCAGACTGATCGCACAGATGGCGGCAAACATGACGCTCGGCCGTTCGAGCAGATACAGAGGGGAAATGCGCCCGGTCTTCACGCCCATGCAGCCAAACCAGGCAAAAAATGAGATCAGCAGCGCA
>JAEDGJ010000039.1 GCA_016297585.1 Clostridiaceae bacterium
GCGTTTCCCATTTTATCGGTAAAAACGCGGAATGTCTAATATCATATAGGAATAATAGTTAATAGGAAAAAACTATATCATGCGGAAAACAGGCATGAAAAAAGCCGGGGGACTCCGAAGAGTCTCCCGGCCGATTGCAGCGATGCGGCGCGGTCAGGCGGTACATCGCAGGAAGCTGCACGGAGATACCCTGTCGGAGGGCAGCACGAAAAAGCGCATACACAGCTGCATGCACAGAGAACAGAACATCCGGATTTCGCGTTCTTTACGGTTTTTCATTGCTGCGGTCTCCTTTCCTTTGGTGTGGCTATATGATAACCCATCCGATCCCGTTTGTCCAATATCGGAGGATGATACCCGGCAATCGGGCAGAACTATATCAGTTTTCCTTTCTGCCGGTATACTGGCCAAGATACCGGCCGATCTCCCGGATGTACAGCTCTCCCATGCCGCTCAGCAGGAGATTCTTTTTGACGATGTAGCCGATCTCCATCCGGCATTCGGTATCCGGTTCGTCGGGCTCGAACGGCACCGCGACGAAATCCGTGCCGTTCAGCTCCTCGCAGATGATGCCGGAGCAGAGCGTATAGCCGTTTAAGCCGATCATCAGATTCAGCATGGTCGCACGGTCGGTGGCCTTGATCGTCCGGGGATATTCGCCGGTGCTGAGAACCTCCTCCGCAAAGTAGAAGGAACCGCCGGCGCCCTGTTCAAAGGACAGGCAGGGGTAATCGGCGAGGTCGTGGAAGTGGATGGAGGGATATCGCGCGAGCGGATGCTCCTTCCAGAGATAGACATAGGCGGCGCATTCGATCAGGCCGTGAAAGACGAGATCGTTGGTCCGCAGGATCTTTTCGATCGCCTTGCGGTTGAAGCTGTCCAGATACAGAATGCCGATTTCGCTTTTGGAGGTGATGACATCCTTTGTTTTCGTCTCCCGGATGGCAAATTCGTATTCCTGCGTGTCAAATTGCCGGACCATTTCCACGAAGCTCTTGACGGCAAAGGAATAGTGCTGGGTGGATACGCCGAATTTCTTTTTCCGCGTTCCGGCCTTGCCGTATTTGCTCATCAGCATCTCGTACTGGTGGTAGACCTGTCTGGCATAGGTGATGAACTCCAGTCCTTCGCTGGTAAGGGAAACGCCCCGTCCGCTCCGGTGGAAGATGGTGATGCCCAGCTCCTGCTCCAGCTCCTGCATCGAGCTGGTCAGCGACGGCTGAGCCACGTACAGAACCTCTGCCGCCTTGTTCAGCGATCCAGCTTCGGAAATGGTGATTGCATAGTGCAGCTGCTGCAGTGTCATGTTGGTTTCTCCGCCTTTTGATGAGGAAATACATATTAAAATACAAGGTAGATAGGTATAATATAGCATGGACGGGCCGAAAAGTCAAGGGAAGGGGAATATTTTCGGGGAAAAGCATAAAAGACCTCTTGAAAACCTACGAAATATATGGTATTATGGGCATATAGAACCCGAGGGACAAAAAGAAGGGATAGCAAAATGAAGATTTCAACGAAGGGACGGTACGCGCTGCGAATGATGCTCGATCTCGCGCAGCATCAGAGCGACGGCTATGTCGCACTGCGGGACATTGCGCAGCGGCAGAACATTTCGAAAAAATATCTGGAGCAGATCGTGCCGGTTTTGAACAAATCCGACATTCTTCGGACAAACCGCGGCTTTCAGGGCGGCTACCGGCTCGCAAAATCGCCCGACCAATACACGGTGGGGGAGATCCTGCGGCTGACGGAGGGCAATCTTGCGCCGGTGGCGTGTCTGGAGCACGAGCCGATCGAATGCGAACGCAGCGGCGAATGCCCGACGCTTCCGGTCTGGCAGGGTCTTTACCGCGTCATCTGCGAGTATCTGGACGGCATCACGCTGCAGGATATTCTGGATCAGCAGAAGGAACTCCTTGCCGGCAACTATGTGATCTGATACGAAAAAAGGGCGCTTCCCGGTCTGAAGCCGGAAAGCGTCCCTCTTTTTTATTTATTCGGCGTATTTTTCCCGCATGATGCGCTTGACGAGCCGGAGTGCCGCCGGCGCGGATGCGGAATAATCGTCAGCGCCGATTTTGTCGGCAAAGCTTTTGGAGCAGGGCTTGCCGCCGATGATGACCCGGAAGCGATCCCGCAGGCCGCGCCGGCACAGGACGTCGATCACGGCGCGGATATTGTTCATGGTCGTCGTCATCAGCGTGGAGACGGCGATGATGTCCGCGTCAAAGCGCACGGCTTCGTCCGCAAACCGCTCCGCCGAAACGTCCCGTCCGAGGTCGAGGACGTCGAAGCCCGCGCCGGTCAGCATCAGCGCCACGATGTTCTTGCCGATGTCGTGGGTGTCTCCGAAAATCGTGCCGATGACGATCCGGCCCTTTGCCGGCTTGCCGGAGGTTTTCAGCAGCGGCGTGAACACCTTCATGGCGGCGTCCATGGCGTCGGCGCAGAGCAGCAGCTCGGTGATGAAGTACTCCTCGTTTTCAAAAAGCCGTCCGGCCTCTTCCATTCCGGCTTCGAGTCCTTTTTCGAGCGCCTCCGAAACGGGAAGCCCCTGCCTGACGATCTCTTCCGCGAGCCGCTCCGCCGCCGTTTCGTCCATCCCGGCGACGGCCTGCGCAAGCTCCGTGTACAGCCGGTTCATCTCTTCGCCTCCCATTCATAGACCAGCACCGGTCTCGGGTCGTCCGCAAACCGGAACGAGTCCGTTTTGCAAAAGCCCATTTTTTCGTGCAGCCGGATGCTCGGCTCGTTGCCTGCAAAGATCAGCGATCGGATTTTGCCCTCCGTCCGGCTCTGCAGCCGAGTAATCAGCGCCGTCCCGACGCCCAGACGACGGAAATCGTCCTCGATGTAGATGCTGATTTCCGGGACGGCCCCGCCGCCGAGCGCCGCAAACCCGACGACGTGATGCAGATGCTCGGCGACCAAACATTCCCTGTGCGCGGCGAGCCACTGCCGCTTCTCCGGAAGCGTTTTGACGACGGTCGCTTTCCCGGAACGGATGCCGTCGCCGTAGATGCGGGCGACCGCGTCCCAATCCGCGTCCTCCATCGGCCGGATGCAGACGGACGGCGGATCCGGATGCAGCACGAAGGCCCGGGTCTCCGCCGTCTGCTCCGCGTTGATGCAGCGGTGCCCGAGCCAGCGGACGGTGCTGTCGGCCGCCAGCTCCAGAACGGCGTCCGCGTAATGCTCCGTCCGGGTGCGGCGTACTTCGGCGTGCAGAAGGCCGAGCTTTTCCAGCACGAGAGACGTCCGGGGGCAGATGTGGGCGACCGCCTGCTCCAGATGCGGGTACAGCTTCCGGAGCAGCAGAAGCGTATAAAACGCGCAGAATTCCTCATACCGCCGCTTGCCCAGCAGCTCCGGCATACCGGACGGGTCGGCCAGAGAGAGGAGCGGCGTCCCCCGCGCGATCGCCTCGATACAGAAGCCGGCCGTCCTTTCGGTGAGTGTCCGGAGGGCGCGGTGCATTTCCGCCGGATAGGAGCAGATCCATTTGAAGGCTCTGTCGGAGCCGGTCAGCAGCATCAGGGCGGAAAAGGGCGCCTGCACCTTGAGCATGACGGCCTCCGGCTTCGCGTTCTCGATGCATTCGAGCGTGGTCTTCATCGTCCCGGAGGCACAGGCGATTTCCAGCACCTTCCGGATGCTTTCGGGACGATCGATTTCCTCCTCCGCTTCGATGTCCAGGCTCAGCTTCAGAAGCCGGCTGTTTTCCCGCTGCCGGACGAGCCGGGCGGCCTCCAGCAGGCGCGGCGGCGTGAGCCCCGGGCCTTCAAGCGCCTTTTTGTCCCCGGCGCTTAAAAAACCGGTTTCAAGGGGACAGACGAGCTGGGAATACCGGGGCCATGCCTCGCTGTACATGTTATGTCACCTGCCGCTTAAAAGCTCAGTGCGCTCAAGAAGAGCTTGTCAAAGCCCTCCCGGTTGGACAGCTCCACGCCTTCGATCTTGCCGGCGAGCGTTTCCATATGCCGGCGCAGATCGGTATTCAGCAGGAACGCCTTGCCGCCCGATTTGGAGGTGTTTCCTACGAAATCCACCTTGCCTTCGAATTCCCGGGGCAGAAGGCCGATATGAATCAGGCTCTTGGCGCGCAGGTGGTAGCCGAACGAACCGGCAATCTCGACGAGATCCACGTCCTCGGCGCGCACGTTCTGGCTCAGCAGGAGCGCTTCGATGCCCGCACGGACGGCGCCCTTGGCAAGCTGCACCTGACGGATGTCCTTCTGTGTCAGGTAAACGCCGTCCGCAGCCTGAAACGCCGGCTTCCCTTCCAGCAGCACCATATGCTTCTTCAGATTTTCGGGATAGGACCCCTTTTCGGGCGTGACGAATTTGCCGTTTGCGCCGATGACGCCGGTGCGCACCAGCTCGCCGACGATGTCCAGCAGTCCGCTGCCGCAGATGCCGGTCGCGGCGGTGTCCCCGATCGTATGGGTACGGATGCCGCCGTCGTCGCCGACCTCGAACAGCTCGAGCGCGCCGCGCCCGGCACGCATGCCGCAGGTGATATTCATGCCTTCGAAGGCGGGACCGGCCGCCGTGGACGTCGCGGAAAGGGAGCCGTCCTTGGCGATGACCATTTCGCCGTTGGTGCCGATGTCGATGAACAGCGTGGTGCCCTTTTTCTTTTCGAGCTGGGAAGCGAGCACGCCGGAGGTGATGTCCGGCCCGACGTACGAGGAGATGATGGGCGGCAGGTAGATGAGGCCGAACGGCGAGATGTGCAGCATCTTTGCGGGGATCTCGTTTCCGCCGGTGATCTGCGGCGTATACGGATACCGGCCGAGGGAGGAGGGATCCACGTTGGTCGCCAGGTGGATCATCGTGGTATTGCCGCTGTAGACCGCCTCATAGATGTTCTCCGTCCGGATGCCGGCGCGCGCGGCGGTGTATGCGATCATGCGGTTGATTTCTTCGGTGATGCCGTCGTACATGATCCGGAGGCCTTCGGGGTCGGACGCGAACTTGATGCGGGTCAGAACGTCCTGCGCATGCAGGCTCTGGGGATTCAGCGCGGAGGCGGAGGCAAGCTCCTCGCCGGTGAGCATATCGATCAGCGCCGTGACGACGGTCGTCGTGCCGATATCCACCGACAGGCCGTATACGGCGTTCGTGGTGTCGCCCGGTTCCTCGCCGAGCAGCGTGTCTCCGCCGTAAACCAGCGTTTTTTCGCCGTCGAAGCGTTTGGTGATATGGTTTTTGATCGCGTAGGCAAAGCTCTGCCCGTCGCTGAGGATCTTCAGGCTTTTATTCTGCGCGGCGGTGCTGGCGGCGTCGACTTCGATGTCTCCGTAGACCTTTGTCTGACAGGAGAGGACATAACCGGCGCGGACCTCCTCCTCGCTCAGATGATGCCGGCCTTCCTCGCAGACCAGCTTTTCCCGGTCGGAGCCGCAGACCTTGACCCGGCACTTTCCGCAGGTGCCGATGCCGTTGCACGGGGATTCCACGATCACGCCGGCGCGGCGCGCGGCTTCCAGAATGGTCGTGCCCTCCGGAACCGACGCGGTTTTGTCCTGCGCCCTGAAATAGATCTGAACCATGGCGCTTACCTCCCCTTGACCGTGCCGGTGAAGGCCTGAATATTCGCAAGCGGCGTCGAGGTGCTCAGCCCGCACGCCGGAGCGATGATGTCGATCTTGTCGTTTACCAGAAGCTCGGCGGTTTTTTCCACCTTTTCCGGGTTCCCGAACTGGAGCAGGATGGTGCTCAGATTGCCCATCGTCGTCGCATCCGGGATTTCCCGCTTGATGCCCTTCAGGCTGACAAAAGCGTCCACGCTGATGGCGTCTCCGTGCAGCATGGCGATCTGGGGCTTGACGCTTTCCATTTTGCCGCAGATATGGACGATGACCGGGAGACCCAGCTCGTGAATGGCGTCGACCACTTTGTTGATGTAGGTTACGGCGTACTCCTCAAACATCTTCGGCCCCAGAATTTCACCGGTCGCCGTCGGGTCGGCGATGGAGATGACCGACGCGCCGTTTTCCGCTATCAGACGCGCGTATTCGATCAGATGGCCGGATACGTAGTCGAGGACCTTGTGGGAGTTTTCCTTGTCCCGCCGGAGCTGCTTGAGAAACGGCATGGGATCCACCAGCGAGGCGGCCGTGCTCATGGGCCCCGTCAGGCTTCCGATGGCCGGAATATCGGGATTGCTCCGGGAAAGGCGGTAGAGGGTGTCGACCACGGTGCCGACGCGGGGCGCCTTGCTCATCATACCCGGCGGCAGAAAGTCGACCTTATCCACGGAGGGGTATTTTTCCTTCTGAATCTTCGGCTCGCACTCCAGCGAACCGAAATTGACCTCGCTGCCGAGCACCTCCGCTTCGACCGTCATGCAGAACGGCACGCCGAAGTTCTCAAAGCCGGTGTTTTCCATCACGTCCGTGGCCAGAGCGGTCATCAGCTCCGGCGTTTTATGCCCTTCCGGCAGGGTATGTCCCGTTTTGTTCATGATATCGACGATAGCGCTGTTCATCATGCCGCCCGGGCAGATGACCGGGGGTCTTTCGACCTTCTGCTTGTTCAGCGTGCGGAGCAGCCGTTCCTTCGGCGAAAAAACATCCATTTTTCTTTCCCCACCCTTATTTCAGGAGTCTCTGACAGAGCCGTACCGCATCCGCGGCATTCTTGGAGTAGCCGTCCGCGCCGATCTTGTCGGCAAAGCCCTGGGAAACCGGGCCGCCGCCGACCGCGTACTTGATCTTCCCGCGCAGTCCCCGCGCGTCCAGCTCGGTGACGACGTCGGCCATCGCGTCCATCGTCGTGGTCATCAGTGAGGACACCATAATCATCTCCGCACCCTGCGCCACGGCTTCCTCCACGAAGTTCCGGGCGGGCACATCCCGTCCGAGGTCGATGACCTCAAAGCCGGAGGTCTCCAACATCAGCTTTACCAGGTTTTTCCCGATGTCGTGCGTGTCGCCTTCGATGACGCCGATGACGATTTTGTGCTTCTGACCGGTCTGCGCGGACTGAATATGCGGCTTGAGGATCTCCACGCCGGCATTCATGGCGTCGGCGCACATCAGCAGCTCCGGAACGAAATATTCTTCTTCCTCAAAGAGCTTTCCGGCTCTTTCCATACCGGCCGAAAGACCGGCGTCGATCGCCTCGAAGGCGTCGATGCCCTCCGCAACCGCCTGCTCGCTCAGCTCCCTTACGAGATCCTCGTCCATATCTACGACGGCGTCCGCCAGCTTCTGATACATTTCATCCTTTGTCATGCTTTTCTTCCTCCATTAAAATGTCGTGCTCTTCGCCGTGGAAATCATCGCCTGAACGTTTTCCGGCGGCGTTGCCGGCGCAAGATCGCAGCCGGGCATTACAATATAGCCGCCCTGTGCGGAATCGGCTTCTTCGATGTATTCCTTCGTCAGCTGCCGCACGGTTTCCGGCGTGCCGAGCTGCATCACCGATACGGGATCGAGCTTCCCGGCGAACGCCATCTTCCCGCCAAGCGTCTCTCTGGCGAGCTTCAGGTCGACCTTATAGTCAAACGAGATCACGTCCGCGCCGCTCTGCGGCAGATAGGGGAGAATCCGGTTGATGTTGCCGCAGATATGCAGCATCTTGGCCTTTACAAGGCCGTCGATTTCGCGGTAGCACGCCTGAATGTGCGGCAGCGCCATTTTTTCGAACTGACGGTGCGAAATCATGTCGCCGCTGGCGGACGGCTCTGCCTGCGAGACCAGCTCCGCGCCCGCTTCCACGAAAAGCTTCCAGTATTTCGTCGTGAGCTTTTCCGTAAACTGCATGATGTGTTCGGCGGCCGCCTTGTCCCGGAGGGTCAGGACCATGAAGTCCTCCGTGCCCATCAGGAGTCCGCCGAGCGTCATCGGCCCCCACTGGCTGATGCCGATGAGGGACTGCTCTCCGATCCGCTCCTTCAGGATCCGCGTGACCTCCAGCATCGAGGCGATGCCGGGGTCCCGTTCGATTCCGCCGATGTCCAGCCGGTCGACGTCCTCCGCCGCCTCGATCAGAGGCTCGTCAACGCTTGCCGCGACGCCGACTTTGGAGAAGGTCGTTTTGGCGCCGATGGCACGGAGAACGAGATTGTTGCAGCCGGCGGCCGTCCAGACGAGGTCGGACTGCACCAGCGCGTTGGCGCGCAGGACGTTTTCCGCCGCTTTCTCCGGCGGGAGATCGAAGGAATCCTGCAGGGAAAGGCCAATCTGCTTGTTGGCCCATACGCCGCCGGAAAGGATGATGGCGGGCTGACGGGGGGCTTCTTCAGGTGTATGGCATCCAGAAGAATCTGCTTGTCTGTCATAAAGGGAGGGTCACCTTCTGTTCTTTTTTTCACGGCTCTATTATAGTCGGAATCCGCCCCGAAAATCTTGTATCATCTTTTTGTTTTTGATAGTATTATGCTTACAAAACATATAGAAGTAATAGATTTTTCCGATAGCGGGAGGCACGGTCAAAAAAAACCGCCCCTGAAGCCGTTCAGGGGCGGAAAGGCAGAGGAGCGTCAGCGGTACAGATGCTTGCTGAAATAGCGGTCGCCGCGGTCGGGGAAGATGACCACGATATTGCCCCGTGCGCCGGAGGCGATCAGCATCCGTGCGGCGGACAGCGCGGCGCCCGAGGAGGAGCCCGCGAAAATGCCCTCTTTGGCCGCAAGCTCGCGCGCACCGCCGAAGGCGTCGGCGTCGGTGATTTTGACGACTTCGTCCACAAGCGACATATCCATCGTATCGGCAATGAAATCGTTGCCGATGCCTTCGATGTTGTAGTCTCCGTGTTCGCCGCCGCCCATGGTCGAGCCGACCGGGTCGGCGAGGATCCCCCGGATGCCCGGATTCTGCTCCTTCAGATAGCGGACGACGCCGGTATAGGTGCCGCCTCTGCCGGCGCCGGCAACCAGATAATCGATTTCGCCGTTCAGATCGGCGTAGATTTCCGGCCCCGTCGTCTCGTAATGCGCCAGCGGATTTGCCTGATTTTTGAACTGTTCCAGCGAAACGGCGCCGGGAATGGACGCGCGGAGCTCTTCCGCCTTTTCCGAAGCGCCCAGCATACCGCCCTCGCGCGGCGTGTTGATGATTTCCGCGCCGAGCGCCCGCATGAGCGTCTGCTTTTCCTCGGAGAACTTGGTCGGCACCACAAAAATGATGCGGTAGCCCTTGTTCAGTGCGGCGAATGCGATGCCGAGGCCGGTGTTTCCCGCCGTCGCCTCCACGATGGTGCCGCCGGGCTTCAGAACGCCCCGCTTTTCGGCGTCTGCGATCATGTATTTGCCGATGCGGTCCTTTACGCTGCCCGCCGGGTTGTACAGCTCGAGCTTGGCATACAGCCGCGCATCCTCCGGCAGTCCGAGATGGGTCAGCCTGACAAGCGGCGTGCGGCCGATCAATGCCTGCATGGATTCATAGAGACTCATTTATCTGACCTCGCTTTCCGAAATGGCGTTTTCCAGATCCGCTTTCAGGTCGCCTGCGTTTTCAATGCCCACCGACAGGCGGATCAGGCCGTCGGTGATGCCCACCTTCTGCCGGATTTCATACGGGATGGACGCGTGCGTCATGCTGGCGGGATGGCAGACCAGACTCTCCACGCCGCCGAGGCTTTCGGCCAGGGCGATCAGGCGCAGGGAGGAGAAGAACTTCCGGATATCGTAGTTTTCCTTCAGCTCGAAGGAGATCATCGCGCCGCCGTTTTTGGCCTGTTTCCTGTTGATTTCATACCCCTGCGCGTCGGGAAGCCCCGGATAGTAGACTTTTTTGACGGCTTTGTGCCCTTGCAGATACGCGGCGACCGCTTCTGCGTTCTCCACATGCCGGTCGAGGCGGACGCCGAGGGTTTTGATGCCGCGGATCAGCAGGAAGGAGTCGAACGGGCCCAGCACGCCCCCGGTTGCGTTCTGAAGGAACGCGAGCCGCTCGGCAAGCGCACGGTCGCTGACCACCACCAGTCCGGCGACGAGGTCGCTGTGACCGCCGAGATACTTGGTGGCGCTGTGGATGACGATGTCCGCGCCCAGCTCGATCGGACGCTGGAGATACGGCGTCATGAAGGTGTTGTCCACGATGGACAGGATCCGGTGCTTTTTCGCCAGCGCCGCGACTGCGGCGAGATCCGTGATGGTCAGGAGCGGGTTGGCGGGACTTTCCACCAGAATCGCCCGCACCTCCGGCGTGATTTTTTTCTCCAGCGCCTCGGGATCGGTGGTGTCCTCGATGGAGTAGCCGATGCCGAAATTTTTGAAAACCTTATCGAGTACCCGGAACGTGCCGCCGTATACGTTGCTGGAGATCAGCACCCGGTCGCCCTCGCGGAACAGGCTGAGAACCGCCGTAATCGCCGCCATCCCCGAACCGAAGGCAAAGCCCGCGGTGCCGCCTTCCAGCTCCGCGATCAGCGCCTCCAGCGCCGCGCGCGTCGGGTTGCCGGTCCGGGAATACTCCCAGCCGGTGTTTTCGCCCAATCCCTTTTGCTCATACGTCGAGGTCTGATAGATCGGCACGTTGACCGCGCCCGTATGCTGATCGCCGTAAATTCCGCCGTGAATGAGAGCGGATTCGATGCTTTTATAGACTGCCATTTTCTTTTCCTCCCGATTTTTATCAGATCAAATCCAGTAAACGCACGATGACGGCGGCGGACAGCGCGGCAGTCTGATCTTCAAAGGCTTCGAAGGATTCCGCCGCGCGGCCGTCGGCCTGATCGGAGATCACGCGGAGAACGGCAAACGGAACGCCGCCGTATGCGGCCGTCTGTGCGGCGGCGGCGCCTTCTATTTCCGCCGCTGCGACGCGGGAAACGTACATTCCCTTCTCAAGACGGTCGTGATTGACCGAAAAACTGGCGATTCTCTTCATTTTGCAGTCTCCTGAACGCATTTTTAGAGTAAAACGGGCTGTTTCTGTCTTCAAACCGGCACGACGGCCCTCCCGGCGCGGAGCCGGAAGCGAAAAAGGGCCGTTATCGCTTTTCCGCCAGGATAAAATGGATGTTTTCAAAGGCCTGCTGGCCGTCGGTTCTGTCGTCGAAAAAATCCTTCTGAATATCCGCGGGAGCCTTATGCACCGCAATTCGGAAGCCGTGACGCTCCAGCGCCTGCCGGATTTCCTCCAGCGTAAAGCCGTGCAGCATCGGCTCGCCGAGCTTGGCGGTGATCTCCGTCAGATGCCGGACGCGTTCCGCGGCGCTTTGACCGAAGGTCGTCTCATCCGGAAAATCAAAGACGATCTGGTTTCCGGGGGCGGAAATCCGGCCGATTTTCCCGATGGTCTGCTCGAAAACCGGAAGCGTCAGATAGTAGGTGACGCCGAGAATGGCGAAAAAGGACGGCAGGGACGGAGTAAACCCGGCGTCCGCCAGCGCTTCGGTCATGTCGTCCCGGGAAAAATCCACCGCCGCATAGCGGACGTTTGACGGGATGTTCCACTCGAGCTTCCGGATTTTCTGGCGCTTGTAGCTGCCGGTGTCCGGATGGTCCAGCTCGAAAATCCGGATATCGGGATTTTCGTTGCGGAACGCGAAGGTATCCATTCCGGCACCGCAGATCACATACTGGCAGCGGCCTTTTTCTTACGCGAACGCCGCGAGCCGGCGCTCGGCAAACGCAATCCTCGAGAGCGGAATCGGCGTGATGTAGCGGTTCAGCAGGGGATAGACCGCGTCTGCGTGAAAATCGTGCCGGTCGTCGAAGGCGCTGTCGTCATAGTCGTGCTCGATCAGCTGCCCGATTTCGCCGTATTCCGCCTTGCCCATCATGTCGTAGGCCAGATAGTCGTCGAAGATCTTCTGTCTGCCGAAGTTGGAGTGGTATGCCCGGGCAAAGGAGCAAAGCTTTGCCGTGATGCTTTCGCGCGTGTCGATCATCTGCATTTTCCTTTCATTCCATCCTGTAGATACAAAAAAACCGCCTGTTTTCTCGGGAAGATTCCCCAATCCGGGGAAACCCGATGGAAAACAGGCGGGTGGGTGCTGCCGTATGCCGCGTTTTATGCGCAGCGCAAGAGCCTGCCGCCTGTCCTGCCGCAGCAGCACAGACCGCAGATGCCGTTGAACGTATTCGAACTGCCGGAAAAGCGGACAGCCGGTTCGGTTTTCAAAAGCGCCACGATGGCGCCCCGAGCGGTGTTCATAAACGGAAGGCTCCTTTTGCTCTCTGAATAACGCGATAAACCTACGCAATTTATAGGCTTTATTTTACCACCCCTTTTCCGGTTTGTCAACCCATGGCGCTATCGCTTTTTCCTATAGAAAAAATATGTCTGTCCTGCCGTCCGGATTTCTCCCGCCGTCCTCTTGACAAGGCAAGGAGAACTCACTATAATACATATTGAATAGATAGGTTTTAAGCATACCCGTTTCCGGAACGGCATGCCGCGCCGGGTCTGCCGGGCGCCGGAGACGGACGATCCGCAAGCGGAGCTTTGTACGCGGGCGGGATTTTGCCCGAGAAAGGATGCAGCCGATGATTTATGCCGACAATGCGGCGACAACCCGGATGAGTGACGCGGCGATGGCCGCGATGCTGCCGTATCTGAACCGGATCTACGGCAATCCGTCCAGTCCGCACTGTGCCGGAAGGCAGGCGGCGGAGGCGGTCTGGCATGCCCGGGAAACCGTGGCGGGGGTGCTCGGCTGCGCGCCGCGGGAGATCCTTTTTACGTCCGGCGGCAGCGAAGCGGACAATCAGGCGATCCTGACCGCCGCCGCCGTCGGGGAGCGGACGGGCAGAAAGCACATCGTCGCAAGCGCCATCGAGCACCATGCCATACTCCGTCCGCTGGAGGCGCTGAAAAGGCGCGGCTTCGAGGTCACGCTGCTCGGCGTGCCGGAGGACGGCATCGTCCGTCCGGAGGCATTCGCGGCGGCGCTGCGTCCCGACACGGTGCTCGCGACCGTCATGTACGCGAACAACGAGATCGGCACCGTCCAGCCCGCCGCGCGGCTCGGCGCGCTGTGCCGGGAGCGGGGCGTGCTCTTTCATACCGACGCCGTGCAGGCGGCGGGGCATCTGGACATCGACGTCTGCCGGGACCGCATCGATATGCTCTCCCTCTCGGCGCACAAGTTCCGCGGTCCGAAGGGCGCGGGCGCACTGATGGTGCGGCAGGGGATCCCCGTATCCCGTCTGATCGAGGGCGGCGGTCAGGAACGCGGGAGCCGCGCCGGTACCGAGAACGTTCCCGCGATCGTGGGGATGGCCGCGGCGCTGCGGGAAGCGGCGCGGCACCGGGAGGAAAATGCGGCAAAGCTCGTTTCGATGCGGGATTTCCTCATACGGGGGCTGACGGCGATTCCGGGTACCGTGCTCAACGGCGATCCGGAACGGCGGCTGCCGGGGCTTGTCAGCGTCTGCTTTGAGGGCGTCGAATCGGAGGCGCTGCTGCTGCTTCTGGATGACGCGGGCATCTGCGCCTCCGCGGGCGCGGCCTGTGCGTCCGGCGCGCTGATGCCGAGCCATGTGCTGCGCGCGATCGGACGGACGGAGACGCTGGCGCGCGGCGCGCTCCGGCTTTCGCTGTCGGAGGAAAACACGATGGAGGAAGCCGAAGCGATTCTCCGCGCGGTGAAAGCGGCGGTTTCCCGGCTGCGGGGCTAAAAGCGGAAGGACCTATGCACAAATGACAAAAGGAGGAACCCATAGGATGGCACAGACCATGACGAGAGACGCGGCGTGGGCGCTGCTGACGGAATATAATCAGGAGCACTTCCATCTCAAGCACGCGCTGACGGTGGAGGGCGTGATGCGCTGGTATGCCGCGGAACTCGGCTACGGCGAAGAGGCGGATTTCTGGGGCATCGTCGGCCTGCTGCACGATCTGGACTTTGAACGGTATCCGGAGCAGCACTGCATCAAAGAGCAGGAGATTCTGCGGGAGAGAGGCGCGGACGAGCGGCTCATCCATGCCGTCGCGAGCCACGGCTGGGGGCTGACTGTGGACGTGCGCCCGGAGCATGAAATGGAAAAGGTGCTCTACGCGGCGGACGAGCTGACGGGGCTGATCGGTGCGGCAGCGCTGATGCGCCCGTCGAAGAGCGTAGCCGATCTGGAGCTGAAATCGGTCAAAAAGAAGTACAAAAGCGCCAATTTTGCCGCCGGATGCTCACGGGAAGTGATCGAACGCGGGGCGGGACTGCTCGGCTGGGAGCTCGATGACCTGATCTCGAGGACGATTCTCGCGATGCGGAGCTGCGAGGAGAGCTATGAGCACTTTTCCGTGTGACGGCGGCCGGGTCATGGTCGCGATGAGCGGCGGCGTGGATTCGAGTGTCGCGGCAGGGCTCCTGCAGGAGCAGGGCTATGACTGCACGGGCGTGACGATGAAGCTGTTTGACAGCGGGGACGGAGCGATTCCCCGGGAGCGCTCCTGCTGCTCGCTGGAGGACGTGGAGGACGCCCGAAGCGTCGCCTACCGGCTGGGGATCGGCTATCATGTGTTCAATTTCTCGGAGAGCTTTCAGGAGGAGGTCATCGACCGCTTCATCCGCGCCTATGAAAACGGCATGACGCCGAACCCCTGCATCGACTGCAACCGGCATCTGAAATTCGACCGGCTGTACCGGCGCGCGGCGGCACTCGGCTATGACCGCATCGCGACGGGGCACTATGTCCGCATCGAGCGGGACGCCGATTCCGGGCGGTACCTGCTCAAAAAGGCGCGCGACGCGGGCAAGGATCAGAGCTATGTGCTCTACGCCATGACGCAGGAGCAGCTTGCGCATACGCTTTTCCCGCTGGGCGGAATGACGAAGGCCGAGGTGCGCGCGATCGCGGAGGCGCGGGGCTTTATCAACGCCCGGAAGCGCGACAGTCAGGACATCTGCTTTGTGCAGGGCGGCTGCTATGCGGATTTTATCCGGGAGAGAACCGGAAAAACCTATCCGGAGGGCGACTTTATCGATACGGCGGGACATGTGCTGGGACGCCACCGCGGCATCATCCACTACACGGTCGGACAGCGCCGGGGACTGGGGCTTTCCTTCCCCGAGCCGATGTATGTGTGCGCGGTCGATCCGGCGGACAACACCGTGACGCTGGGGACGGAGCGGGAGCTCTACACGGACACGCTGACGGCGGAGGACGTCAATCTGATTGCCTGCCCGGCGTTCGATGCGCCGCGGCGGCTGCGGGTCCGGATCCGCTACCGGCAGCCGGAGCAGTGGGCCGTCGTGACGCAGACCGGCGAGGATACGCTGAAAATCGTCTTCGACCGGCCGCAGCGCGCCGTCACGCGCGGACAGGCGGCGGTGCTGTACGACGGCGATACCGTCGTCGGCGGCGGGACGATCCGGTGAGACGAAATCCATCAAAAAAGCCTCCGGAACGGGGATTTGACCCGCGTTTCGGAGGCTTTTTTGAAATTTACAGGGCAAAAAGGGGGGCGCTAGCGTTCTTCCCGGAAATAGGAGAGCCCGAGGCTTGCCGGCGGCTGATTTTCGCGCCGGCGGCGGATGCTCATGATGACCAGCACCACGATCGTGACCACATACGGCAGCATCTTGAAGATCTCCTGCGAGCTGCGGCTGAGGCCGGGGATGTAGAGATAGACGATATAGAGTCCGCCGAAGAGGATGGAGCCGAGGATGCTGCTCTTCGGGCGCCAGAGCGCGAAGATGACCAGCGCGATGGCAAGCCAGCCTCTGTCGCCGAAGCCGCCGTTCGTCCAGGCGCCGCCGATGTAGTCCATGATGAAGTACAGGCCGCCCAGTCCCGCGATGCCGCCGCCGAGGCAGGTGGCGACGTACTTGTAGCGCGTCACGTTGATGCCCGCCGCGTCCGCCGTCGCGGGGCTTTCGCCGACCGCGCGCAGATTCAGGCCCACGCGCGTGCGGTTGAGCACCCACGACGCGACCAGCGCGATGAGGATCGACAGGTACGCGAGAAAGCCGAAAGACAGAAAGGTCTTTCCGAAGAGGCCGAGCTTGTCGGCAAACGGGAGCGTCGCCTTGAAGCAGCTGCCCGTCCGGATGAGCGAGATGGAGCCGCCCTCGCCGAAAAGGCTCGAGAGCGAGCCGCCGAAGAAGTTGCCGACGCCGACGCCGAAGGTCGTCAGCGCAAGGCCGGTGACGTTCTGGTTGGCGCGCAGCGTGATGGTCAGGAAGCTGTAGATCAGCGCCATCAGCATCGAGCCGAAGAACGCGCAGCACAGCGGGATGAGCACGCACAGCACCGGATTCAGCTCGGTGCAGGAGGATTCGTAGAAATAGGCGCCGATGACGCTGGCGATGCCGCCGATGTACATGATGCCGGGGATGCCGAGGTTTAAGTTGCCGGACTTCTCGGTAATGATCTCGCCGGTGGAGCCGTAAAGGAGCGGAATGCCCTGGATGATCGCCTGTTTTACGAATGTGGCAATGATGTCGATCATTCATTTACCTCCTTCTTGTGCGAACGCGCGCGGAAATGAAAGCTGACACGGTACTGGATGAAGAATTCGCTGCCGATGATGAAGAACAG
>JAEDGJ010000203.1 GCA_016297585.1 Clostridiaceae bacterium
GGGACTGGCAGACCCTCCGCGAGAACGTCGCCGGATCCCTCTACAACACCGGCCCCCATCCCGTCGGACAGGCGCTGGAGTTCCTCAACTATTATGACGGCACGCCCGAGGTCTACTGCAAGATGGACCGCGTCAACACCTACGGCGACGCGGAGGACTTTGTCAAGCTGCTCCTCTCCGCTCCCGGCCGTCCCTTAATCGACGTCGAGATCTCCTCCTGCGACGGCTATCCGCTCTTTACCTATCAGGTACAGGGCTCCTGCGGTGCGCTGACCGCCGACTCGAAGTCCGTGCGCTGGAAGTACTTCAAGCCCTCCGAGGCGCCCGAGCAGCATCTGATCCGCACGCCGCTCGTCAACGCCGAGGGTCTGCCCGCGTACTGCTCCGAGAAGCTGACGTGGTACGAAAACGAGTGGGAAGCGTCCAACGTTCTCGACAACGTGTTCTCCAGCGACACCCGCTGCCTGTACGACGACGTCTACAATCACCTCACCGACGGCAAGCCGCTGCCCGTTTCCTTCAAGCAGGTCGCCCAGCAGATCTACGTTATGGAAGAAGCGCACCGTCAGGCCGGCATCTAAAGCATATGTGTTTCGAAGCGGGATTGATGCGTCAATCCCGCTTTTTTCTATCAAAGAAAAGGGGGAGTCGCCCATGAAAACCGTCGCCGCCCTCGATCAGGGCACAACCAGCTCCCGCGCCATCCTGTTCGGCGAGGATACCGCCGTACTCGCCGCGGCACAGCGCCCCTTCCGTCAGATCTACCCCCAGCCCGCCTGGGTCGAGCACGATCCCGACGACATCCTCTCCTCCACGCTGTCCTGCCTTGCCGAAGCACTCGGCCGCGCCGGCGTCTCCCCGTGCGACGTCGCCGCGATTGGCATCACGAATCAGCGGGAAACCACCGTCGTCTGGGACCGCGCGACCGGGCGGCCCGTCTGCAACGCGATCGTGTGGCAGTGCCGCCGCACCGCGCCCATCGTGGAGCGCCTGCGCGCCATGGGGATGGCCGCCGACATCCACCGCATCACGGGGCTCGTGCCGGACGCCTACTTTTCGGCGACCAAGCTTGCCTGGATCCTCGAAAACGTCCCCGGCGTGCGTGCGCGCGCGGAAAAGGGAGAGCTCTGCGCGGGAACCGTCGATTCCTGGCTCATCTGGAACCTCACCGGAGGCCGCGTCCACGCTACGGACTACTCCAACGCCTCCCGCACCATGCTCTTTGACATCGACCGCCTGCGCTGGGACGAGACGCTCTGCGCCGCGCTGCGGATCCCGATGTCGCTGCTGCCCGAGCCGCGCCCGTCGTCCGGCGATTTCGGCGTGCTCGCGGACGATCTGCCGGGACTGGAGGCGTTTGCCGGCGTTCCCATCCGCGGCTGCGCCGGAGATCAGCCCGCCTCGCTGTTCGGACAGTGCTGCTTTGCGCCGGGCGAGGCGAAAAACACCTACGGCACCGGCTGTTTTCTGCTGCAGAACACAGGGGAAGTCTCGCCGCGCTCCCGCAGCGGACTGCTGACAAGCGTCGCCTGGCAGCTCGGCGGCAAAACGACCTACGCGATCGAGGGCAGCGTCTTCAACGCCGGTTCGTCGATCCAATGGCTGCGCGACGAGCTGGGGCTTATCTCCTCCGCGCAGGAATGCGACCGGCTTGCCGAAACGGTGCCGGACACCGGCGACGTCTACTTCGTCTCGGCGTTCACGGGACTCGGCGCGCCGCACTGGGATATGTACGCGCGCGGCACCGCCGTCGGTCTGACGCGCGGCACGACGAAGGCGCATCTCTGCCGCGCGGCGCTCGAGGGCATCGCCTATCAGACCGCCGACCTCGTCCGCGCGATGGCGGAGGACGGCTGCACGCTCTCCGAGCTGCGCGTCGACGGGGGAGCGAGCCGGA
The DNA here is from genome assembly GCA_016297585.1 of Clostridiaceae bacterium. GTDB lineage: Bacteria > Bacillota > Clostridia > Oscillospirales > QAMX01 > JAAZKA01. Next base: position 1,898 of record JAEDGJ010000203.1, read on the forward strand.
GCGACGTGATGATGCGCTTTCAGGCGGACGTGCTCGGCATCCCCGTGCGCCGTCCCGCGATGACGGAGACGACGGCGGCGGGAGCGGCCTATCTCGCGGGACTCTCCGCCGGCGTCTGGCGGGACACCGCCGAGATCGAGGCGCTTCTGCGCACCGACCGCGTCTTTCTTCCGGAAAACGACGTCTCTGCCCGCTATGCCCGGTGGCGGCAGGCGGTGGAGCTCTCAAAAAACTGGGCGGCGCGCTGAAAACCCCTTTTGTGTACATAAAACGGCGGACAGACCGGAGCTTTTCCCCCGGGGCTGTCCGCCGCTCTTTTATTCCGTTTTCCGCACCGGGCGGATGTATTTCCAAGAACCGTCTGCAGTCGTGAAAGAAATAGAAAAACCGCCCCGGCGTCATGTCGGGCCGGTATCCGGACATAGCCCGGCATTCGCATTTCCGGATGCCCGCCTCTTTTGACGCGTCAGTTTAAAAGACCGCAAAATCCGACGTGCCGATGATGTCGTACGCCGCAAAATAGGTATTTTCATAGGGGATCCAGGTGCCGAGAAACTTTTCAAGCATTCTGTCGCCGTTTCTTTCCCGGATCCGCGTACTCTGCGTCACGGGATCCACGCCGAGAAAGAGCTTTAAGTCGTACGGATCCCCGAACGACGGATGCCGGCTGTACGCGCCCTCCACGATGCGCAGCTTCTTCGGACGGACGCTGACCCTTTTCCCGAGCCGCATCGTGCCGCAGTCGAATACCCGGTAGTCAAACGGCACGTTCTGCCGCATCGGCACGAGCACCTCTCGGGCAAAGCGCTCGTAGTCGACGTTGCCGCCCGGCTCGGCGTAGCGCGCAGGGGTGCGCTGCTCCGGACGCAGGAAGAAGTCGTCCATATGGAAAAGATTTGCGTCATACGCATCGGCCAGCGCTTTCCCGAAGGTGCTCTTTCCCGACGCGCTGCCGCCCTCGATCGCGACCGTCACCGTGTCCTTCTCCCGCAGCAGCCGGTCGAGCGCCCGCAGCACGGGAAGAAAGCGCAGCGCGTGCTCCGACACCACGCGGTAGGCGGGGGCATAGGCTTCCCGGTACGCCCGCGTGTGATGCAGCGCCGGATAGCCCGCCGCGCGGTAGGCAAGGCACCACGCCTCCGCGCTGCCGGGCAGTTCTCCCGCCTTCGACAGCCGCTCGATGCGCCGCAGCTTTTCGGAAAGCGCCTGCACGGTTCCCGACGGCGCCGCCGCCGTCAGAAAAAACAGCGCCGCCGCCGCGTCGTCCGAGAAATCCCTCTCCGCGCCGAGATGC
>JAEDGJ010000204.1 GCA_016297585.1 Clostridiaceae bacterium
GTGCGCGAATTCGGCCTGCCCGTGGTGAACGAAGTCCTGCTTCTGCTGGAAACCGTGGGAAGTGCCGACGCCGAAGCGGCGAACGCGGTGACCGAGGTCTTCGCCTCTGTCTCCCGCGCCCTTTTGTCCCAGGGCTGCGCGCATCAGGTCGGCTGGCAGGGGACAGAGGATTTTTGTCTGCAAACGGTTTCCACCGAGCAGGAATTCGATGCGATGCTGGAGGCGCTGCTCCGCCTGCCGCCCGCCGAAAACGGCTCTGTGGTACATTCGTTCAGTGAAGTCGCGCCCCACGGCGGCTTTGCCCATGTGCTCGTCGTCGCGCCGCAGCTTCCCGCAGGAATGCGGGAGCTTGTCAGCGGCAACCGCGTGAGCGTGCTGCTGTGCGGTCGCGCCGCCTCCGAGGGGCTGCAGCCCGACGGGACCTATGTTCTCTCGTTTGACAGCACTGGCTATACGCAGACACTGTGCCGTCTGGAGGTGTGACGATGGAGCTGCACTTCACAGATCGGCAAAAACCCTCTGTCCTTGCAACGCTCCGTCCGGCGCTGCTGTTTGCCGCGCTCTGGTGCGCGGCGTCGGGGATGCTGGAGCTGTTCTCGTTTTTTGCATTTTTAGGAGCGCTCCCGCTGCTCGTCCTGCCCTTCCTGCCGAAAAGAGCGCGGCGTTGGGGCGCACTTGCGCTGCTTGCACTGACCTTGGCTTATTTTGCACTGCGCTTTTCCGCCGTGACGCAGGGCTTGCAAATACTTGCCAATCGGATGTTTACGATCAGCGAAAGCTGGCAAGCATATGAATATGACCGTTTTCCCGTGACGGATACTCCCGCGGCGCTGCGGGAGGGTCTTGCGTTTGCCTCGCTGACAACGGCGCTTTTGGTGTATGCGCGCGGGGGTGGTGTCCTGACGGCCGTGCTTTTGCTCGCGCAGGCCTATTTTGGCGTGACACCGCAAGCAATTTGGCTGATCTTGCTTTTGCTCGCGGCGGTGCTGTATGTGCTGCCGCAGGAGCGGCTCTGGCTGCACGCTCTGCTGACGGCGCTTATTGTCGCAGTCGTTGCGCTCGGCGTGTTCTGCCTTGCGCCGGAGCCGAGTGTCCGCCTTTCCGGCTGGGACGAGCAGGCCCGCGACCGCCTTGCGCTGCACAGCATCTTCTATGAGCGCACGCCCGAAACGACGGAGGTGCCGCAGACGGAGGAAACGCCGCCGCCGCAGGAGCTGCAGCCCAACCGGGCCGACTCCGAAAGCAAGGCCAATGTCCTGTTTTATGTGCTGGTGCTCGTGACGCTGCTGCTTCTGTTCGTGCCTGCCGTGCTGCGGGATCGGGCGCAGAAAAAACGCGCACGAAACCGCATGGGCTTTGACGACCCCGACTGCGCCGCAGCGATCCGCGCCATGTATCTGCACAGCAGGAAGTGGCTCCACCTGAGGCCCGCCGGGACGCCGCCGGAGATCACCGCTCTGTGGCTGGAGGCGGCGTACAGTGACCATGCACTGACCGAGGCGCAGCGCACGCAAATGGCGCAGTACCTTGCGCAGGTGGAGCAGCACGTTTGGGACAGCGCCACGAAACGGGAACGGCTGCACATTCGGTACCGTCTTTGCCTATAGGAGGGCGAGCAAATGAAACGAATTCTCTCTTTTTTGCTGATGCTGCTGTTGCTGTTTCCACTGACGGCCTGCCGCCGAAGAATCACGCCCGACGCAGAGCAGGTCATCTACGAGACCTATTTACAGGAGACACCCGTTACAGAGCCGACAGAGGAAACAAGCGAACCGACCGAGCCGTCAACGGAGCCGGCTACGGAGCCTTCGACGCAGCCGCCGGAGACCGTCGCTTCCTCCGCGCCCACGGAGCCGGAGCCAACGCCCGCCGAAGGCGGAACTCCGGAGCCCTCGGTTGAGCCGACCGAGCCGACAGAACCGGTTGAGGTCACGGTGACCTTTGAGCCCAACAAAGGAAGCTGCACCGTAGCGAGCGCCGTCGTGCAGGTGGGAAGCGCCTATGGAAATCTGCCGATCGCGGAACGCGACGGTTTTACCTTTACAGGCTGGTATGACAGCAAAAACGGCGGCACGCGCATCGACGGCACCACCGTTGTTACCCTGTCGGAAGATCACACGCTCTACGCCCACTGGGCGGCGCGCTCCGGCTATGCCGTGATCTTCGACGCCAACGGCGGCCGCCTGCCCTCGGAAGAGGCGGAGCGGCTGGTCTACGCGGGCGACGTTTACGGTGACCTGCCCATTCCTACACGCCGTGGCTATGACTTCGCCGGCTGGTTCACGGCGACGGAGGACGGCGATGCGGTGCAATCCACCGACGTTTTTACGGGTACGGGAACGCAGACGCTCTACGCCCATTGGAGCTATAACCCGTTTGATTACTGGTCGTTCTTCTTGGAGAATACCACGCAGCAGGTCTATTCCTGCCAGCAGAAGTCCGTCTATCTGGAATTTGACGAAGATAATGTCACGACGAACTACTGCTCACTGATCTCTGCCACAGGCTCCTATAGTGTGGCGCAGAACCGGGAGGATATGAATGTGACGGACGAATGGGTCCTGGAGAAGAATCCCGATGTCATTGTCAAGGTCGTCAGCGATATGGGCAGCGCCGGCGCGGTATATAACGCCATGAGCGCCCGCTTCCCGGGCTACCGCGTTTTGGTCGTGCCGGGCGCGGCAGTCTACGGCAGCGCCGCACAGATGCTGTACTATCAAATCTGTTTTGGAAAGCTCCTGTATCCGGAGTGGTATACGGAGGCGGACATTGCCACTGTCGGCGCGGAGCTGGGCGTCAGCGGCAGTATTTACGGATAAGTTGCGGGGCGGCGAAAAGCCGCCTCGTTTTTACAAAAAACAACCCCCACGGGGGCTTGCGGCAGGCATTTTCCCTTGTATAATGAAAGTATCTTAGGAAAGTGAGGCATTTTTATGAAAAAAGTGTTATCCATGTTACTTGCAGTAACGCTTCTGCTGGCGATGTTCGTGCCCGCGGCAAGCGCGGCAGGCGACTACGCAGGCAAGACCGTTTTGATCTACACCGGCAACCTGCGCGGTGATGTCGACATTTACGCAAAGCTCGCCGCCGCGAAGGCCGAGTACGAGGCGCAGGACGCGAATGTCGTTCTTGTGGACGCGGGCAACTATTTGCAGGGCTCCGC
>JAEDGJ010000205.1 GCA_016297585.1 Clostridiaceae bacterium
CGAGGACACGGTTCAGCTCAAGGTACTGACCGTTCCCTCCAGCTACGTCGAAAACTACGATACCAACTACGCAAACCTCTGGCTTGAGGATCTGACGCATGTGGATGTCGTGTGGACGCTGGTTTCCGCCACCGATTCCTCCACGAAGATCAACCTGATCCTCGCCGCGAACAACGCGTCCGAGATGCCCGACGTGTTCTATACCGGCATCGGCCGCTCGACCGCCGAGGCTTACGGTGCGCAGGGCGTCCTGCTGCCGCTGGAGGATTACATCGAGCAGTACGGCGTCAATATGCAGACGCTGTTCAAACGCGTGCCGTCTCTGGAAAACCAGATGAAGGCGTTCGACGGACACACCTACTTCCTGACCCGTTACTACGAGACCGTGCACATCCGCGCCACCGCGAAGATGTGGATGGATATGGACTGGCTCGACCGGCTGGGACTCGAGGTGCCGGCGACGACCGAGGACTTCTATCAGGTCCTGAAGGCGTTCCGTGAGCAGGACGCCAACGGCAACGGCGACCCGAATGACGAAATCCCGTTCATCGCCTACGACGGCTGGTGCGCGTCTATCGACACCATGGCGAGCATCTATAACGCGTTCACCTATTATCCCCCGGACGGCGGCGAGTACATTGAAGACGGCAAGATCTGCGAGCCGTACATGCAGGAAGGCTACCGCGAAGCGCTGAGATACTTAAAGCGCCTCTATGACGAGCAGCTTCTCGACAACGAGTGCTTCAGCATGACGACCGAACAGGCGAAGGCGCTGGGCGCCGCGGAAAAGGGCAACCGCGTCGGCGTCGTCCAGGGCGGTACCGTCAACTTCCTGAACATGGACGATGAGACGATCTACGACTTCCAGGTCATCGATCCGCTGACCGGCCCCGACGGACTCAAGCAGTGCGCGCTCGAGCTCTTCAACCCGTCCCCCTTCTTTATGATCACCTCCTACTGCGAGATCCCCGAGATCGCCTACCGCTGGGCGGATGCGCAGATCTACGATTCCTGCAGCGACATCAAGAACGGCGACTACACCTGGCTGAACTACTGGTACGGCGAAGAGGGCGTCGGCTGGGAGAAGGCGGAGGAAGGCGCCACCGGCTTTACCGGCGAAAAGGCGTATTTCCGCTGGCTGTTCAACTGGGGCGAGACGACGAACACGCATCTTTATGAGACCTTCCTCATCAACATGCCCGAGGAGTGGAAGCCGATGATGGCGACTGACTCCGGCTCCGGCTACAATCAGGAGCAGGTGCTGTACGAGGCCACGAAGGAGCATATGCTGCCGTACGCGGTCGACAAGACCATGCCGGTCCTGTCCCTGACCGAGGAGGAGACGCTCGGCATCGCGGACATTGAGACGACGCTTGACACCTACGTCAAGGAGTGCCGCGCGAAGTTCATCCGCGGCGAGATGGATCTCGACCGCGACTGGGAGAGCTACCTCCGCGAAATCGAGAACATCGGCGTTCAGAAGGTGCTCGACACCTATCAGACCGCCTATGACCGCACCTTCGGCTAAACCGAGGCAAAAACCGCAAATAAGCATAGCGAGAGCCGCCGGGACACGCTTCCGGCGGCTCTTTTTTCGAAGATGGCGGCTTCTTCCGCCCGTTTTGGGCATATGAAGAAAGCCGCCGCGGCAAAATGGCAGGGGGAAAAGGGTTTTACGTCGCGTCGATGCTGCAGACGAACTCGGGACGGATCGCGTGGCTGCCGATGTCGGCTTTGGGGAAGCGGTAGAGATGGTTATTCGAGCCGTCGAAGCAGGCAAACAGGACCTGCTCGCCCGAGCCGGGGAAGAGGCTGAGCATATGGAACCCGCCTGTGGGAAGGCCGTCGAGCCATACCCGGTCGAGCTCCTCGCCGTCGGGGGAGAAGATGACGATGCAGGGGCCGCCGCGCGTGCCGTCGGCGTCGATGGAGCCCCAGCCGCGGGAGAGATAGAGCCGTTCGCCGTCGGAGCCGAGGACGCCGTTGCCCTCGAAGATCAGCTCCGGCCCGGAGCCGTCGAGGTTTCGCCGGTAGATGCGTTTGACGGGGTCCGCTTCCGTGTCGAAGGCATCGAGGGTATGCTCTGCCGTGAACAGCATGCCGTCCGCGAAGGCGGCATACAGGCTGACCCAGCCCTCCTCCGAGGCTTCGATGCGGCGGGAGGTTCCGGACGCAAGCTCCAGACACCAGATGCCGCGTCCGGCGATCGGGTCTTTGGTATCCGTGCGATAGGTGTTATAATACAGATTCCCGCCATAGGCGGTCAGCATGGACGGAGAGAGTCCCGGTTCCAGGGCATACAGGACCTTCTGCGTACCGCGGGAAAGGTCGACCTGCAGGATGCCGTCCGTCCGAACGCCGTCCTCCTGAAAGGCGGAGGCGATGGCATAGTAACAGCCGCGATGGACGAGTCCGCCGGTGGGACGAACCCCTTTTGAAAAGGTCGTGACGGTCTTCCGGTTTTGACCGTCCGGGTCCATTTTGACGAGGCTGACCTCCCCGGAGGTGTTCAGCGTCGAAAAGGCGGTGTAGATACTGCCGTCCGAGCAAAAAAACTGGGAGTCCTGGCCGCTGCCGAATGTAAATCTGGCGTCGCAGTCGGGGTCGAGGGAGCCGCGGTTGTGTCCGCAGTCCGGTTTCGAGCATAGCGGAACGGGCGTCAGGGTGTTCGAATCGATGAAGTAGAGGGTATCGACGGAGCTGAAGTAGCAGCCCCCATTCATCTCCTGACAGGTAGCGACGTTGAGTCCGAGCCGCCATGTGGCGTCATAGTCGGCGCCGTGCTGCGCGGTGCCGCAGCCGGACAGGAGAAGCAGCAGGAAAATGACGAGCGGAACCAATCTTTTCACGGAAAGCCTCCTTTTTCCGGGCGTCAATACCAGTTATAGCTCCCAAGCGGCTCTAACGGGAGCGCGCCGGAGCCGATGGCGCTTTTCGGGAAGCGGTAGAGGAAGACGCGGTCACCGCAGACGGCACTGAAAAGCACATCGCTTCCGGACGTCGGAAAAACGCTGAGCATCCCTGGCCTGCCGCAGGGGAGCGTCGCCAGATCGAGCCGTTCCAGCTCCCGCCCTTCCGCATCGAAGATGACGAGCGCGGGACTGCTTTCCGTGTCGTCCCCGTGCGAACAGTTGGGCTTTGCGCAGAGCGGCACCTCCGCCA
>JAEDGJ010000040.1 GCA_016297585.1 Clostridiaceae bacterium
TCCTCCTCGACCGCGTGTGCACGCTGTACGAGCAGGCGGGCGACGTCCGCGCGGTCGCCGTCACCGGACAGATGCACGGCATCCTCTGCCTCGACGCGCAAGGGAATGCGCAAAGTCCCCTCTATACCTGGCAGAACGGCTTCGGAAACCTCCCGCGCGGCGCGGAGACCTATGCGGAGTACGTTTCGCGCGTGACGGGAAGACCCGCCGCGTCCGGGTATGGGCTCGTGACGTGGCTCTATCTTGCCGAAAACGGGCTGCTGCCGGAAAACACCGCCTGCGTCTGCACGATCGGCGACTATGCCGCGATGCGGCTCGCGGGGCTTGCCCGTCCCCGGATGCACGCGTCGAACGCGGCGTCGCTCGGCGGCTTCGATCTGCCCTCGCTCGATTTCGACCGCGAGGCCGTCCGGCGGCTCTCCCTCGACCCGGCGCTGCTGCCCGACGTCGTGCCGTCCCTCGAGCCGCTGTCCGCGCGCGTTTTTTGCGCCTGCGGCGACAATCAGGCGAGCTTCCGCGGCTCCGTGACCGACCCCGCGCGCGAGCTGCTCATCAACGTCGGCACCGGCGGGCAGCTTTCGTGCCTGACGCCCGGGTACCGCACCGTGCCGCACTGCGAGACGCGCCCCTACGACGGCGGACAGTACCTGCTCGTCTGCTCGAGCCTCTGCGGCGGACGCGCGTGGGCGGTGCTCGAGCGCTTCTTCCGCGATACGCTGCGCGCCTTCGGCACGGAGCTTCCGGACGCGCTCGTCTACGAGGGCATGGCGCGCCTGCTTGAAGACGCCGCGCCGTCCTCGCTGACCGCCGACACCCGGCTCTGCGGCACGCGCGAGGAGCCGTCGCGCACGGGCTCGCTCTCCGGACTGACGCCCGAGAGCTTTTCGCCCGCGTCCCTCGCCGCCGCGTTTTTAGAGGGCATCGCGGGAGAGTTTCTGCCCGCCTACGACGCGCTGCGGCGCGTGCGGGACTTCTCCGCGCTCGCCCTTTCGGGCAACGCCGTGCGCAAAAACCCCGCGCTGCGCGACATTTTTGCCCGCCTCTACCGTCTTCCGCTTGCCGCGTCCCCGCCGCCCGAGGAAGCCGCATCCGGCGCTGCAAAACTTGCGCTTGACCATCTTTTCGACTAAAAAACACGATAAGGAGGAATTTTCGATGAACGAAGCCTTACAAAACATCCTGACCCGCCGCAGCATCCGCGCCTTTGAGCCGACGCCCATCCCGCGCGAGACGCTCGCCCTCATCGCCGAAGCCGCGAATCAGGCGCCCTCCGCGATGAACCGCCAGCTCGACCAGTACACCGTCGTCTCCGACCCGAAAAAGATCGCGCGCCTCGCCGCCGCGGTCGGCAAAGTGCTCGGCAATCCCGGCTACGACTTCTACAAGCCCGCCGCGCTCATCCTCTGCACCGCGCCGCGCGATTCCCGCTTCGGCATCGAGGACTGCGCCTGCGCGATGGAGAACATCTTCCTCGCCGCCCATGCGCTCGGCGTCGGCTCCGTCTGGATCAACCAGCTCAAGGGCAACTGCGACGATCCCGGCGTGCGCGAGGTGCTGACCTCCCTCGGCGTGCCCTCGGATCACATCGGTTTCGGCACCGCCGCGCTCGGATATGCGGCCTCCCCCGCGCGCGAGATGAAAAAGCGCCCCGACGCCGTCGTCTGGGCGGACTAACCCCCCATTTTGGCATAAGAAAGCCGTTCCAGACTCATTTTCGGGTTCAGGAACGGCTTTTTTCGGCTCAGATCCGTCTCGACAGCGGCTCCGTCCACGCGGCGCGGAAGGCGTCGAAGCGCCCCTCGTCGATCGCGTCGCGGATGTCGGCCATCAGCTTGTTGTAGAAATAGAGGTTGTGCGTGACCGCAAGACGGCAGGCAAGCATCTCCTGCGCGCGGAACAGGTGGCGCAGGTACGCGCGGGAGTGCGCGCGGCAGGTCGGACAGCCGCAGCCCTCCTCGATCGGGCGGTCGTCGGTCGCGTACTTGAGGTTGTTGAGGTTGATGACGCCCTCGTGCGTGTACAGATGCCCGTGACGCGCGTTGCGCGCCGGCATCACGCAGTCGAAAAAGTCGATGCCGCGGTACACGCCCTCGATGATGTTCGCCGGGGTGCCGACGCCCATCAGATAGCGCGGGCGGCAGACGGGCGCTTCGGGCAGCACGAGCTCGAGGATGTGGTACATCACCTCGGTCGGCTCTCCGACGGCGAGTCCGCCGACGGCGTACCCCGCGAGGTCGAGCTCCGCGATGCGCTTCATGTGGTCGACGCGGATGTCGTCGTAGGTGCCGCCCTGGTTGATGCCGAAGAGCATCTGTCCGGGGTTGACGGCGTCCTCGCGGGCGTTCAGCGCGTCGAGCGCCGTCTTGCAGCGCTCGAGCCACCGCGTCGTGCGCGCGACCGACGCCTCGACATACGGCCGCGTCGCCGGATTCGCGACGCACTCGTCAAACGCCATCGCGATGTCGGAGCCGAGCGCCGACTGCACCGCCATGCTCTCCTCGGGCCCCATGAAGATCTTCCGGCCGTCCACATGCGAGTGGAAATGCACGCCCTCCTCGGTGATCTTGCGCAGCGAGGACAGCGAAAAGATCTGGAACCCGCCCGAATCCGTCAGGATCGGGTGCGTCCAGTTCATAAAGCGGTGCAGACCGCCGAGCGTGCGCACGACGTCCTCTCCGGGACGCACATGCAGGTGGTAGGTGTTCGACAGCTCGATCTGACAGCCGATGCGCTCGAGGTCGAACGCGTCGAGCCCGCCCTTGATCGCGGCCTGCGTGCCGACGTTCATGAAGACCGGCGTCTCGATCGTGCCGTGCGGCGTAGTCATGCGGCCCCGTCTCGCGGCGCCGTCCGTTTTCAGCAATGTAAACATGGTCCCTCGCAAATTCAGAGATTTCTGTAATAGGTGACGCTCGGCATCCCGGCCTCAAATCCCGCCTTTCCGTATGCCCGGCGCGCCGGGGCATGGCTCTCGTCGAGCCCCGTCGTGACCCGGGCGCCCGTAAGCCCCTCCTCCCGCATCCGCTCAAAGACGAACGCGTACTGCGCCCCGGCGATGCCCTGTCCGCGGCAGTCCGGCGCGACGGCGTTCTCGCCGATGACGCCCGTCTTCGTGCGGGTGTCCGCAAAGTAGCTGATGAAGCCGACGACGCGGCCGTCCCGCTCCGTCACATACCCCCGCTCGCCGCGCATCGCCGCCGTTACGGACGCGCGTTTGCCCGATTGCCAGTCGCTGAAAAAGGTTTCGAAGATCTCGTCCCCCAGCTCCCGCCGGTAGGTCTCGTAGATCGGCGTCCACGCCGCGACCGTGATCGCGCAGACCGCCTCGATGTCGCGCTCTTCGGCTTTCCGGATCGTCATACCTTCTTTCCTCCTTATGAGATGAACATGCAGTCGCCGAACGAGAAGAAGCGGTAGCGCTCCCGCACCGCCTCGCGGTACGCCGCCATCGTATGCTCATAGCCCGCAAAGGCGGAAACGAGCATGATGAGCGTGCTCTCCGGCAGGTGGAAGTTCGTGATCAGCCCGTCGATCGCCCGCAGCTCGCGGCCGGGATAGAGGAAGATGCCCGTCTCGCCCGACGCCGCCGGGATCGTGCGGTCCTCGCGCACCACCGTCTCGAGCGTGCGCGTCACGGTCGTGCCGACCGCGATGATGCGTCCGCCCGCCGCGCGCGCAGCGTTGATCGTATCGGCGGCCTCCTGCGGCACCTCGTAGAACTCGGTGTGCATATGGTGCTCCTCGACGTTCTCGACCTTCACGGGACGGAAGGTGCCGAGCCCGACGTGGAGCGTCAGGCGCGCGACGGCGACGCCCTCGGATACGAGCCGTCCGAGCATCTCCTGCGTGAAGTGCAGCCCCGCCGTCGGCGCGGCGGCGGAACCCGGGTGCACGGCGTACACCGTCTGATACCGCTCCGGGTCGTCGAGCTTCTCCGTGATATACGGCGGCAGCGGCATCTGGCCGAGCCGGTCGAGGATCTCGAGGAACACCCCTTCGTACAGAAAGCGGATCTTCCGGTTGCCGGTCTCGTCGACGCGCACGACCTCCGCGCGCAGCTCGCCGTTCCCGAAGGAGAGACGCGCGCCGGGTCTCGTGCGCTTTCCGGGACGCGTGATGCAGTCCCAGCAGTCCCCCTCGTCGCGCAGCAGCAGCACCTCGATCGGGGGCCCCGCGTCGTCCGCGCCGAGAAGGCGCGCGGGGATGACGCGGGAGTCGTTTAAGACGAGGCAGTCGCCCGGGCGCAGCAGCTCCGGCAGCTCGGAAAAGCGCCGGTGCGCGGTCTGGCCCGTCTCGCGGGACAGCGTCATCATGCGGGAGTCCCCGCGATGCGCAGGCGGCGTCTGCGCGATCAGCTCGGGCGGCAATTCATAGAAGAAATCGGATGTATTCAAACCGTGTCGTACCCCTTCGCAGTCATTCGTTTTTCCCATTATACCGAATCCGGGCGTGTTTGTCAAATCCGGAGGCCGCTTTTTTGCGTTTCTTTTATCCGAGCCGTTCATTTTTAGAAAAAATGTGGTCTGCGCCGCCGTTTTTCCGTTCCGATTCGTCATGTGGTATGTAGACTTTTCCTTTCGTCCGGAGTATAATAGGAACAGACTTCCCATGTCCCGGTTTGCAGGAGCGCGCGTTTCGTCCTGCAGGCCGTCACCCGAAACGCTACCATGTTATGTGAGGAATCTGCTATGAAAAAGCCTGTCTTCACCGGCTCCGCCGTCGCGATCGTCACCCCCTTCCTCGACGGCCCGAAGCTCCCTTACGCGATGACCGGCGGCGTCAACTACGACGCGCTGGGGCGTCTCATCGACGAGCAGATCGACCGCGGCACCGACGCGATCGTGATCTGCGGCACTACGGGCGAAAGCCCCGTTCTGGACGACGCCGAACATAAGAAATGCATCGAATACACCGTAGAGCACGTCTCCGGCCGCGTCCCGGTCATCGCCGGCACCGGCTCCAACGACACCGCCTATGCCGTCTCTCTGACGAAGCACGCGAAAGCCGCGGGCGCGGACGGCGTTCTGATGGTGACGCCCTATTACAATAAAACCACCCAGAAGGGTCTGATCCGCCACTACCTGACCGTCGCCGACGCCGTCGACATCCCGATCATCCTCTACAACGTCCCCTCCCGCACCGGCATGGGCTTTACCGCCGACACCTACCTCGCGCTGTCGAAGCACCCGAACATCAACGGCGTCAAGGAGGCCTCCGGCGACTTCTCGCTGATCGCCGCGACGAAGCACCTCTGCGGCGACGAGATGAACGTCTGGTCCGGCAACGACGACCAGACCCTGCCCGTCCTCGCCCTCGGCGGCTGCGGCGTCATCTCCACGACCGCGAACATCGCCCCCGAGGTCATGCACGGCATCTGCGCGAAGTTCTTCGACGGCGACATCGCCGGTGCGCGCCGCCTCCAGCTCGACTGGCACGACCTGATGCACGATCTCTTCATCGAGACGAACCCCATCCCCGTCAAGACCGCGATGCGGCTGATGGGCTATCCCGTCGGCGGCCTGAGACTCCCGCTGTGCGAGATGGGTGAGGCCAATCTCGCGCGCCTGACCGCCTGCCTGCAGGCGCACGGTCTGCTCTGAGCCTGAAAACACCGCCTTTTCGGGGGAAAAGGGAGCTTTTTCTCCCCTTTTCCCCGATTTTGCAAAGGAGAAACGAAAAACCATGCTGAAGCTTGCCCTGTCCGGCTGCTGCGGCCGCATGGGACGCACCGTCGCCCGGCTCGCCGCCGCCTCCGCCGATACAAAGATCGTCGCGGGCTCCGACATCGTCTCGGAGACCTACTCCGACTTCCCCGTTTACGCCTCCCTCGCCGATGCGCCGGCCCGCGCCGACGCCGTCATCGATTTTTCCAATCCCGCCGCGTTCGACGGGCTGCTAACCTACTGCCTTGAGACGAAAACGCCCCTCGTGCTCTGCACCACCGGGCTTTCCGACGCGCAGATCGCCGCCGCCCGCGACGCTTCGCGCGAGATCCCCGTCTTCCGCAGCGCGAACATGTCCCTCGGCATCGCGCTGCTTGCCGATCTCGCCCGCCGCGCCGCCGCCGTCTACGGGGAATACTGCGACGTCGAGATCGTCGAGAAGCACCACAACCGCAAGCTCGACGCGCCCTCCGGCACCGCGCTGATGCTCTACGACGCGCTGGCCGAGGCGCTGCCGTATGACCCGACCCCCGTCTACGACCGCCACGAGCGCCGCGAGCCGCGTCCCGCCCACGAGATCGGCATCTCCGCCGTCCGCGGCGGCACCATCGTCGGCGAGCACGACATTCTCTTCTGCGGCACCGACGAGACCGTCACGCTCTCGCATACCGCGCTCTCCCGCGACGCGTTCGCCGTCGGCGCGCTCCGTGCCGCGCGGTATATCGCCGGACGCGAGCCCGGGCTCTACGACATGCGCGACATTATGGCGTCCATCTGACGATCACACACTCTCTATAAAAAGGATGTTTTTGCACCATGAAAGTATATAACGCCGGTATCATCGGCGCGACCGGCATGGTCGGTCAGCGCTTCGCCACCCTGCTTGCCAATCACCCGTGGTTCCGCGTCACGAAGCTCGCCGCCTCGTCCCGCTCCGCCGGCAAGACCTACGAGGAAGCCGTCGGCAGCCGCTGGATGATGGCCGATCCCATTCCCGAAAACCTGCGCGATATGGTCATTCTCGACGCCGCCCAGGTCTCCCGCGTCGCCGAAGGGCTCGACGTCGTCTTCTGCGCCGTCGACATCAAGGAAAAGAGCGTGCTGCGCGACCTCGAGGACGCCTACGCCAAGGCCGAGGTCGTCGTCGTCTCCAATAACTCCGCCCACCGCTCGACGCCCGACGTCCCGATGCTCGTGCCGGAGATCAACCCCGAGCACTGCGAGGTCATCCCGTTCCAGCGTAAGCGCCTCGGCACCCGCCGCGGCTTTGTCGCCGTCAAGTCCAACTGCTCGCTGCAGAGCTACGTCCCCGCGCTCCATCCGCTGCGCGGCTACGGCCTCTCGAAGGTGCTCGTGTGCACCTATCAGGCGATCTCCGGCGCGGGCAAGAACTTCGAGACCTGGCCCGAGATGGTCGACAACGTCATCCCCTACATCGGCGGCGAGGAAGAAAAGTCCGAGCGCGAGCCGCTCAAGCTCTGGGGACATGTCGAAAACGGCGTGATCGTCCCCGCGACGGCTCCGGCGTTTACCGCGCAGTGCCTGCGCGTGCCGGTCTCCGACGGCCATATGGCGGCGGTCTTTGCGTCGTTTGACCGCAAGCCCGAAAAGGACGAGATCCTCGCCGCGTGGCAGAACTACACCGCCGAACCGCAGCGCCTCGGCCTCCCGAGCGCGCCGAAGCAGTTCCTGCACTATTTCGACGACCCGACGCTGCCGCAGACGAAGCTGCAGCGCAATCTCGAGCACGGCATGGCCGTCAGCATCGGACGCCTGCGCGAGGACACGCAGTACGACTACAAGTTCGTCTGCCTGTCCCACAACACGCTGCGCGGCGCCGCGGGCGGTGCCGTGGAAGCCGCCGAGCTGCTCGCGGCGAAGGGCTTCCTCGATTGACGCGGGAGGGGGCGGAAGATGAACCTGAAAGCCTTTTTCACCGTACGCCGTCTGACCTACGCCGCGCTGCTCGTCGCGCTGGACATCGTATTCACCCGCGTGTTCTCGTTCATGTTCCCCGGCAGCATCGACCGGCTCTCGCTGCAGTTCCTCGCGCACGCCGCCGAGGGGATGCTCCTCGGGCCCGTCGGCGCGGCGCTCGCCGCGGTCGCGGGCGACCTGATCGGCACGCTCATCAACTCCGGCGGCATGTCGTTTTATCTGCCCCTGACCGTCTCCGCGCTGATGCGCGGCGTCCTCTACGGGCTGTTCCTCTATAAAAAGCCCGCGTCGTTTGTCCGCGTGCTGCTCGCCTGCGCCGCCGTCACGCTCATCGTCGACCTCGGCTGGAACCCCATCTTCCTCGCAAAGCTCTACGGACAGCCCTACGGCGCCGTTTTCCTCGCAAAGCTCCCCGTCCGGCTCGTCTGGATCCCCGTCTCCTCCGTCGTGCTCTACTTTGTCACAAAGGCGCTCTTCCGCGCCGTTCCCGCCTTCCGCGACGGACTTTGAGCGCATCCTGCCGGGAGCGAATATTCAGTCATTCGATAAAATAATTATTCATTTTCTCCCCCTGCCGCCGCGTCCGGGCCGGAAACCTCGTTCGGGCGGGTTCAGGGGGAGGATTTTTTCGGCTTTTCGGACGCTTTCCGGCATTTCCGGGATGCAGTTCCATAAAATGTGCAAGAATGTTTTTCTCAACCTCGCGCAAGTTTGTGTATAATTTTGCATGGGAGCGGCACATCCTTGCTTGACAGGGACGGGGGGATTGTGCTATAATACTGTCCGGCAAAACAAAGGAAAGCTCGTCCGGGCAGAAAAAACGCGGAGGACGCGCACAAAGACGCCACGATTATCTTTGGAGATCCCGGCATGCGTCTTCGCGTTTTTGGTACTCTATTCGTTTTTTCGCGCGGGCTTTTTTTGTGTGCAAATCGAAAAACGTTGGGGGTTTTTCTCATGCTTTCCGCGATCGTCGGCATCAACTGGGGCGACGAGGGAAAAGGCCGCATGGTCGATCTTCTCTCCTCCTCCTATGACATCATCATCCGCTATCAGGGCGGCAACAACGCCGGGCATACCGTCGTCAATGAACGGGGCAAGTTCATCCTGAACCTCATGCCCTCCGGCATCCTCCGCGAAAACGTCGTCAACGTCTGCGGCCCCGGCATGGTCATCGATCTGGCGCATCTCGTCGGCGAGATCAAAAAGCTCACCGACGCGGGCGTACGCGTGAGCCCCTTGAATCTGAAAATTTCCGACCGCGCCGTCATCTGCATGCCCTATCACCGCAAGCTCGACGAGCTCGAGGAAGACCGCCTCGCCGACCGCAAGTTCGGCTCCACCCGCCGCGGCATCGGCCCGGTGTACGGCGACAAGTACATGAAGAAGGTGCTGCGCTGCGGCGACCTTCTGGAGCCCGACACCCTGCGCGACAAGGTCGCAAACCTCCTTGAATGGAAAAACCTCACGATCGCCGGCGGCTATCACGCCGAACCCGTCTCCGTCGACGAGGAGATGGCGTGGCTTGAGGAATACGGCTCCGTCCTCGCGCCGTTCGTCTGCGACACGACGAAGTTTCTGTCGAACGCGATCGCCGCGGGCAAGAACCTGATGTTCGAGGCCCAGCTCGGCGCGCTGCGCGACATCGACTTCGGCATCTTCCCCTATACGTCCTCGTCCCCGACGATCGCGGCCTACGCCCCCATCGGCGCGGGCATCCCGTTTGCGAAGCTCGACCGCGTGCTCGGCATCATGAAGGCGTATTCCACCTGCGTCGGCGAAGGCCCCTTCACCGCCGAGATGTTCGGCGACGAGGCGGAGGAGCTGCGCCGCGCCGGCGGTGAATACGGCGCCGCGACCGGCCGTCCGCGCCGTGTCGGCGGCTTCGACGTCGTCGCTTCCCGCTACGGCTGCAAGATGCAGGGCGCCGATTCCCTCGCGCTGACGAAGCTCGACGTGCTGTCGTACTGCAAGGAGATCCCCGTCTGCGAGGCCTACAGCATCGACGGCCTGCGCGTCGAGGAGTTCCCGTGGGGCGACGCGCTTTCCCGCGCCAAGCCCATTTACACGACGCTGCCCGGCTTCGAAGCCGACATCTCGAAGGTGCGCCGCGCGTCCGATCTGCCGTACAACGCCCGCGCCTACATCGAATACCTGCAGCGCGCCGTCGACACGCCGATCTCCATCGTCTCCGTCGGCGCCGAGCGCGACGCCTACATCGAGCTGTAACGCCCGCTTTCCCCGGCTGATTTTTATCAGGCGGCATCGACTATAAGGGAGGATTTTTATGGATTACACCGCGCAGGAAGTGCAGCAGTTTGTCCGCACCAACGACGTCAAGTTCATCCGGCTTGCGTTCGTCGATCTCTTCGGCGTTCAGAAGAACGTCTCCATCCTCCCTTCCGAGCTGCCCCGCGCGTTCGACAGGGGGATCTCCTTCGACGCCTCCGCGATCCGGGGGTTTTCCGACGTCTCCCATTCCGATCTCTTCCTCGTTCCCGACCCCACGACGCTCCACGTTCTCCCCTGGCGTCCCTCGCAGGGGCGCGTCGTGCGGCTTTACTGCGACATCCGAAAGCCCGACGGCTCGCCCTTCGCGTTTGACACCCGCCGCGTCCTCGCGCGGGCCGTCGAACGCTGCGAGCAGGCGGGCTTTCGCGCAAGCATCGGCACCGAATGCGAATTCTACCTCTTCCGCCTCGACGAAAACGGCTATCCGACGCTCGAGCCGCACGACCGCGGCGGCTATCTCGACGTCGCGCCGCTCGACCGCGGCGAAAACGTCCGGCGCGAGATCTGCCTGACGCTCGAGGAGTTCGGCCTCACCCCCGAAACCTCGCATCACGAGCAGGGCCCGGGGCAAAACGAGATCGATTTTCGCCATTCCTCCCCTCTCGCCGCCGCGGACAGCGTCATCACGTTCAAAAACGTCGTCCGCGCCGTCGCCGAGCGCAACGGACTCTACGCGTCCTTCGACCCCAAACCCCTCTCCGGCGCGCCCGGCTCCGGACTGCACGTCAATCTCTCCCTCTCGCGCGGCGGACGGAACCTGTTCGACGAGCCGCTGGTCCCGGGCGCGTCCTCTCCCGCCGCCTCCTGCATCGCGGGACTTCTGCGCGAGAGCGCGGCGATGTGCGTGTTCGGCTCGCCGCTCGCGTCGTCGTACGAACGGCTCGGCAGCTGCGAGGCGCCGGGATACGTCTCCTGGTCGCCGCAGAACCGCTCCCAGCTCATCCGCATCCCCGCCGCCGCCGGAGACGCCGCCCGTATGGAGCTGCGCTCTCCCGACCCGTCCTGCAACCCCTATCTGCTGTTCTCGCTGCTGCTGCACGCGGCGCTCGACGGCATCGAGGAGCGTCTGCCGCTGCCGTCTCCCGTCAACGAGGATCTCTACCGCGCCGACACACGCGCGCTCGGCCTTATCTCCCTGCCGCGCACGCTGGCGGACGCCGTAGCTGCCGCCCGCGCCTCGTCGCTTCCCGAAAAAGCGCTCGGGAAAGCGCTCGCCGCAGCGTATCTCGACGCGAAGGCCGCCGAGTGCGCGCTCGGGGAGTGACCCTATGGAGTCGGCGCTGATCGTCTCCGCCGGCGAAAAGAGCCTCGCCGGCCTGCGGGAGCTGCTCTCCTCCCATACCCGGCTGTCCGAAATCGTCACCGCGACCGACTCCGGCATGGCGCGCCGCGTCTTTCTCGAGCGCGACTTCGACCTCTGCGTCGTCAACACGCCGCTGCCGGACGAGTTCGGCGACCGCCTCGCCTGCACGATCGCCCGCGACGGCGTCTGTCAGGTCATCCTGCTCGTGCGTGCGGAGCTTTCCGACGAGATCGCCGCCGCCGTCGAGGAGGACGGCGTCCTCACGCTCGCAAAGCCCGTCAACCGCGCGCTTTTCTGGAACGCGCTGAAGCTCGCCGCCGCCGCGAACGCCAAGCTCGTGCGCATCAAGGCCGAAAACGACCGCCTTTTGCAGAAGATCGAGGACATCCGCCTCGTCGACCGCGCAAAATGCCTCCTTGTGCAGCATCTTGCCATGTCCGAGGCCGACGCGCACCGCTATATCGAAAAACAGGCCATGGACTCCCGCGTGCCGCGCGTGCGCGTCGCGGAGGACATTCTCAAAACGTATGAAGGGTAAAGTATGAAGCAATCCGAAAAACTCTCCGAAGAATGCGCGGTATTCGGCATCTCCTCCACGTCAGACGACACCGCAGGCGTGGTCTGCAACAGTCTTCTCGCGCTGCAGCACCGCGGTCAGGAGGGCGCGGGGCTCGCCGTATCCTGCGGCCGCCGCATCCTCTGCGTCAAGAACACCGGTCTTGTCTCCGAGGTCCTCACCCCCGCCGTCGTGCAGCGCCTGCCCGCCTGCCGCGCCGCCATCGGTCACTGCCGCTACTCCACGACCGGCTCGAACACCCGTGAAAACGTCCAGCCCTTCGTCACCGAGTACCTGACCGGGCGTCTCGCGACCGCGCACAACGGCAACATCGTCAACGCCGCCACGCTGCGCGACGTCCTGCGCGGCGCGGGCGTCGAATTCGGCGCGACCTCCGACACCGAGGTCATCTCCTCCCTCATCGCCTACGAGACCGTCAAGGCCGGCTCCCCCGTGCTCGGCGCCGCGCGTGCCGCACGCCAGCTCCGGGGCGCGTTCTGCCTCGTCATCCTCACCTCCGACGAGCGCGTCATCGCCATCCGCGACCCCAACGGCTTCCGTCCGCTGTGCATCGGCGAAAACGAGACGGGCACCGTCGTCGCCTCCGAGTCCTGCGCGCTCGCAAGTCAAGGGTACCGCTTCGTCCGCGACGTCGCGCCGGGCGAGATGGTCGTCCTGCAGGACGGCAAGCTCGTCTCCTCCGAGATGATCTTCCGCGACCGCGTCGACACCGGCCTGTGCATCTTCGAATTCGTCTACTTCGCCCGCACGGATTCCGTCATCGACGGGCTGTCCGTCTACGAAGCGCGCGTCAACATGGGGCGGATGCTCGCGCGGGAGTATCCGGTCGACGCCGACATCGTCTGCGGCATCCCGGACAGCGGCATGGAGGCGGCGCTCGGCTACTCGCTCGAGTCCGGCATCCCGATGGTGCCCGGCTTCGTCAAGAACAAGTACATCGGCCGCAGCTTCATCTTCCCGACGCAGCGCCAGCGCGAGACCGCCGTCAAGATGAAATTAAATCCCCTCGCCGCGACCCTTTCGGGCAAGCGCGTCATCCTCGTCGACGACTCGCTCGTGCGCGGCACCACCAGCGCCAAGATCATCCAAAGCGTGCGCGACGCGGGCGCGACGGAGGTGCATATGCGCATCTCCTCCCCGCCGTTTACGCATACCTGCCATTTCGGCACCGACGTCGACCGCGAGGACTCCCTCATCGCCAACCAGATGGATCTCGAGGGCATCCGCCGCCACATCGGCGCAGATTCGCTCGGTTATATCAGCATCGCGGGTCTGAAATCCGCCTGCGAGGGCTGCCGGCTGCACTTCTGCACCGGCTGCTTCACCGGGAAATACCCGGTCGACCCGGGGCTTGCCAACAAACAGGAATTGGACTAAGGAGAAAAACTGTGGAAAAACAAGGTTATCTCGTTTTGGCCGACGGCTCCGTCTATCGCGGCCGCCGCTTCGGCGCGGAAGCCGACGTGATCGCCGAGGTCGTCTTCACCACCGCGACCACCGGCTATCTCGAAACCCTCACCGACCGCTCCTACTGCGGTCAGATGATCGTACAGGCCTTTCCGCTCATCGGCAACTACGGCGTCATCCCCGAGGACTTTGAAAGCGGCGAGATCGAGTGCTCCGCCTACATCGTCCGCGAATGGTGCCGCCATCCGTCGAATTTCCGCTCCCAGGGCGACATCGACAGCTTCCTGAAGAGCGTCGGCGTCCCCGGTCTTTACGGCATCGACACCCGCGCGCTCGTCCGCAGCCTCCGCGAAAACGGCGTCATGAACGGCATGATCTGCTCCGACCCCGCGGACGTCGACTGGAACGCGCTGCGCGGCTACCGCATCGAAAACGCCGTCGCCCGCATGTCCTGCAAGGCGCCCTACGTCGAGTCCCCCGAGCATCCCCGCTACCGCGTCGCGCTGATGGACTACGGCATCAAGGAAAACATCGTCCGCATGCTCTTAAAATGCGGCTGCGAGGTCACGGTGCTGCCCTATAACACCACCGCCGAGGAGGTCGCCGCCCTGCAGCCCGACGGCGTCATGCTCTCCAACGGCCCCGGCGACCCGTCCGAGAACACCGCCATCATCGCCGAGCTCGAAAAGCTCCTGAAGACGGGCCTCCCGATCTTCGGCATCTGCCTCGGGCACCAGCTCCTCGCCCTCGCCGCCGGTTTCCAGACCGCGAAGCTCAAATACGGCCACCGCGGCGAAAATCAGCCCGCACGCGACCTTTCGACCGGCCGCGTCTACATCACGAGCCAGAACCACGGCTATGCCGTGCTCTCCGAGACCGTCAACCCCGACGTCGCCGCCGTTGCGTTCGACAACTGCAACGACCGCACCTGCGAGGGTCTGATCTATAAAAACGCCCCCGCGTTCACCGTTCAGTTCCATCCGGAAGCCTGCGCCGGGCCCCAGGACACGGCGTTCCTGTTCGACCGCTTCCTGCGCATGATGGACGACCGCAAGAAGGAGGACAGGTAACATGCCGCTCGACAAAAGCATCAAAAAAGTCCTTGTCATCGGCTCCGGCCCCATCGTCATCGGTCAGGCCGCCGAGTTCGACTACGCCGGCACGCAGGCGCTGCGCGCCTTAAAGGAGGACCACATCGAGACCGTCCTCGTCAACTCCAACCCCGCGACGATCATGACCGACCGCACGATGGCCGATCACATCTATCTCGAGCCGCTCACGCTCGAGACCCTCGAGCGCATCATCGATAAGGAGAAGCCCGACTCCGTCCTTTCCGGCCTCGGCGGCCAGAACGGCCTCACGCTCGGCATGCAGCTCGCGAAATCCGGCTTCCTCGCCTCGCGCGGCATCCGTCTGCTCGGCGCGAACCCCGAAACGATCGACCGCGCCGAGGACCGCCTGATGTTCAAGGAGACGATGGAGTCCATCGGCCAGCCCTGCATCCCCTCCGACGTCGTCGAGGACGTCGAGAGCGCCGTTTCGTTCGCTTCCACCATCGGCTACCCCGTCATCGTCCGTCCGGCGTTCACGCTCGGCGGCTCCGGCGGCGGCATCGCGGGTTCCGAGGAGGAGCTGCGCGAGATCGCCTTCGGCGGACTCGAAACCTCCCCGATCCATCAGATCCTCGTCGAAAAATGCATCTCCGGCTGGAAGGAGATCGAGTTTGAGGTCATGCGCGACCGCATCGGCAACGCGATCACGATCTGCTCGATGGAAAACGTCGACCCCGTCGGCATCCACACCGGCGACTCCATCGTCGTGGCGCCCGCGCTGACGCTCGCCGACCGCGAGTACCAGATGCTCCGCTCCGCCGCGCTCTCCATCGTCAACGCCCTCGGCGTCGAAGGCGGCTGCAACGTCCAGTTCGCGCTGCATCCGACCTCCTTTGAATACGCCGTCATCGAGGTCAACCCCCGCGTCTCCCGTTCCTCCGCGCTCGCGTCGAAGGCCACCGGCTACCCGATCGCCAAGGTCGCGACCAAGGTCGCCATCGGCTACACCCTCGACGAGATCCCGAACGCCGTCACGAAGAAGACCTACGCCGCCTTCGAGCCCGCGATCGACTACGTCGCCGTCAAGATGCCCAAGTGGCCGTTCGACAAGTTCGTCTACGCCAAGCGCGAGCTCGGCACGCAGATGAAGGCGACCGGCGAGGTCATGACCATCGCGCCGAGCTTCGAAATGGGCATCCTCAAGGCCGTCCGCGGCTGCGAGATCGGCCTCGACACGCTGAACATGCCCCGCATGGAGAAGCTCTCCGACGACGAGCTCCGCCGCATCATCACCCACGCCACCGACGAGCGCCTGTTCGCGGTCTACGAAGCCCTCAAGCGCGGCTATACCCCCGAGGACATCCACGAACTGTCGATGATCGACCTGTGGTTCCTGTATAAGTTCCAGAATCTGCTCGACTTCGAGCGTTCGATCAAGGGAAACCTCACGGAGGAAGCGTATCACGAGGGCAAGCGCCTCGGCTATCCCGACCGCGCGCTCGAGCGGCTCTCCGGCTGTGCGCTGCCCTGCGCGCCGCAGGTGCCGATGTACAAGATGGTCGATACCTGCGCCGCCGAGTTCCGCGCCGAGACCCCCTATTTCTACTCCACCTACGATACCGCCGAGGAAGGCGGCGTCAACGAGGCGCTGGAGCTTGCGACCGAGAACAAGCGGCGCAAGGTGCTCGTGCTCGGCTCCGGCCCGATCCGCATCGGTCAGGGCATCGAGTTCGACTATGCCTCCGTCTACTGCGTCTGGGTCTTAAAAGAGCGCGGCTATGAGGTCGTCATCATCAACAACAACCCCGAAACCGTCTCCACCGACTTCGACACCGCCGACCGGCTCTATTTCGAGCCGCTCTACGCCGAGGACGTCATGCACATCATCCGTCAGGAGAACCCGATGGGCGTCGTCGTCGCCTTCGGCGGTCAGACGGCGATCAAGCTGACGAAGACCCTCGCCGCGAACAACATCCCGATCATCGGCTCCTCCGCCGACACGATCGACATGGCGGAGGACCGCGAGCGCTTCGACGCGCTGCTTGAAAAGCACCACATCAAGCG
>JAEDGJ010000041.1 GCA_016297585.1 Clostridiaceae bacterium
TCGAGCGCTCATGTAGTATACCACACTCCTCTCCCCTTGTCAACCCCCTTTTTCCTCTTTTTTCGAAAATTTTCACGAAGCGCGCCGGGATGCCCCAGGCACTCCGGCGCGCTTTTTGTCCGATGCTTACTTCAGATACAGTTCTGCCACGGCGCTCTTGAGGTCGTCGCTGCCGATGTACAGCTTCTTTCCGTCGCCCGATACCGCAACGGCGGACAGCCGGTTCAGAACGCCCTCCTCGCCCACAACCGGTCTCGGATCCCGAAGCTGGATCGCGCCGAGCTGCACGAGTCCCCGTTCGTCGTCATACCGCACGAGCATCCCCAGCTCCTCCGGCGCCCCCACGACCGCATAGGCGGTCTTCCGATCCGCCGTCGTGCAGATGCCGCGCACCGGGCCGTTCATACCGGCCTCGCCCAGCGCATAGACGCCTTTCTCTCCCGCAAGCCCGAAAAGGCCGTCCTCCGTACCGACAAGCAGCCGTCCGTCATGCCACGGCGCGGCCGCCGTCGCGTTCGCCTTCCAGCGTCGGCCCGCCGCAGCGGGCAGCGCTGCCTGCACTGCGGCCTCCGGCAGCGTCCCGGCATTCCATTCCGCAAGCTCCTCACGGGAGATCACCGCGCCGTCGCGGATGACATACTTTATATAGGGATCTCCGCCGCAGATCACGGTGCAGGTGCCGTCGTCGTTGGCGGTCAGCGCGCGCA
The DNA here is from genome assembly GCA_016297585.1 of Clostridiaceae bacterium. Taxonomy (GTDB): domain Bacteria; phylum Bacillota; class Clostridia; order Oscillospirales; family QAMX01; genus JAAZKA01. The sequence continues at coordinate 708 of JAEDGJ010000041.1, forward strand.
CGGCGGCGTTCCGATAGCCGTCCTCGCGCCACGGCTTGAAGAGGTACCCTTTTTCATATCCGCCGAAGCGCCACTCCTGCGCCATCTTATTATATTCGCGGGTGCGCGCCTCTTCCTCGTCGAGCTGTTCGTACAGCGGCGCGGCGTCCCGGCCAAGGTCGCCCGGATACACGTCGGCACCCTTCTGATAGCGCGTATAATGATAGGCGTCCATCGTCAGCGGCCCGCGGCGTCCGGCGGCGTGATCGGCCTTGAGCTTCTTTAAGTCGACACAGAACATGGACACGGGGTCATACCAGTGGTTGGTGTCGGCGCCGATGAACAGGCCGTCGGTGATGTGCGCCTCGCAGAACACCAGCACGCGGCGCTTCTCGGTACCCATCATACCGTAATTGATGGGCTTGCCGCCGTGCAGGAAGTCCCAGCTGCACAGGAAGAAGGAGACCTCGAAGCCGGTATACCCGCTCGACGGCTGCGGATGGGTCTCCAGCCCGTACCAGAGCACGCCGTCCTCGTCGAAGTCATAGCCGTAGATCATGCCGTAATGCGGGTACTTCTTCAGATCGTCCGGCATCACGGAGCCGACGACCTCGAGCTTGCCGGTCGCGGGGTCGAAGGAATGAAGAAGCTCGCAGTGCATGGGACCGATGTACATCTTGCCGTCGGGACCGTTCAGCGCGTACATCATGCGCATGTTGTTCTGGTTTTTGTAGCGCGTATCGACGGTGAAGCGCAGGCCGAGGTCCTCGTACTCGAGCGTCTCGGTGTTGATGCGCATCAGGTCGCCGTTGGTGGACGCGAAATAGACATGCCCGTCGGTGCCGAGCTTGAGCAGGCAGCAGGAGCCTTCGGTCAGGTTGCCGTAGTCGGTCACCTTTTTGGTGTCGAGATCGAAGCGGTAGATATGCCCGTTCATCAGGGTACTCGAGAACATGGCATTGCAGCGGGGGCTGTAGACGCCGCCGTAAAGGCTCTCACGCCGCACGGGGATGCCGAGATCCTCGACATGACCCGTCTTCGGATCCCAGATCATCACGTTGCTGCCGGGGAAGCCTTCCCACATATGATTGCGGTAGGCGTGGGGCATCCAGACCGGATGGGAGGGCGCGGCGGCGGTGGTGTGGGACTGGAAGATCACACGCCCGTCGGGAAGGCTGCACAGGGAGGTATGGATCTTGCTGGCGGTGATCGTCTCGGGGTAATGCGTGATGCGGTCGTCGAAGTCGAAGATGTGTCCGACGGTATTGGTCTCCGGGAAGTATTCGTACAGGGAGAAGCCCTGCGCGAAGTCGCCCTCGGCGCAGACGCTGAACAGATGGCGCTTGTCGGGGGTGACATAATAGTCCCAGATGGCGTTGTGGCGGTCGCCGTCGGGGAAAATATACTGCCGGACGCCGCTCTGGGGGATCAGGCGGTGGTCTTCCGGGTCCAGCGGGCCGAATCCGGCATGCGCTTCCATATAAGCGCGGTCATACTCTTTCATACGGTTTCCTCATATTCTGTCCGAAATCTTACGGCGCCGTCCTTCGCGCGCCGCGTCTTCACCTTATCACAACCTTTTGCGCTTGTCAATCGCTGTTTTGCAATCCGAATGGTCTTTTTGCGTTTTCTGTCCATACCGGTTCCCGAATTATCTATTGTGCAATAAATTCCGCCCCACGCGTACAGCGATTTGTCCAAAGCGGACTCGTTTTCCCGATTGCCAAATTTCGAAGAATGTATTATAATAGAATAAACCTCTAAAGAAGGAGTTTTAACAGATGAGCCGTATTTACAACTTCTCCGCAGGGCCTTCCATGCTGCCGATGGAGGTCCTCAACCGCGCCGCAGCCGAGATGACCGATTACGAAGGGTCCGGCATGTCGGTGATGGAGATGAGTCACCGTTCGAAGGTGTACCAGTCCATCATCGACGACGCCGAAGCCCGGCTGCGCCGGATCATGGGCATTCCGGAAAACTATGACGTCCTCTTTTTGCAGGGCGGCGCCTCTCTGCAGTTTGCGATGGTGCCGATGAACCTCTTAAAGACCTCCGCAGACTATGTGGTATCGGGCGAATTTTCCGGCAAAGCGTATAAAGAGGCATGTAAATACGGCTCTATCTGCCTCGCCGCGACGGGCGAGGCTAACCACTTCACGAAGATCCCCGCGCAGAGCGAGCTTTCGCTGACCCCCGGCGCGGATTACCTGCATATCTGCCAGAACAACACGATCTACGGCACGACCTGGCACTACATCCCCGAGACCGCCTCTCCCATCGTCGCGGATATGTCCTCCTGTATCCTGTCGGAGCCGGTGGACGTCTCCCGCTACGGGCTGATCTACGCCGGCGCGCAGAAGAACATGGCGCCCGCCGGCCTGACGGTCGTCATCATCCGTCACGACCTGATCTCCGAGCCGATGTCCTTCACGCCGACGATGATGACCTACGCGGTGCACGCGAAGGCGAAGAGCATGTACAACACGCCGCCGTGCTATCAGATCTACATCCTGAAGCTCGTGCTCGAGTGGCTGGAAAATCTCGGCGGCCTGACGGCGATGCAGAAGCTGAACCGCGAAAAGGCGGCGCTGCTCTACGACTACCTCGACGGCAGCAGCTTCTTCCGTCCGATCGCCGATCCGGACTCCCGCTCGATGATGAACGTCACGTTCCAGTCCCCGTCCGCGGAGCTGGACGACGCGTTCGTCAAAGCCGCCGCAGCCGCCGGTTTCTCGAATCTGAAGGGGCACCGTCTCGTCGGCCATATGCGCGCGTCGATCTACAACGCCATGCCGCGCGAGGGCGTCGAAAAGCTCGTCGCGTTCATGCGCGATTTTGAAAAGGCAAACGCCTGAAAACATGAGGTTTTGAATATGTATTCTGTCAAGCTGTTAAATAAGATCTCGAAGGCGGGACTCGCCAATCTGGGCGAGGGCTTCGCCATCGCCGAGGACGCCCCAGACGCGATCATCGTCCGTTCGGCGGATATGCTGAATTACGAGTTCAACGACAATCTGCTGGCCATCGCGCGCGCCGGCGCGGGCTACAACAATATCCCGGTCGACCGCTGCTCGGAGGCGGGCATCTGCGTGTTCAACACGCCGGGCGCCAACGCGAACGCGGTGCGCGAGCTGGCGATCTGTTCGCTGTTTCTGGCGTCCCGCCGGATCGTGGACGCGGTCAACTGGTGCGGCACGCTCGCGGGCGACCCGGACGCGGCGGCGAAGGTCGAGAAGGGAAAGTCCCAGTTCGCGGGTCCGGAGATCGCGGGCAAGACGCTGGGCATCCTGGGACTGGGAAAAATCGGCGTGCTGGTCGCGAACGCGGCGGTCGATCTCGGCATGAATGTGCTCGGCTACGACCCGTACCTGTCGGTCGAGTCGGCATGGGGCCTTGCGCGCCGTGTCCGGAAAGCGGCGAGCTATGAGGAGATCTATAAGAACTGCGACTACATCTCGATCCACGTCCCGCTGAACCCGGAGACGAAGGGCATGATCAACGCGGCGGCGATCGGGATGATGAAGGACGGCGTGCGCATCATCAACCTGGCGCGCGGCGGACTGGTCGCGAACGCCGACCTGCTGCCGGCGCTGGAGTCGGGCAAGGTCGCGCGCTACGTCACGGACTTCCCGGACGCGGAGGTCATCGGCGTACCGAACGTCATCACGCTGCCGCACCTCGGTTCCTCGACGCCGGAGAGCGAGGAAAACTGCGCGGCGATGGCGGCGTCGGAGATCGCGGCGTATGTCCGCGAGGGCACGATCCGCAACAGCGTGAACCTGCCGAACTTCGACGCGGAGCGCGCGGGACTGTGCCGCATCGCGATCATCAACCGCAACACGCCGAACATGCTCGGCCAGATCACGTCGTCCCTCGCGGCGGCGGGCATCAACATCGAGCACATGTTCAACCGTGCGAAGAAGGACTACGCCTACACGGTCGTGGACACCTCGTCCGCGCCGTCGGAAGGCTGCGTCTCCGCCCTGCGCGCGATCGACGGCGTCCTGCGCGTGCGCATCATCGACTGACGCGTCCGCTGATAAACGAAAAAAGCGTTCCGGGGAAGGATCGTCTTTCCCGGAACGTTTTTTGCGTTTATTCCGCCATTGGATTGTACTTTTCGATCTCCTCGGCCATCGCAAAGAGGTTTTCCACGGTCATGCCGGCCAGCCGGTCGACCTCCCCATACGCCTGAATGCCGATTTCGGAGAACAGTATGTCGAAGATCGCCCAGATGTTGCCGTCGGTGCGGTAGCAGTAGACCATGCCCTCCTTCCGGCAGGCGTCGCTGGGGATTTTCAGCCCGTCGAAGATCACGCGTCGGAATGCGGCGGGCGAATAGATCACGCCGTTTTTGCATCGCGAGATCCATGCCGCCGTTTCAGAAACGATAGCCCTTCTTTTTCAAGAAGCGGATATGCGGCAGATACGACTCCGCCTTAAAGAGGAAGTATTCGCGCAGGAAATCCGTCTCCAGCCAGACGGGCTCGTACATGGGGATGCCGAAGCCGAGCGCGTTGACGATCGCCGGAACATACGGCGCGGCTCTCTCCGAGGGAGGACAGTATACCATATCCGCGCCGGAAAGTCCAGCCTTCCGCCGCGCGTCCGGCACCGGCCGCGCCGATAAACGCGGAAAAGCGCCGTCCGGGCGCGTTTTTTTCGCGCTCCCTCTTGCTTTTCGGCCTGAGGGGTGGTATAATAACTCAAAATCGAAATTTACAAGGGCAGGTGTATCCTAGAACATGCTGAACGAAAAAGAACTGATCCGCGTCAAGGCGTTCGCCGCGCAGATCCGGCTCGAGACGCTCAAGGAGCTGGCTCACCTTGGCTTTGGCCACGTCGGCGGCGCGATGAGCATCGTCGAGACGCTGGCCGTGCTGTATGATTCTCAGATGAAATACGATCCGAAGGATCCGCGCTGGGACCGCCGCGACTGGTATGTGCAGAGCAAGGGCCACGCGGGCCCCGCGACCTACGCGACGCTGGCGCTGAAGGGCTTCTTCCCGATGTCCTGGCTGAACACGCTGAACCAGGGCGGCACGCGTCTCCCGTCGCACTGCGACCGCAACCAGACGCCCGGCATCGACATGACGACGGGTTCTCTGGGACAGGGCGTTTCCGCGGCGATCGGCGTCGCGACGGCGCTGAAGATGGACGGCCGGGATAACCGGGTGTACCTGATGGTCGGCGACGGCGAATTAAACGAAGGTCAGGTCTGGGAAGGCGCGATGTTCGCCTCCGCGAAGAAGATCACGAATCTGATCTGGCTCATCGACTGGAACAAGCAGCAGCTCGACGGCAACACCAAGGACGTTCTGGACATGGGCGACCTGCGTGAGAAGTTCGCGAGCTTCGGCTTTGCGGTGCAGCAGGTCAACGGGCACGATGTCAAGGCCATCGACGACGCGATCGACGCGGCGAAGGCCGAAACGGAAAAGCCCTCCGTCATCATCCTCGACACGATCAAGGGTTATGGCTGCTCGGCGGCCGAGGGCGTCGTCCCGAACCACCACATCGCGTTCAAGGCCGGTCAGCTCGACGGCGATATCGCCCGTTGGCAGGCCGAATATGATGCGCTCAAGGCGCAGGCTTAAAGGAGGGGGAGCAGCATGTCCGTTAACGTGAAAAACACTTTGGAAAAAGCGCCCGTCGAGATGCGCAACGTTCTGTGCGCGACCCTCGTCGAGCTGGCGTCGAAAAACCCGAACATCGTGGCGATGGACGCCGATACGCTGGGTTCGTCCGGCTTCAAGCCGTTCCGCAAGGCGTATCCGGACCGCTACATCGACTGCGGCATCGAAGAAGCGAACATGATCGGCGTCGCGGCCGGCATGAGCGCCGTCGGCAAGATCCCGTTCGTCCACAGCTTCGGCCCGTTCGTTTCCCGCCGTGTCTATGATCAGGTCTTCCTGTCCTGCGCGTATGCGAAGCTGAACGTGAAGATCATCGGCTCCGACCCGGGCGTCACCGCGGCGTACAACGGCGGCACGCATATGCCGTTCGAAGACATGGGCATTCTGCGCGTCATCCCGACGATCACGCTGGTGGAGCCGTCGGACGAGGTGCAGCTCGCCAATATCCTGCCGCAGATCGCGAATCTGTACGGCACGGTGTATATCCGCCTGAAGCGCAAGAACCCGATCACGATCTACGAAGAGGGCTCGACGTTTGAGATTGGCAAGGCCGCCGTTCTGCGTCCCGGTAAGGACGTCACGCTGATCGCCTCCGGCATCATGGTCGCGCAGGCGCTCAAGGCCGCGGCCACGCTGGCGGCGGAGGGCATCGACGCCCGCGTCGTGGACAGCTTCACCTGGAAGCCGCTGGACGAAGCCTGCGTCACGGCCTGCGCGAAGGAAACGGGCGCGATCGTCACCTGCGAGAACCACAACATCATCGGCGGTCTCGGCGGCGCGGTCGCGGAAACCGTCTGCGCCAACGCTCCCGTCCCGGTCGAGCGCGTCGGCATCCCGGACATCTTCGGCGAAGTCGGTACGGAAGCCTGGCTGACCGATCACTTCCAGCTCACGCCGGACGCGATCGTCGCCGCGGCGAAGAAAGCGATCTCCCGCAAGTAAGTTTTCCCGTAAAACGGCATAAAAAGCCCGCCGCATCTTCTCAAAAGAGGGTGCGGCGGTTTTTTTAACGGGTTTACAGCGTCACGAGCTTGCCGCCGTTGTCGGCGGATTCCATCTCGGCCAGCGCGATGCGGACATTTTCCTGCGCCTCCTCGGGGAGGTTGCGGTCAAACGGCTCGCCGGACTGCACGCCGTCGAGGAAATACTTGATTTCGTAGTAATAGGCGGATTCCGCGGGCTTCGGGACGAGGATGGGATCCTCTCCCTCGGGCATGATGGTCAGCTGCGCGTCCTGGAACAGCATCGTGCAGTTCTCGAAGTTGACGGTATAGCCGTAGCGGAAGCCGTAGGAGCCCTTATAGCAGGTGTTGTCGTGCGCGGTAACGATCTTGTCGGCGCCGTCGAAGTAGTACTGCGTCGTGCAGATGTCGTAGGCGCTCTTGGGGTAGACGGTGATGCCGGTGGCGGAAACGGCCTTCGGCGTACCGAAGCACCAGCGGATGGCGTCGATGTCGTGGATGTGCTGGTCGAAGAGTCCGCCGCCGCCGAGCTTGCGGTCGAGGATCCACTGCTCCCAGGACGGATTCGTCACGATGTTCTGTGCGCCGCCGCGATAGAAATACGCGGCGTTGACGGCGCCGTACTCGCCGGATTTGACCTTCTCGGCAAGGATCTCATACTCTTTCCAGAAATGGAGGCACTGTCCGATCATGAGCCGCTTTCCGGTCTCCGCGGCGGTGTCGATCATGTCCTGGCAGAGGGCAGGCGTCAGCGCCATGGGCTTTTCGCAGAGGACGTTTACGCCGGCACGCAGCGCCTTCTGCGTGATGTCGGCGTGCAGATAGGTGGGAACCACGATGTCGACGACGTCGAGCTCCTCGCGCGCGAGCATCTCCTCCGCGTCGGTGTAGCAGTGGTAGGCGCTGTATTCGGGGGCGGCATCCGCAACCCCGGCGGTTTTGGCAAGGTTGAGGGCATAGCTCTTTTCACCGCGAAGCTTCGGTTCGTCGACGTCGCAGATGGCGGCGAGCCGGACGGGATAGCCTTCGCGCTCGAGTTGCTGATAAACGCCGATATGTCCGCGGCCCATACGTCCGGCGCCGATTACGGCAGCACGCAGCATAAACAGACACACTCCTTTGTCACAAACAGATAATTTCGGTGAGGGTCTGTTCCCTATTATACGGAATCCGATCCAAAAATGCAAGCCGTTCCTGCGCACATTTCCCTGAAATAATACTCAGATTTGATTTTTTTCGCGCAGCGCCTTTGCCGCTTCGTACAGCGCCCTGAGCCGCAGCCGGCGAACGTCCAGCTCCCGATAGGCGTCGTAGCTGTCGCGGACGGCGGGCGTGTTGTACGGGTTTTTCGCAAACTGACGGAGGAACTCTTCGTAAGCGGCGTTCACCTCGGTTTCCAGCCGGTCGAGCTGTCTTTTGAGCCGGCAGAACCCGCCTCTTTTCTTCGCTCTCCTCACGTTTTTCCCCTCCTGCTGCTATAATCGTGTACTTTTCTCATTATATCTTGAAATTCCGTTTATGTCAATAAGAATAGCCGGGATTTTCGTGTACAGAAGGGTTTATATACGGTAAAATTATACGCAGGTGATGCTTGTGTATGAATATGATTATGAACAGCTGTTTTACCGGCGGCTGACGGCGCTGCGGGAGGCAAAGCATGTCTCCGCAAGGGAAATGAGTCTGGCGCTGGGACAAAGCGGAAGCTATATCAACTCGATTGAAAACCACTACGGCTTCCCGACGTTTTCAAGTTTTTTCGCGATCTGCGTCTATCTCGGCGTGACGCCGAAGGAATTTTTCGACGACGGCAGCGCCGACCCGGCCTATCTGCGGGAGCTGATCGAGGACCTCAAAGGCCTCGACGCCCGCGACCTCGAGATGGTTTCCCGCCTCGTAAAGCGCCTCAGAACCCCTCTTCCGGATAAAGTTCCCGTAAGACTGTGACCGAGTTTTGCCGTGTATTTCCCCTTGTTGTGCACGGTTCAGCTTTGTTTTCCAGAAGTTTCAAAAAGTAAAACTGTGTATATTATGGAATTATTTGTTGTATAATACCATAGGGTGATATCGTGTTCGAATACGATTACGAACGATTTTTCCTGGATCGGCTGCTGGCTCTGCGCACGCAGAAGGGCGTGTCCGCGCGGGAAATGAGTCTTGCCCTCGGGCAAAGCGAAAACTATATCAACTATATAGACAACGAACGCGGTTTTCCCTCGATGCGCGTCTTTTTCGCGATCTGTGTCTATCTCGGCGTGACGCCGAAGGAATTTTTTGACGACGGCAGCGCCGACCCGGCCTATCTGCGGGAGCTGATCGAGGATCTCAAAAGCCTCGACGCCCGCGACCTCGAAATGGTTTCCCAGCTCGTAAAGCGCCTCAAAACGCCCTCTTCCTGACGCGCAGGACAAAACCCCTTCCCCGGACGCCGTGCATCCGTCCCGGAAGGGGTTTTTTCCGTCTGCCTGCCTTGCTTTATTCATGATTTCGGGGTATAATAGCATCGTTCGGAACAAATCCCGTCACAAGCAGGGAAAGGAGACGCTATGCATAAAATTCGGCGCCGCGCGCTGATCGCGGTCGCATTGGTACTGATTCTGTGCGCAGGCCTTGCGTGGTACATCGCGCTGTATATACGGGACGGCGGCATGTGGGTCTCGCTGCCCTCCAACCGGCATCTGTATCAGAACGGCGAGCTGATTCTGGGCACCGTTACGGACCGCGACGGCGTCGTGCTGGCCGAAACGGTGGACGGCATGCGAGAATATGCGGAAGACGAGACGGTGCGGCGCGCCATGCTGCATATCGTCGGCGATACGCAGGGGAAGATCGGAACGGGCGCGCAGACGAAGTTTTCCGGCGAGCTTTCGGGCTTTTCGCCGGTCTCGGGACTCTTTTTCGCGGGAAAGAACGACTCGGCGCTGAAGCTGACGGTGGACGCGGACATCTCCCGCGCGGCTTACGAGGCGCTCGGGGACTATAACGGCGCGGTCATCGCCTATAACTACAAAACCGGTGCGCTGCTGTGCGCGGTGTCAAAGCCCGGCTATGACCCGGAAAACGTCCCTGCGGATATCGAGACGAACGCGGCCTATTCCGGCGCGTATCTGAACCGCTGCTTCGGCGCGGCTTATACGCCCGGCTCGACGATGAAGGTCGTCACAGCGGCGGCGGCGATCGAAACGGTGCCGGAGCTCTTTGATCTGACCTTCACCTGCAGCGGCAGCACCGTCGTCGGCGGACAGAAGATCAACTGCATGAACACGCACGGCACGATCGGGCTGGAAACGGCGCTCGCCAAGTCCTGCAACGTGGCGTTCGCGGACCTGTCGCTGCTGGTCGGCGGAGAGACGCTTTCGAAATACTTTCATCAGTTCGGACTCGACACGGCGTTTGAGATCGACGGCATCCGCGTCACGCCGGGCAGCTTCACGGCATATGAGGACGGCACGGCGGAGCTTGCGTGGTCGGGCATCGGCCAGTCGACTGACCTCGTCTCCCCGGCGGCGATGATGCGTCTGATGGGCGCGATCGCAAACGACGGCGTCGCCGTCACGCCGCGGCTGCAATCGGATACGAAATCCTCCTCCGAGCGGCTGATGAGCGCCGAGACGGCGCAGACGCTGACCCGGCTGATGCGCCATGCCGTGGCGACGGTCTACGGCGACGGATCGTTCCCGCCGGCGCTTGCGGGAAAGGTCTGCGCCAAGTCCGGCACGGCGCAGCTCGACGACGCCGCGTCGCATTCGTGGTTTGTCGGCTTTGTGGACGACGAGAACTGCCCCTGCGCGTTCGCCGTCGTCGCGGAGAACGCGGGCGCGGGCTCGGGCGTCGCGAAGACGGTGGCGGCGGCGGTGCTCCGCGCGGTGGTTTCGGACTAACCGATAAAGCCGCGCAGCGTCTCCACGGCGCGCCGTTCGATGCGCGAGACCTGCACCTGGGAGACGCCGAGCACCCTTGCGACGCGTTCCTGCGTCAGCCCGCGGAAGAAGCGGAGCCGCACGACGGCGCGCTCCCGCTCGGGAAGCGCCGAGATGGCGGCGTACAGCGACTCCCGCTCGACGACGTCGTCCTCGATGCCGCCCGTCCCGAGCGCGGCCTCCAGCGTAAAGCCCTCCTCCCCGCCGACGGGACGCTGGAGAGAGTCGACCTCGGCGGTGGCGGTCTCGCAGACGGCGATCTCCTCCGGCTCGAGCCCGGTCGCGGCGGAGAGCTCGGAGAGCGTCGGCGTGCGCCCCAGCGACCCCTCCAGCTCATGCCGGGACACGGCGACCCGGCGCGCGGCGTCCTTGACCGAGCGGCTGACCTTCACGGGGCCGTCGTCGCGCAGAAAGCGGCGGATCTCTCCGGCGATCTTCGGCACGGCGTAGGTGGAAAACTGCGTGCCGTAGGCATCGTCGAAGCCGCGGACGGCCTTGATAAAGCCGACGCAGGCGAGCTGATAGAGATCGTCGGAGTCCTGCCCCCTCCCGAAGAAGCGGCGCACGACGCTCCATATGAGCCCCGCGTTCCGGGTGACCAGCTCCTCCGCGGCCGCGTCGTCCCCCGCCTGTGCGCGTCGGATGAGTTCGCGCGTCGCCTGTGCCGGTGATTCCGCCGTGCACGTTTCCGGTGCGGACGCCTTCGTCCCGGCGGCGATTTCTTCGGAAAACCCCATTTTCGTTTTCAGCGACCCCCCATACGCGGCGTGATCCGGCGCGTCAGCGTCACCGTCGTCCCTTTGCCCGGCCTGGAGCGCACGCGGACGTCGTCCATGAAGCTTTCCATGACGGTAAAGCCCATGCCGGAGCGTTCGGCGCCGCCGGTGGTGAACATGGCGGTGCGCGCCTGCGCGATGTCGGGAATGCCGACGCCGGAATCCCGGACGGAAACGCGGATCACGCCCGCCGCAGCGTCGGTCACAACGGTGATATGTATCAGGCCGACCTCGTCGGGGTACGCGTGCACGATGCAGTTGGTCACGGCCTCGGACACGGCGGTTTTGATGTCGCTCAATTCCTCGAGATTGGGGTCGAGCCGCGCGGCAAAGGCGGCGACGGCGGCTCTGGCAAAGCCTTCGTTGACGGATCTGGATTCGAAGGTCATCTTCAGCGTATCGGACATGGCAGCGTCCTCCTATTCAAAACGGATAAGCCGGTCGAGCCGCACGGCGGAAAAGACCTTCATCGGCTGGGGCGGGACATTGCGGACGCAGAAGGCGCCGTCCAGCTCGCGCATCCGGCGGTATGCGCCGAGGACGACGGCCAGTCCGGAGCTGTCCATAAAGCTCAGGGCCCCGAGATCGAGACAGAGCGCCTGCGGCAGGCAGAGATCGACGACATTGGCGATGTACTGCAGGCTGTCGCGCGCGGAATGGGAATCGAGCTCTCCGGAAAGCGCGACGGTCGCGGTCGTGCCGTTGAAGCTGTGGGTATGCGTCAAGAAAATCACCCTCGCTCAAATCAGTTATGTACGCATTTTACACCCCAGTATGTGTCGGATTCTCACCGTTTATGCGGCGCACGGCCGGAAAAATAAAAATTTGCGGCATCGGGAAAATTTTTCGTGCCGAAAAGTGCGTTTTTGAGGGCAGATGCAAAGCATTGTCCCTTTACGAGCCGCGCAGAACATGGTATAATAAGGTGTTCCCGAAGAAAGGAGACGAAAAGAATGGACAGAACCGTAGGAACCGTAGTGCGCGGCATCCGCGCGCCGATCATACGAGAAGGCGACGACCTCGCCGCCATCGCTGCCGGCAGCCTGCTTGCGGCGGCGGAAGCGGAGGGCTTTTCGCCGCGCGACCGCGACGTTTTCGCGATCACGGAAGCCGTCGCCGCGCGCGCGCAGGGCAATTACGCGACAACGGAGCAGATCGCGGCGGACATCCGCCGGAAATTCGGCGCCAACGCGACGATCGGCGTGCTGTTTCCGATCCTGTCGCGCAACCGCTTCGCCGTCGTGCTGCGCGGCATCGCCATGGGCGCGAGCCGCGTGATTCTGCAGCTCTCCTATCCGTCGGACGAGGTGGGCAACCATCTGGTGTCGGAGGACGCGCTGGACGAGAAGGGCATCGACCCGTGGCGCGACGTGCTGACGGATCGCCGCTTTTATGACCTGTTCGGCAAGTCGGAGCATCCGTTCACCGGCATGGATTACCTCGCCTACTACCGCGAGATCATCGAAAGCGCCGGCGCCTCCTGCGAGCTGCTGCTCGCGAACCGTCCGGAGGCCGTGCTCGGCTATACGGAGAACATCCTGTGCTGCGACATCCACACCCGTGCGCGGACGGCGCGGAAGCTGCGCGCGGCGGGCGCCGCGAACGTCTACACGCTGGCGGACATCCTGTGCGAAAGCGTGGACGGCTCCGGCTATAACGAAACCTACGGCCTGTACGGCTCGAATAAGGCGACGGAGACGCGCGTGAAGCTGTTCCCGCGCGACATGGACCGCTTTGTCGCGGACGTCGCGGCGCGGCTTTACGAGAAGACCGGGGCGCGCATCGAGGTCATGATCTACGGCGACGGCGCGTTCAAGGATCCGGTGGGCAAGATCTGGGAGCTGGCGGATCCGGTGGTCTCTCCGGCGTATACGCCGGGACTGGAAGGCACGCCCAACGAGCTGAAGCTGAAATATCTGGCGGACAACGACTTTGCCGATCTGTCGGGCGACGCGCTGCGCGACGCCATCCGGGAGTCCATCCGGAAAAAGGATGCCGATCTGCACGGCAAAATGGCGTCTCAGGGCACGACGCCCCGGCGTCTGACCGACCTGATCGGCTCGCTGTGCGACCTCTGCTCTGGCAGCGGCGACAAGGGCACCCCGTTTGTGTATATCCAAGGGTATTTTGATAACTATACAAACTAAAAGGAGAGGAAACACCATGCATACCTACGTATTCGCGGGCGCGTCGAACCGGGCTCTCTCGATGTATGCAAAGCCCATGCTTTCCGACTTCCCGAACGACTGCAAGATCCTGGGTGTCTACGACATCAACTACGGCCGCGCGAAGACCTTCGCCGCGGAATGCGGAGACGTGTTCCCGGCGTATGAGGACTTCGACGCGATGATGACGGCGCTCCGGCCGGAACGCGTCATCGTCACGACCGTCGACGCCTACCATTCGGACTACATCATCAGATCCTTACGGTACGGCTGCGACGTCATCACGGAAAAGCCGATGACGATCGACGCGCCGCGCTGCCGTGCGATCCTGGCGGCGGAGAAGGAGACGGGGCACCACGTCACCGTCACGTTCAACTACCGCTACGCGCCGTTCATGACGAAGATCAAGGAGCTGGTCGCGTCCGGCGCGATCGGCGACGTGTTCAGCGTGCATTTCGAGTGGCTGCTGACGCGGAACATGGAATACGGCGCGCACGGCAAGAGCTATTTCCACCGCTGGAACGCGCGGATGGCGAAGTCGGGCGGTCTGCTCGTCCATAAGTCGACCCATCACTTCGACCTCATCAACTGGTTCATCGACGAGCGTCCGGCGAAGGTGTCCGCGTTCGCGGGCCGCCGCCTCTACGGTCCGGAGCACTATCCGTTCCAGGATGCGGACGGCAAGCGTCCGGTGCGCTGCCTGACCTGCCCGCACGCGTCCGAGTGCGAATTCTGCCATCATATGAGCGACTTCGAGAAGAAGTACTATCAGGCAAACGAGAGCTACGACGGCTACTATAAGGACGGCTGCATCTACGCGCCTGACATCGACATCTACGACACGATGGCGGTCACGGTGCAGTACGACAAGGGCGCGGTTTTAAGCTACTCGCTGAACGCGACGACGCCGTACGAGGGCTGGTTCTGCGTCATCAACGGCTCGAAGGGACGTCTTGAGGCGGCGAACTACGAGACGGGCGTGCTGTCGAAGGTGCCGCAGAACCATATCCGCGTGTTCGACTTGAACGACAACGTCACGGACTATGCGATCACGAAGTCCTCGGGCGGCCACGGCGGCGGCGACCAGCGCCTGCGCCGGGACATCTTCCTTGCGCCCGAACCCGATCCGCTGGGACACGCGGCCGGCTCCGCGGACGGCGCGTATTCGATCATCGTCGGCGCGGCGGCGAACCTTTCGATCAAGGAAGGCCGCGTGGTCGACGTCGAGGAGCTCCTCCGGGGCGAATAAGATGAAGCGGCTCGTGCTTGCCGCGGCGCTGGCGGCCGCCGTTCTGCTGCTTTCGTCCTGTTCGACGGGCGAGCTGCCGAAGGGCATGGATAAAAACGCCGTCTGCGAGCGCGCGATCGCGGTCGTCGACGCCGTCTGCCGGGGCGATTACACCGTCATCCCGGACGATCTGCCGGACGGGCAGACGCCGGAAGCGCGGATGGACGCCATACAGGCGCGTCTTGCGGCGCTCGGCGGCTTTTCCGAGTACCGGCTCATTCAGGCCGTCGGCAGCAAATCGTCCGACGGAGCCCCGAGCGCCGTCGTCATCCTCAACTGCGCGTTTGAAAACGGCGCGTCGACCTTTACGCTGTCGTTTGACACGGGCTATCGGCTGACCGGCATCTATCTGAAATAAGAAAAAGCTCCGCAGGGAAACCGCGGCGGTCATAAGACCGCGGACAGCCACAGCAGTTTGGCATAAACCGCTGTGGCTGTTCTTGTGTTTTTCCCGGCCATGTGATAATATGGAACCGGACGAACTTTCCATTCGATTTGGATTGAGGAGAGAGCAGGCATGCAAATCAGTCAGTTTTTTATAAACGGAGACATCAAAGGCGCCATTGCCTATATGCGCGAACATGAGGAATTCCGGGACATTCTTCCCGCGTATACCGCGATCTTCGAAAACTGCCAATACCGCACGTTTGACATCCCGGACAAGCTCAACGAAATCCTGCGCCTGTATCAGATCTATTACCGCGATACCTTTTACTGCGGGCTGCCGGAGGCGATGGCCGCAGACAGGCTGCGGACGGCGCTGCGGGCGCTTCTGGACATGCCGGATGCGGCGGAAGAGCTTCTGGCGGAAAAGCT
>JAEDGJ010000206.1 GCA_016297585.1 Clostridiaceae bacterium
CCAAAATCCTCTCCGTTTTCTGTGCAATTCTTGGCGGAATCATTATACCATGTCCCGCGCGTGACCGCAACCCGGCTTGACACGGCGGACGGCGCCGTGATATAATAAGATCCCATAACGGGAGCGGACAATATCCCCCAAAAGGGCTGCAAAGGAGTGTTTTCGCGATGATTCGATGCGCGTTTTTTGAACGGGACGTCACGCCGCCGCTGGGCAGCGACATCCCCGGCTACTGGAAAAAGCGTCCCGCGACCGGCGTGCTCGACCCGCTGTACGTCAAGGCGTTCGTCGCGGACGACGGAGAACGCCGGACGGCGCTGATCGCCGCCGACGCGGTCGAGCTGCTCACGCACCAATGCGAGAAGATCGCCCAAAGAGTCGAGGCGCTGACGGGCATCGGGACGGATTCGGTCGCCGTGACGGCGACGCATACGCATTACGGCGTCCCCTGCGGCGAGCCCTACGGCGCGGAGGAGGATGCCGCGTTCATGGACGTCTTCTGCCGCGTCGCGGCCGACTGCGTGCTGCAGGCCGTGCGCAGGCTCGCGCCCTGCGAGGTCCGTTTCGGCTGCGGACGCGTCGACGGCATCTCCTTTAACCGCGACTATGTGCTCCGGGACGGGAGCGTGTGCACGAATCCCGGCGCGCGGGACGACGTCGTGCGCCCGTTCGACGGCAACGATCCCCTGCTGCCCGTGCTCTCCGTGCGCGACGCGCAGGGGCGTCCCGTCGGCGCCGTCATCAGCTTCGCCTGCCATCAGGACTGCATCGGCGGCAGCGAATACTCCGGCGACTTCTCGTCCGAGCTGTCCCGGCAGCTCAAAAGCCGCTACGGCGAGGACTTCGTCAGCGTCTACGTCGCGGGCGCGTCCGGCGACATCAACCACATCGACCGCAGCCGCGCCGAAAAGCTGCCGTATACGGAGCGCGGACGGCGGCTCGCCGCGGAGGCGGCGCGCGTCATCGAGACGGACAGCGCGCCGGGGGACACGGACCGGGTCTTCGGCGCGAAGGCGCGGCTTCTGTGCAGGCTCCGGCGCGCGACCGCCGCGGAGCTCGCCGAGGCGCAGCGGATCGCCGAGACCGGGGAGAGCGGACAGAACACGATGCTCGGCAGCCTGATGTCGGAGCTGCTGCTCGACTACGAGAAAAAGACCGCCGCGTCGGGACGCAAGACGGGCGAGCTGCCGGTGCAGGTGTTCTCGATCGGCGGCATCTTCCTCGCGGCGCTGCCGGGCGAGCTGTATCACCGGTTCGGAACACAGATCCGGGAGGCTGCTCCGGGCGGGCGCTGCGTCATCGCGACGCTCTCAAACGGCATGTACGGCTACATTCCGGTGCCGGAGCTGCTTGGTACGGACGTCTATCCGGCGCAGCTCTGCGCGGGAAGCCGCTGGGAGGGCGATACGGGAGATCGGATCGTGCGCAAGACCGCCGAGCTGATGCGGATGCTCGGCCGCTGAGCCGCTTTTTGACGTAGATAAATAGAAAAACGCCCCGCTGACGGTGAAAAAACCGCCGGCGGGGCGCTGTTTTTGCGGGAATGTTGCTTACCAGGTGCGGGACTTCATTTCCTTGAACTGGCCGACCGTGGAGACGTGGGCGTTCAGACCGCCGTCAACGGTGACGACCTGACCCGTGAAGTACTCGCTCTCGTCGGAGGCGAGGTAGACGCACATATTGGCGATGTCCTCGGGGCAGCCGTAGCGGTTGACCATGATGTTGTTGAGGAAGATGTCCTTTAAGACCTGCGGCACATGCGCTTCGTTCTCGGGGGTGACGATCAGACCCGGACGGACGCAGTTGCAGCGGATGTTTTCCTTACCGTACTGGAGCGCGGTGGACTTGGTCAGCATATCGACGCCGGCCTTGGCGCAGGCATAGGCGGTGGAGCCGAGGTCGCCGCCGCAGGAGGCCATCGAGCCGATGTTGATGATGGAGCCGCCGCCGTTCTGCTTCAGATAGGGCAGCGCGCACTTGATCGCGTAGAAGGTGCCGCGGATGTCGCTCGAGAAGATGCCGTCCCACATCTCAAGCGTCAGCTCATCGACGCGGCCGTCTTTCAGGGCGACGTTCGCGGCGTTGTTGACGAGGATGTCGAGCTTGCCGTACTTTTCAACGGTGTCACGGATGAGGGCTTCGATGCTCTCGACCGCGGTGATGTCCATGAAATGGTAGCTGGCCTCGCCGCCCGCCGCGACGATGCTGTCGACGACGGCCTGGCCCTTCGCCTCACGGCGTCCGCAGATGACGACCTTCGCGCCCTCGGCCGCGAAAACCTTCGCGATGCCGACGCCGATGCCGCTCGTGGAACCGGTAACGATGGCTACCTTGCCCTTTAATCTGTCCATTTCGTCAGATCCTCCTTGAAAAATGTATAGAAATAACAGGATACGCTTTCAAAAAAATGCCGCTTTTACTCCCATTCGATCGTTCCCGGCGGCTTCGACGTGATGTCGTATACGACGCGGTTCACGCCCGGCACCTCGTTGATCATGCGTCCGGCGATGACGCCCAGCACGTCGTGCGGGATGTCGGAGAAGTCGACGGTCATCGCGTCCGAGGACGAGACCGCGCGGATGGCGACGACGTTGTCGTAGGTGCGCGAGTCGCCCATGACGCCGACCGTTTTCAGGGGCGTGTAGACGGTGAAATACTGCCAGATGTCGCGCGACAGCCCCGCGCGGGCGATCTCTTCGCGCAGGATCGCGTCCGTTTCGCGGACGATGCGCAGCTTGTCCGCGTCAACCGCGCCGAGGATGCGCACGGCCAGACCCGGGCCGGGGAAGGGCTGACGCCAGACCATGTCCGACGGGATCCCGAGCGCCTCGCCGAGCGCGCGCACCTCGTCCTTGAAGAGGCTGCGCAGCGGCTCGATGATGCCGCGGAACTGCGTGTCCTTCGGCAGGCCCCCGACGTTGTGGTGGCTCTTGATGACGGCGGACTTGCCCTTGACGCCCGCGACGCCGCTGCCGCCGCTTTCGACGATGTCGGGATAGATCGTGCCCTGCACGAGGAAGTCCGCGCCGCCGAGCTTGGCCGCTTCCTCCTCAAAGACGCGGATGAACTCCTCGCCGATGATCTTGCGCTTGCGCTCCGGAT
>JAEDGJ010000042.1 GCA_016297585.1 Clostridiaceae bacterium
GCCGATCACGGCGCGCAGATAGAGACTGATCGTATTCGCGGCGAACAGACCCATCACGCCGTAGTGCAGGCGGTACGAAAACAGCCACGACAGCGGCAGACGCACGACCCAGACGCAGATGACGGTGTAGATCATCACGAACCGGACGTCGCCGCCCGCCTGGAGCTGCGGATCCATCGCGTTGATCGCCACGCCCGCGACGTCCATCACGATCAGGATCCACAGGATCCGCGCGCTCTCCGCCGCCATCTCCGCGTTCGACGAGTACCAGCCGCAGAACGTGTCCGCGCCGAGCCAGACGATCAGCCCCAGCGCGACGGTCGCGGCGATGCCGAGCAGCCAGATGCGGATCCCCGCGCGTTTGGCGTCCCGTACGCGCTTGGCGCCCAGCAGATTGCCGACCACCGGCAGCGCGATGGTCGAGCAGATGCCCTGCGGGATCCCGATGAAGGTATTCACCGTCATCAGAATCTGATAGACGCCGCTCGCAAACGTCCCGAGCGACACCGCGATGCTGTTGATCAGCAGATAGCCGACCTGTACGATCGTATTCGACAGGCTGACCGGCGCGCCGACGCGCATCACGCGCTTCACCGTCTCCGCACCGCCGCGCAGCCGGAGCATCCGCCCAAACCGGATCGGCACCCCGTGACGGTTTTTATGGAGCGCCGCCGCCGTCAGCACCACACCCACCGCACGGCAGCAGACGTAGGTCAGCGCGGCGCCCAGCTCCTCCATGCCCAGAACGCGGATGAACAGCCACGCAAAGGCGAGCTGCGACAGGTTCATCACCACATACGCCCGCATCGGCCGCACGGTGTCCCCCATCGAGCGGCAGACGCCCGCAAATACCGAATGCAGGATGTACAGCGGCAGCGAGACCATCAGCACCCGGAAATACCGCAGCGCTTCCCCGAAAAACGCCGGTTCCGCCGTCGGCATCAGAAGCCGGAGCAGCCCGGAGGCAAACGCGATCAGCAACGCCGCGGCGCCGACCGACAGCAGCAGCGATACGCCCCCCGTGCGCTCGACCGTCTCCGCCGCGCCGCACAGGTCGCCCTCGCCGGTCTGGCGCGACACCACGACCGACGAGCCGGTGACCACGACGGCAAACGCCGCGAACACCATCGCGAGGATCGTATTCGCCATGCCCGTCGCGGCCAGCGCGCTTTCGCTGATCGTACTGATGACCTGCGAAAACAGCAGCCCCACGCCGAGCGTCACCATATTTTCAAGGATTACCGGCAGCACAAAATCCCGTGATACCGCGCTTTTTTCCGCTCCCATCTTGTCCTCCGCTGCCCGGGAAAAGTCCGCAAGGCCGCCGGAATGCTCTCCGACGGCCTTCCGGCACCCCATTTTATTCGCCGATGACGACTTCGTGACCCGTTTCACCGGATTTGTAGATCGATTCGAGGATCTGCATGATCACAATGCCGTCCGTGCCCGGGCTGCGGCACTCGAAGGGCTTGCCCGCGTCGCAGGCGATGCCGCAGTCGACGAAATGCGACACCTCGCGATTAAACGCCGCCTCGTCGAACGTCACCTTGTTCGCAAGAGAGACGTTGGCCATATAGCCGTTCTGGTTCGTGAACAGCGCGATCTCGGGGGACACCTGCAGTCCCGCCTTCGTGCCGAAGAGCGTGATGTCGCCGGATCCCTTTTCGATGTTCAGGTCGAACGAGCACTCGACGGACAGGATCGCGCCGTTGTCGAAGCGGATCATCGCCGTCGCAAGATCCTCGACGGTGAACTCAAAGCGGCTCTCCTTCGTCGTGGAGGACCAGACGTCCGCCGCCTGCCGCACCTCGGGACGGTTGCCGAGCTTATGGAAGGTCGCGCCGTACACGGACACGGGACGCGGATTGCCCATCAGATAGCGGGACAGATCGATGACATGGACGCCAAGGTCGATCAGGGGACCGCCGCCGGAATAGGCCTTATCGCCGAACCAGCCGCCGGGGAAGCCGTGGCGGCGCAGATAGGTCGCCTTGCCGTAGTAGATCTCGCCGACGGTGCCCGCGTCGATCATCTCCCGCGCGACGCCGGCATCCGCGCCGAAGCGGCGGACAAAGCCGATCTGCAGGACACGGTGGTTGCGGTCGGCGGCCTCCTGCATCGCGCGCGCCTCGGCGGAGTTCATCGCCATCGGCTTCTCGCACAGCACATGGCAGCCCGCGTTCAGCGCCGCGATCGTCGCGGGCGCGTGCGCCGCGTTCCAGGTGCAGACGGACACGCAGTCGAGCTTCTCCGCCGCGAGCATCTCGTTGTAATCGGTGTACACATGCGACGGATCGACGCCGTACTTTTCCGCATACCGGAGCGCCTTTTCACGGTCGAGATCGCAGAGCGCCGCAAGCTCCACGTCCGGACGCTCAAGATACCCCTTCGTATGCAGATGGCTGATGCCGCCGGTGCCGATGATGGCCGCTTTGATCTTTTTCATGACCTTTTCTCCTTCTTTTTTGCAAATATTTATTGCTATTTGATGAACAAGTCGTTGACAAACTATGACATATCCCTTATAATGGAGCTACCTTATCATTCGAGGAGGATTACGGATTTATGTTGGAGAGAGCGGAAATCAAAGCACGCGCAAAAGCGGTCTGTTCGGAAAACCGCGGCATCGGCATCGGAGGCTATGTCGTCTTTTCGCTGGTCGTCGGCGCCATTTCCGGCGCGACCTTCGGACTTGCCGCGCTGATCATCGTACCCGTCCTCACGGTCGGCTACAGCTATTTCGTCACGCGCTACTATCTCGGCGACGCGCAGCCCAACATCGGCGATATTTTCACCAAGAGCTTCGACAACTTCGGCCGCAAGCTCGGCGGTATGCTCTGGATGGAGCTGTGGGTCTATCTGTGGTCGCTGCTGTTTGTCATTCCCGGCATCATCAAGGCGCTGGCCTATTCGATGACGCCCTACATCCTCGCAAACCATCCCGACGTCGAGGCGACGGAAGCGCTGAAGCTCTCGATGCGCATGACCGACGGCCATAAGGGCAAGATCTTCGTCATGGGCTTAAGCTTCATCGGCTGGGAGCTGCTGTCCGCGCTGACCTGCGGCATCCTCGAAATCATCTACGTCGGCCCGTACCGCGAGGCGGCGATGGCGGGGCTCTTCATCGAGCTGCGCGACAACGCCCTCGCCAACGGCACGATCTCCGAGGCCGAGTTAAACGGCGAGCACTTTTAATCCCGCTTTCATACCGCTCCGCAAAGTCCCGGGAACGGCCGAAACGCCCGTTTCCGGGACTTTTTTATACGCCCGCCGCCCGGCAGAGCGCGCGCGCCTTCTCCGTCAGCACGTCGTACCGCCCTTCCAGGATCGCCTTCCGGTCGACGAGGTTTCCGCCGACCCCCGCGCAGACGCAGCCGGCGTCCAGAAACGCGCGCACGTTTTCCGCATCCACGCCGCCGACTGCCGCGAGCGGAATATGCGCATACGGCCCCGCCAGCGCGCGGATATACCCCGCGCCGAGGCTCCCCGCCGGAAACAGCTTGACGATGTCCGCGCCGTACCGGTACGCGTCGGCAACCTCGCTCGGCGTGAACGCGCCGGGAATGGACACAAGCCCCCGCTCGCGCGTCCGGCGGATGACGTCCGCGTCCACGTTCGGCGAGATGATATATTTCGCGCCCGCGTCCGCCGCCATATCGACCTGCGCGGGCGTCATCACGGTGCCCGCGCCGATGCAGACGCCGTCGAGCTTCGACAGCCGGTGGATCGCCATCGCCGCGCAGGGCGGGTTGCGCTGATCGAAGGTGATCTCCGCAAAACGGATACCGCCCGCGCATAAAGCGCGAACGGTATCGGCCGCGCGGTCATTGGGCACGCCGCGCAGAATCGCAATCAGTTTTCGTTCGTACAGGCTTGTAAGCAAGGCTTCCATATCCCGAAAACGTCCTTCCTTTAGTTGCCGCCTCCCAGCCATGCGGGCGGTCCGTTATCGGTGCCGGCGGAGCCGGAGGGTTCCGAGGTGTCCGGAGCCTCCGAGGACTGATCCGGCATATCCGTCTGATCCGGCACGGTCGTCTGGTCGGGCGCCGTCGTATCCGCGCCGCCGCCGATCCAGGACGGTGCGGTCGCCTGACCGGTACCGGTCTGATCCGGCTCTCCCGTCACAGCCGTCGTGATCTCGGGGCCGACGTAGGTGACGACGTCGAGCTTCGTATAGGTGCTGTAGTTCTCCAGCGTCTTGGACACGAGCTCACCGTCGATGTACACGAGGCGGTAGGAAACCGTCTTTTTGCCGGAGTGCCCGGACGTATTGCCCTGGCGGGTCGTGCCCGGCTCCATCGTCTCGTCGACGACGGTCAGCGTCTCATACGGCGTGTATTCGAGCCGTTCGGTCTTGATCTCGACCGTCTTATTCTCCGTCTTCGTGCCCATGATCGTCACGGTGACGTAGCTGCCCTCCTGCGTCACGAGCAGCTTGATCGGATAGTCGGTGTTGTTGACGAATTTGAAGTCCTGGCTGCCCCACGACACGGTCGCATCCTCGCCCTTGGGCGTATACTTAACCGTGTAGCGGTGGTTGCGGCGCTCGGTGATCTTCAGATCCGCGCGGATGGCCGCCATGTAGATCGTGGAGCTGACCTGGCAGATGCCGCCGCCGATACCGTCGGCGATCTCACCCGCGAGGTAGATCTTGGCGTCCTTGAAACCGCGCTCCGCCGTACGCGGACCGACGGTGTCGTTAAAGGAGAACTCCTCGCCGGGCGCGAGCTCCTTGCCGTTGACGTTCTCGCACGCAAGGCGCACGTTCGTCGTGCGGTTGACCTCGGCAGGATTGAGCTTCGTCTGGACCGTGATGAGCTCGTCGGTGTAATACTCGATCGCCTCGGTCGTCGTCGTCGCCTCCGTCGTGGCGGAGGTCGTCGTCGTCGCGCGGGTCGTCGTCGTGGTCGTCGCACGGGTCGTCGTCGTGGTAGCCTGCGTCGTGGCCGCCGTGGTGGTCGTTGTCGTGGCGATCATCGTGGTGGTGGTCGTCGCTTCCGTCGTAGCCGCCGTTGTCGTCTGCGAGCCTCTAAGCGACGGCAGAACCCCCAGCGCGGACAGGATCGCGAGTCCCGCCACGAGAATGATGACCAGCGGGGCGGCGATCAGCACGCCCGTCAGCTTCGGCGACATCTTCTTCCGGGGAGGCTTCGCGCTCTGCGGCGCGGAAGTCCTCGCGTTCCCCGCCGCACTCTGCGCCGCAGGCTTTGTCTGGGCGGACGGCGTGCGGGGCGCTTTGACGGCAGCGGCAGCCGCGCCTGTCCCCGCAGCCGCACCGACGGCCGCACCGACCGGGGCCGCGGCAAATCCGGCGCCCGCGGTTTTCAGATAGCTGCGCAGATCCTGCCGGAACGCGGCGGGACTCGGATAGCGCGCGGCGGGATCCGCTTCGCAGGCGTGCAGAACCGGCGCCGCGAGCGCGGGACTCCCGGTCTGCGGCGCGGGCAGCTTCTCCCCCGCCATCCGCCGCGCCAGCGCATCGAGACGGTCCTGCGCGCTGACGGGTTCGGGATAATTCGGCAGAAACGGCATCCGGCCGTTGTTCAGCGTCCGGTAGATGACCATGCCGAGCGAATACAGATCGGACTGCGGGCCCGGCGTCGCGCCGCGGTAGACCTCCGGCGCCATATAGTAGGCCGCATGCGGCTCCGGAATGCCGACGGGAGCCGACGCCTGCAGCGTGCGCGACAGCCCGAAGCCGCCGAGGCGGTACGAGCCGCGTTTCGACACGAAAATATGCTCCGGACGCACGTCGCCGTGCACGATGCCCACTTTTTCCAGCGCGTCCAGCGCCGTGCAGATGTCGACGCCCATCTCGATGAGCTCATCCGCGCTCAGCGCGTGCGACGCGGCGTATACGGCAAGCCGCGTGCAGTATTCCATGCGCATATGTACCGCAAAGCCGCCGTCGTCATCCACCACCCGGATGTCCTCCGGCACGAGCAGACTCGAGATCTGCCGGAGCCCTGCCATCTGCGCGCACCATTCGTCGATCCGGCGGCGCACCTCGGCGCGGTTCTGTCCCGCTTCCACGGGCACTTTCGTTATCTTGATCGCGGCATACAGCGTTTCGCCGAATTCCACGCGGCGCGCGCGGTATACCACCGAATTTGCGGTTTCGGATTCCACCGATTCGACAGACCATTCCGGCCAGACAAAGGTTACAGATTCCATAGCGTTCTCCATTTTATCCCAAGTTCAGGCGTGCCCGCCCGAAAAACCATACTCATATTTTTATTATATCACAGCCCCGTTCCCGTTACAAGGAAAAGCGCGGATTTTTTCTCAAAAATTCATGAATCCCGAGGCCGCGGGCACCGCCGGTGTTATGTTATTAGACGCCCTCCGCCCCCGTTTTGTTTCAGAGGCCGGTTTTTTTCGTCATCCTGCCGCAATAACCGGAAAATTGTCTGCATACGGTTGACAAAAGTCTTTTTTTGTGCTATATTAGCACACGTTCCGATACACGTTTTTCTCTCGTTTTGAAAAACCGGAGTCATGCTTTGAAAGGGGAAAATCACATGAAAAAATACTGTATCGTCGGCACCGGCGGACGCGGCATTCAGTCTTACGCGATGCCTCTCGTGTCCGATTACGGCGACTGCGCGGAGCTCTCCGGCGTATATGACATCAACTGGAAGCGCGCCGAGCTGGTCTCCGACCTCGTCGGCAAGCCCATCCCCGTCTTCAACGATTTTGACGAGATGATCCGCACCTGCAAGCCCGACGCCGTGATCGTCACGACCAAGGACTGCGAGCACTCCACCTACGCCATCCGCGCGATGGAACTCGGCTGCGACGTCATCTGCGAAAAGCCGCTGACCACCGATGAGAAGAAGCTCGCCGCGATCCTCGAAACCGAGCGCCGCACCGGCAAAAAGGTCACCGTCACCTTCAACTGCCGCTTCTACCCCTTCTATGTGCGCATCAAGGAGCTTTTGATGCAGGGCATCATCGGCGACGTCCTCGAGGTGCATTTCGAGTGGCTGCTCGACACGCGCCACGGCGCCGACTACTTCCGCCGCTGGCACGCCGAGCGCAAGAACTCCGGTTCCCTGCTGATCCACAAGTCGACGCATCACTTCGACCTCGTCAACTGGTTTTTGGACGACGAGCCCCGCAAGGTCAACGCCTTCGGCACCCGCCGTTTCTACGGACATACCCGCGAGCAGCGCGGCGAACGCTGCCTGACCTGCCCGTATAAGACGACCTGCGAGTTCTACAAGGACATCGACGACGATCCCGTCGAGAAGCGCATCTACCACGAGTGCGAGGATGCCGACGGCTACATCCGCGACCGCTGCGTCTTTGCCGACCGCATCGACATCGAGGACACCGTTTCCGTCAACGTCAAGTACGCCAAGGGCGCCGTCATGAGCTACAGCCTGACCACCTATTCCCCCTACGAGTGCATGAAGATCGTTCTGAACGGCACGAAGGGCCGTCTCGAGGCCGATACCGCGTTCGGCGGCTCGAACCTGAAGGTCTACAACCGCTCCGGCGAGCGCGTCGACTACGTCAAGGTCGACAACCGCGTCATCCCCGGCGGTCACGGCGGCTCCGACCCGGCGATGCGCAACAACATCTTCCGCGGCTACACCAGCGACCCGCTGAATCAGATGGCCGGCACCCGCGCGGGCGCCATGTCCATCGGCATCGGCATCGCGGCGAACATCTCCATGAAGGAAGACCGCGCCGTCTACCTCAAGGAGTTCCTCGGCGATTATTACGATATCTGAGTCCGGATTCTCTTTTTCCCGTGTCACGGTTTTCAGGAAAGGGGCAAGAATACTCTTGCCCCTTCGTTCTCTCTATATCCTGATCTTCCTCCCCGTTTTTTCCGGGAGGAGGACGCTTTTTCCCGTTTTTGCGCCGCGAAACGAAAAAGCGTTTTTTCACCCTCGTCGGCGGAAAGGACGGCTGCATGGACAAAACAATCTTCAAACAGGAATGCCGGTATCTCGAGGAAACCATGGCGCTCCTCGAACGGCGGATCCGCGAGGGTCTGTCCGTCAGCGAGGAAGCGGCCGCGGCTCTCGACGAGCAGAGCCGCTTCCTCTGGGAGGAAGTGGAGGCCTATTACGCCGAGGGCGAGCGCGAATTCGACCGGCTCGGCGAGATGCTCACGGGTCTCGAGGAGCTAAGCCGCCGTTCGGAGAAAAACGAAAACCTCCAGCGCAAGCTGCGCCGCTACCGCCGGATGCTCGACTCCCCCTATTTCGCCCGCGTCGACTTCCGCGAGGAGCCCGGCTCCCCCACCTATGAGGACGGCTCGACGGAAGCCATCTATATCGGCCGCGCGTCCCTGACCGACGGAATCTTCGACCGCGTCTTCGACTGGCGCACGCCCATCGCGTCGCTCTTTTACCGCGCGTCCCCGGGACACGCGTCCTTTGAAGCGCCCGCCGGCACGATCTCCGGCGAGATGACGCTGAAACGGCAGTACCAGATCAAACACGGAAAGCTGCGGCTGTACGTCGACAGCGACCTGCGCGTCGCGGACGAGCTGCTCGCCGAGGCGCTCGCCCGGCACGCGACGGGCAAGATGCACAGCGTCGTCGAGACGATCCAGGCGCGGCAGGACGAGATCATCCGCGACACCTCGACGGAGATCCTGCTCGTACAGGGCGCCGCGGGCTCCGGCAAGACCGCCGTCGCGCTGCACCGCGTCGCGTACCTGCTCTACGAGGGTCACGCGCAGAAGCTGTCCGCAAACGACGTGCTGATGCTCTCCCCCTCGGCCGTCTTCGGCGCGTACGTCGCCGACGTGCTGCCCGAGCTCGGCGAGGACAACCTCCGCACGCTGCTCTATGAGGAGCTGCTGGCCAAAAATTTGCCTGATGTGCGCTTTTCGTCCCGCCTCTCCCACTTCGACGCGCTGGCGTCGATGACCGATGAGGAGGCGGAGGCGTATGCCTTCTTCGGCTCGGAGGACATGGTGCGCCTTCTCGACCGCGCCGTCGACCGCTATGCCCGCCGGTATTTTGAATTTACCGACATCCTCTACGACGGGCAGTGCGTGATGAGCGCCGTCGAGCAGAAGGACTACCTGCTGAACAATCCCTACCGTACCCCCTGGGGCGAACGCCTGCTGCGGCTCTCCGCCGTCGCGCTCGAGCGCATCGCCGAGCGGCAGGACGCCCGCACCCGCCACATCGCGGTGCTGCTCGCGTCCGACGTCTCCCGCGCCAATCCCGAACGCGACGCCCGCCGCCTGTCCGTCGGCGATCTCGCCCGCACGCGTGAGCGCGTCGAGCGGCAGCTCCGGATGCGTCCGGAGGCGCTGTTCGTCCGCCTGATGCGCGACGACGCCTTTTTCGCGCAGCTTTCGCGCAGCATCGCCGTTCCGGAAAGCTTCCGCGCGCTCCGGCGCCGCTATGCCGGCTATACCGAGGAGCAGACGCTCGACTTCCCGGCGGCGTGCGCGCTTTTCTATCTGAAGGCCCGCATGTTCGGCGCGAAGGGCTACGACAAGCTTCGCCAGCTCGTCATCGACGAGGCGCAGGACGTCACGCC
The DNA here is from genome assembly GCA_016297585.1 of Clostridiaceae bacterium. Lineage (GTDB taxonomy): Bacteria > Bacillota > Clostridia > Oscillospirales > QAMX01 > JAAZKA01. The sequence continues at coordinate 9,517 of JAEDGJ010000042.1, forward strand.
GCTGCAGTACGCGACGCTCCGCGCGCTGATGCCCTATGCGCGCGTCACCGCCGTCGGCGATCAGGCGCAGAGCGTCTCGGGACAGTCCGGCGGGCTGTATGCCGCGCTGGAGCGGCTCTATGCGCCCCGCCGCACCGCCGTCGTCACGCTCGACCGCAGCTACCGCAGCACCGCGCAGATCACCGCCTTCTGCAACCGCCTGACGGACACCCCCGCCTCCTATTTTGCCCGCAAGGGCGAGCCGCCGCGCATCGACACGTTCCCGGACGCCGCCGCCATGCTCGCCGCCGTCTCCCGCGACGCGGATGAGCTGCGTCAGCGCGGCTGCGGCATCGTCGCCGTCGTCTGCGCGGACGAAGCGTCGGCGCGGGAAGCGGCAAAGGCTCTGCCGCAGGCAAAGCTCCTGTCGGAACGCAGCCTCGAAAACGTGCGCGGCATCGTCGTGCTGCCGGTCGCGCTGGCAAAGGGACTGGAATTCGACGCCGTGCTCGTTCCGGACGCCGACCGGTACGCGGGTGCGCGCGGACGGCAGGCGCTGTACGTCGCGTGCACGCGCGCGCTGCATCTGCTGCGTCTGTACGCCGCAGGCAGCTCCCCCATTCTGGACGAACTGAGGAAGCCGCTATGAACCATTTTTTCGCCTATGTCTTCCGTATGCGCCACATCCAGCGCTGGAGCCTGATGCGCAGCGCCGAACCGGAGAACCTGTCCGAGCACACCGCCGAGGTCGCGATGCTCGCCCACGCGCTGGCGCTCATCCGCCGCGACATTCTGGGCGTCCCCTGCGATCCCGACCGCGTCGCCGCGCTGGCGCTCTATCACGACGCGCCCGAAACGATGACGGGCGACCTCCCGACGCCCGTCAAGTACGCGAATCCCCGCATCCGCCGCGCCTTCGGCGAGATCGAAGCCGCGTCCCGCGAGCGGCTGCTGCAGATGCTGCCCGACGCGCTGCGTCCCGAATACGAGAAGCTGTTCGACGTCGAGGAAAGCGGCTGCTTTGACCTCGTTAAGGCCGCCGACCGGCTCGCGGCGTACATAAAATGCAAAAACGAATTAAAAACCGGCAACGAGGAATTCCGCCGCGCCTGTGAGGAAACGCGCGCCGCGCTCGAGGGCATGAAAATGCCCGAGGTCGCGTATTTCATGCGGGAATTCATGCCGTCGTTTGCGCTGAATCTGCACGAAATGAACGATCGGTAAAAAAAGAGCGCTTCCCCACAGCCTTTTTCGGGCGGGGAAGCGCTCTTTTTTATTCTTCCAGTTCCTCGTACAGCTCCAGAAGCTCGTTTTCCGCTTCCTCCTTGCGGGCAAGCAGCGGCGCGAGCTTTTCGTAGTCGGACGCGTTCTCCTCGATCTGCGCGTCCAGAGCCGCGATTTCCTGCTCCAGCGTATGCGTTTTGGCCTCCGCGGACTCCCGGCGGCGCTTTTTGCGTCTGGCCTCGCGGCCGTCCTCCCGGGCCTCCTCGGCCTTCGGCGTCTTTTCCTCGCGCAGCGCACGCTGTTCGCGCGCGGCCATCGCCATCGCGCTCTCCTTTTCGCGGCGGCGCCTCGCGCGGTATTCCTCAAAGCCGCATTTATAGTCGCGCAGCTTCCCGTCGCTCATTTCGAGCACGCGCGTCGCAAAGCGCGACACGAAATAGCGGTCGTGCGACACGAACAGGATCACGCCGCCGAAGCCCTCGAGCATCCCCTCGAGCCATTCGCGCGCGGCGAGGTCGAGATGGTTCGTCGGCTCGTCGAGGATCAGCATGTTCACGTCGTCCTGCATCAGCATGCAGAGCCGGAGCCGCGCGCGCTCGCCGCCGGACAGCGCCGACAGCGGCTTGAAGACATCCTCGCCGATGAACAGATACTGCCCCAGCGCATCCCGCGCCGCCTGCGGCGTCATCCCGCGCTCGTAGATCAGCGTATCGACGACATTCCGGTCCATGTTCTCAAACGTGACGAGCTGCGGCAGATAGACCCACTTCGTCTGCGGCCCAAACCGCACCGAGCCGTCGTCGCAGGGGTACTCCCCGACGATCATGCGCAGCAGCGTCGTCTTGCCGCAGCCGTTGGGGCCGTAGATCGCGACGTGCTCGCCGCCGCCGATGCGGAAATCCGCCTTCTCGACGATCGTGCGGCTGTCAAACCGCTTCGTCACGCCGCGCACCGACAGCGCGTCGTCCGCGAAGAACGCCGCCTCGTCGATTTTCGCGCGGATGACCTTCTGCCGTCTCGGACGGTCGGATACCGTCAGCCGCTCCACGCGGTGCTCGATCTCCTTGGCGCGCGTCATCATCGTCGGCGTCGCCCAGTTGCGGTACTGGCGCGCCAGCGCCTCGAGCTTCTGCTTTTCCGCCAGCTCCCGCTGGTACCGCTCGAGCTTCTCCTGATACCGCCGCTCCTTCTCCACCGCGTAGTAGCTGTAGTTGCCGCCGTACTCCTCGCTGACGCCGTTTTCGATCTCCACGATGCGCGTGACCACCTGATCGAGGAAATACCGGTCGTGCGAGATGACAAAAACGGTGCCCTTGTACGACTGCAGATACTCGCCGAGCCATTCGACCGCGTCGATGTCGAGGTGGTTCGTCGGTTCGTCGAGCAGCAGGATGTCCGAGCGCTCGAGAATGACGCGCGCGAGGTTGGCGCGCGAACGCTCGCCGCCGGACAGCAGATTGAAGTCGCGCCGGCGGATGTCGCCGCCGAGGTCAAGGCCGTTGGCGACCTTCTCGAGCGTGTATTCCGTCTCGTAGCCGCCCTCGGCTTCGAACCGGCTCGACAGCTCCCCGTAGCGCTTCAGCAGCACGGGATCCTGCTCCGTCGCCATCCGCTGCTCGAGCTCCTCGAGCTCCGCCTTCATCCGGTCGAGTCTCGCAAAGCCCGTCCGCAGCACGTCGTCGACGGTATACCCTTGCGGATAAACCGGGATCTGGTCGATGAGCCCCACGCGCCGTCCGCTGCGGATGCTGATCTCTCCCGCGTCGTAGAGCGTCGGGTCGCCGGGACGCGCCTTGCCCGTGCCGATGTCGGCGATGATGTTGAAGAGCGTCGTCTTGCCCGCGCCGTTTTTGCCGATCAGACCGACGCGCTCGCCGGAATAGAGGTCGAAGTCGACGTCGCGGAGAAGCTGGAAATCGCCGAAGAATTTCTGAACATGGGATACCGAAATTTCAATCATACAGCAAAACCCGGCGCGGAGGACAGCGGAACCGTCCTCCGCGCGTCATTTCATTTTTATGCAAGCTCCATCCAGCCGAAATACTCCGGCCGGTGGTAATCGGGCTTTTCCGTCCCGATGGGGAAAAGCGTGACGAACGAGGTCTCTTTCGCCTGCTCGCCGCAGCGGTACAGATTCGCGCGGATCTTCGAGCCGGACGCGCCCGTAAACTCCGGCGCGAACGCACGGATCAGCGAAAACGGGATCCGGTAGTCGAGCTGCCAGTATTCGTCCGTCCGCGACGCGCGCATCCCGGCAAGCTCGGGCAGCTTCTCCGTCTTGACGCGGCCGTGCCGCCCGGGGCCGTAGTTGAACTTCATCGCGCCGTTGGGATTGGCCTCCATATTGAAGTAGTCCTCCCGCAGCTCGGGCACCGGCGAGAAGAAGAACTCCATGCAGGAGTCGAGATGCACCGCGCCCTCGTGCTCCGTCACGGTCGCCCGCGGCTCGCGCTCATAGCAGCGCATCGATACGTACAGGCTCTCCCCGTCATGGCAGACCCGCGCGCGGACGTCCATCGGCGTGCTGCCCCAGGGGAAGTTTTCAAGCTTCCAGTTCTGGCCTTCGCGCGCGAGCAGCGCGTCAAACGCCTCGCGGCCGTCGATCTTTTCGATTGTCAGCATCGTTTTTCAGCCCCGCTTCCCGGCGTTCTGCTCACGGAGAAGGTCGCGGATCTCGGTCAGGAGCTTTTCTTCATTCGAGAGAACCGGCGGCTCGGCAGCGGCCTTCGCGGCGGCTTCCGCAGCGGCTTTGGCGGCCTCCGCTTCCTGCTTGCGCTTGCGCACCGTCAGAACGCGCATCAGCAGGAACACGGACAGCGCGATGATGAAGAAGTTCACGACCGCCTGAATGAACAGGCCGTACTGCATGACGACCTCTTCCCCGTTCAGGCCGGTCATCGTCACGGCCAGCGTCGAGAAATCGACGCCGCCGATCAGAACGCCGACAAGCGGCATAATCACGTTGTTGACGAGCGTGGAGGTGATGCCTCCGAAGGCCGTTGCCATGATGACGCCGACCGCCATGTCCAGAACGTTGCCTCTGGCAATGAACTGCTTGAATTCCTCGATAATCGGTACCTTTTTCTCCTTGATGCTCTTTGCCGTGTCCTTCATCTTTCTCTTCTCCCTTACTGAATTTTATCAATCCCGCCAAGGAACGGACGCAGCACCTCGGGTACCGTCACGCTGCCGTCGGCGTTTTGATACTGTTCGACGATCGCGGGCAGGATGCGGCTGGTCGCGAGCCCCGAGCCGTTGAGCGTATGCACAAACGCGGGCTTGCCCGTCGCGCTGTCGCGATAGCGGGTATTGTTGCGGCGCGCCTGATACGCGTTCGCATTCGAAACGGAGGAGACTTCCTTATAAATGCCCATCGACGGGATCCAGACTTCGATGTCATAGGTGCGCGCCATCGACGCGGAGCAGTCGCCCGCCGCGAGCTTCGACACGCGGAAATGCAGGCCGAGCTTCTCGACAAGGCTCGACGCCTTGCAGACGAGCTCCTCGAACGCCGCCTTCGACTGTGCGGGGGTCGTGATCTGCACCATCTCGACCTTGTCGAACTGGTGCCCGCGGATCATGCCCCGCTCCTCGGCGCGCGCGGAACCGGCTTCCTTGCGGTAGCAGGGGGTATAGGCAAAGAGCTTTAACGGCAGGAGCTTTTCGTCGATGATCTCGTCGCGGTAGAGGTTGACAAGCGCGGTCTCCGCCGTCGGGAGCATGAAAAGCCCCTTCTTGCGGTCGTCCGTGTCGCCCTCGAGCCAGTAGACCTCGTCGGCAAACTTCGGGAACTGTCCCGCGCCGAGGCCGCAGTTGTAGCCGAGCTGATGCGGCGGCAGGATGAACTCATAGCCGTCCGCGAGATGGGTGGACACGAAGTAGTTGAGCAGCGCCCACTCGAGCCGCGAGCCCATGCCGCGGTAGACCCAGTAGCCGTTGCCGGAGAGCTTGACGCCGCGCTCGTAGTCGATCAGCCCGAGCGACGTGCACAGATCGACGTGATTCTTCGCCGCGAAGTCGAACTTCGGCTGCTCGCCGACGACGCGGATGACCTGATTGTTCTCCTTTTCGCCCGGCAGCAGGTCGTCGTCGGGGATGTTCGGCAGTACGATCAGGAAATTGTAGATCTTCTCGTTTAACTCGTTGATTTTGGCGTCTCCGGCGGTGATCTCATCGCCCAGCGCGCGCATTTCGGCAAAGATGCCGTCGACCGGCTGTCCCGCCTTCTTCAGCTTCGGAATTTCGGAGGAAACCTTGTTCCTCTGCGCCTTTTTGGCCTCGATCTCGTGTAAAAGCGCCTTTTTCTCGGCGTCCCACTCCAAAAACGGCTTGAAATCGACAATGCAGCCCTTTTTCGCAAGCGCCGCCGCGACCGCCTCCGGATTGCTGCGGATGGCATTCTGATCCAGCATACTGTTTTTCTCTCCCTTTATTTTCCTATTTTTTCTTCCAGCTCCGCGACGCGTTCCTCCAGCGCCGCAATTTTCGCGTCCCGCTCGGCAAGCGCCGTATCGAGCATATCGATCTGCTCCCGTGTCTCCGCCTCGCGCATGTCGTTGAAATACGACATCAGCACCAGAAGCAGCACCACGACGAACATCGGAACGATGTAGGTGAAAACAAACCGGCGCAGTGAAAGCGTCGTTTCGCGATTCATGGTCATGTTATTTTCCCTCCGCAGCGCTCAAGAGCTGCGCGATCAAGGCGTCCAGGTCGTCGTTGTCGTAGTATTCGAGCATGATATAGCTCTTTCCTTTGCCCTTTCGGAAACTCACGCGCCGTCCGTACAGCCCGGAGAGCCGTTCCCCGGTCTCCGCCAGATGATCGACGCCCTGCTCCGGCTCGTCCTGCGGCTCCGGCTGCGGACGCAGTGCCGCCGCCTTCCAGGCCGCCGCCAGCCGCTCCGTCTGCCGCACGCTCAGCCCGTTGTCCGCCACGCGCGCGGCCAGCTCCCGGATCATCTGCGCGTCCTCGAGCGTCAAAAGCGCCCGCGCATGTCCCGCGGAGATCGTCCCGTCGCGCAGCATCGCGCGCACCTCGTCCGGCAGCGTCAAGAGCCGGATGGCGTTTGCGACCGCCGGGCGGGATTTTCCGACCTTCTGCGCGGCCTCCGCCTGCGACAGCCCGAATTCCTCCGTCAGCACGCGGTAGCTCTCCGCCTCTTCGAGCGGATTCAGATCCTCGCGCTGCAGGTTTTCGATCAGCGCCAGCTC
>JAEDGJ010000207.1 GCA_016297585.1 Clostridiaceae bacterium
CCTCGAAATTCGCGGGATCCGCGTCGTAGTCGTCAAACGTGCGGCAGACGCGGTCGATGAGGGCCATGCGCGCGTCCTCGGGGAGCTGGAGCAGCGCCTCCGCATCCTCGGCGCCGGCGCGCTGGAGCTGGGCGCGGACGCTGTTCCAGGGGGTGCCGTCGTCGCCCGGGTAGACGATGAAGCCGTCGCCGGGGGGCAGCGGACGGCCGCCGGTCGAATAGCAGTTGAAGCGGAACGGATCGCGTCCGGCATAGGCGTTGTAGCCCCAGTGCAGGAAGCCCGTGCAGCCGTATTTGACGCACATCCAAAACGGCAGGCGTCCGGCAAGCAGCGGCAGGTCGGTGGCGCGGTTCATCGTCTTTCCGGCGGGGAAGCCGCAGGTGTAGATCCACATCTCCTCGCCCATCGCCTGCAGGCGGCGGAAGTCCTCAAGATGCTTTTCGAAAACGGCCTGCTTGACGCACCAGATGTCGGTCGCGCCGCCGATCTCGGTCGTCTCGACCGGGTCGTGGATCTTCACGCCCGGCATATGCTTGCGGCAGATGCACGACAGCGCGCGGTAGCTCTCGCTGTTCGGGAACTGCGGCTCGTCGACGAGGCACTGCATCCAGACGGCCTGCCAGCCGTGCGCCTCGACGACGCGCCGGAGCTTTTGGAAGTAGAGGGAAAGCTGGCGGTAGCCCTCGATGGAGCTGGTCGAAACGTCCCGATCCCACAGCAGGAAGTGCTCCGGCTGATCCCACTCGTGAAAGCGCGCGACGAAGCCGCCGTAGATATACGAAAAGCCGTGTTCGAGCGCGAGGGTACCAAGCTTTTCGCAGTCGGTAAAGTCAAAGTCGACGACACGCCCCGACTCGTCGCGCACCGGCACGCCGGAGGGCAGCTTGATGTGATTCGTGCGCAGGTCGAGCTGGTTGTCGAGATAACGGCCGACGAGCTCCCAGAACGCGTCGGTGCTGCGGTCAAGCCCGTGCATCTGCTCGATGTCCTCGAGGAAGAGCCAGTTGACCATGCCGAAGCGGGCCTCCCGCACCGGCGGGATGACGCAGGCGGAGACGCGCAGCGTGATGGGGAAGGTCAGCGCGTGCTCACCGGCCTTGAAGGTCAGGACGCAGAGGTAGTCGCCCTTCGCGACGCAGGGCTCCGCGCGGAACAGGAGGAAGAGCGCGAGCCTTCCCGCGCGGAACACGCCGCCGGTCAACGGACGCGTGACGTCGTAGACCTCGAACGGCGCGCGGCGGGTGACGAAGTCGGCGACGTCCTCGTAGCGCTCGGCGGTCAGCACGTCGCGGCCGCTGTTTTCCTCGACGAGGGTGGGCAGAAGCTGGAAGACCTCGCAGGAGAGGTGGTCGGGCGCGTCGAAACGGATGTGGACGGGCGCGTCCTCGTCGAGGAAGGCGTCGGAGAGAAGCTGCACGCCGGCGGAACCGCCGCGCGCCAGATCGGCCGCGTACAGCTCGGTCTGGCTCGGCACGGGGGTGTCGGGATAGAGCCAGGTGGAATCGTTATAGGCATGGAACAGCATGGGCGTATCCTCCGTTAAAATGGATTTTCGGTGGGATAGAGGCGTCCTTCGGGCAGGGGATGGGCGATCTCGGAGACGCCGAGGAAGCGAAGGACCTCGAACGACGCGCGGGCGCAGTCGGAAAAGCCGACGGCGGCGTGATGCGGGAAGTGCCGTTCGATGAGAACGTGGCGGTAAAAGCGCGCAAGATCGTGGACGGCGAGCACGCCGATGCCGCCGAAGCTGCGGCTCGCGACGGGCAGCGACTCGGCTTTCGCGATGTAGGCGCCGACGGAGCCGTCCGCCGCGCCCTGCACGCGGAAAAGCGTCAGCGCGGACGGCGCGAGGTCGCCCTCGAGGGTGCCGCGCGTGATGTCCGGCTCGCCGTCGTTTTCGAGAAGCCGGTTCTGGATGAGCTGGTAGCAGATCGAGCCGCGGGAGAGCTTGCACAGCGGCGTGTTGCCGCAGTGGAAGCCCATGAAGAGGTCGTCCGGGCGGTAGGGGAAGCGGCCGCGCACCTCGGAGGCGTACAGGTCGTCCGGCACGGTGTTGTTGATGTCGAGCAGCGTCACGGCGTCCTCCGTCAGGCAGGCGAGGATGAACTCGCTGAGTGCGCCGTAGAGGTCGACCTCGCAGGCGACCGGAATGCCGCGGGAGGCGAGACGGGAATTGACATAACACGGCTCGAAGCCGAACTCGCCGGGGAACGCGGGCCAGCACTTGTTGGCGAACGCAACGTAGTCGCGCATACCGCGGTGGGCGTCCGCCCAGTCGAGCAGGGTCAGCTCGAACTGCGCCATGCGGGGCAGCAGGTCGGGATAGCGGTTGCCCTCCCCGAGCTCCGCGGCCATGTCGGCGGCGACGCCGGGGATGCGGGGATCGTTCGCGTGCGCGCGGTAGGAGACGAGCAGGTCGAGCTCGGAGTTCTCCTCGACCTCGACGCCGAGGTCGTAGAGCTGGCGGATGGGGGCGTTGCAGGCGAAAAAGTCCTGCGGGCGGGGTCCGAAGGAGATGATCTTCAGCGAGCGGACGCCGAGGACGGCGCGGGCGATGGGGACAAACTCGCGGATGCGCTCGGCGAGGACCGCGGGCGTGCCGACGGGGCGCTCGGGGATGTAGGCGGTGACGCCGCGCAGGGAGAGGTTGTAGGAGCAGTTGAGAAGCCCGCAGAACGCGTCGCCGCGGCCGTCGATCAGCGCGTTTGCGCCGTCTTCCGCGGCGGCGATGAACATGGAGGGGCCGGAAAAGCGCTGGGCAAGCAGCGTTTCGGGGGTCTCGGGACCGAAATTGCCGAGATAGACGACGAGAGAATTGCATTTTCCGTCGAGATCGGCCAGCGCCGCGCGCGCGTCGGACTCGTTTTCGACGAGCACCGGGCATTCGTAGACGGGCAGGGACAGCGCGGCACAGGCGGCGGCCAGCGCACGGCGGCGGTTTTCGGCGAGGGATTTCAGAAAGCAGTCGCGGCTGACGGCGACAATGCCCACCTTGACGCAGGGACGGTTCGGCATGGAAGCATCGGCTCCTTTCGTTAAGGAAAACGCCCGGCAATGCGGAACATGACGGGCGTTT
>JAEDGJ010000043.1 GCA_016297585.1 Clostridiaceae bacterium
CTCGGGATCGGCGAGGAGGGATTCGGCGTCGGTGTACCAGCGCTTGGCATGGTACTTCTCACAGAGCTTCGGCGCAAGACCCGGAACAACTTCCATGACGGCGACGAGCTCGGCGTTTTCGGCGAGCATCATGCCCGGCAGCGTGCGGCGGTCGGCGATGCCGCCGGCGCCGAGGACACCCCATTTGACTTTCTTCATAGGTTGCAGACCTCCTTTAAGGTGCGATATATAAATTATTCCAATATGCAGTTTGAGGATTCGACGTCGAAAAGCCGGTCGAGCGCGTATTCGAGCAGCCCGTCGAGCGTCGCCTGCGCGTCGAGGTCGACATAGCGGAACACCGCGCGTCCGGCAAGCTGCGGATAGGCGTGGGAGCGGGCGTAGCGCTCGGCAGTTTCGGCGACGAGACGGCTTTTTAGAAGCTCGTGCCCGTTGATATAGACGACGTCGGGCGCAAAGAGCTGGATCAGCGTGACCAGCGCCGCGCCGAGATAGCGTCCGCCGCGGGCGAGGGCGGCATGGGCGCGCTCGTCTCCCGCCTGATCGGCGGCGAGCACGTCCGAATAGGATGGCGCGCCGTATTCGGCGGCGATGCGCTCGGGCGAGCAGAACATCTCGATGCAGCCGCGGTTGCCGCAGAAGCAGCGCTCGCCGTGCACGTCGGCGGTGACGTGCCCCAGCTCGCCGAGGAACGTCGGGTCGAGGACGGCCTCCGCGAAGTGGACCGCGCCGACGCCGTGCTCGAGATCGAGAAAAAGCGCGTTGCGGGGCCTGTCCGCGCGGATGGCGGAGCGGATGCGGATGGCGCGCGCGATGGAGGCGTTCTGGATGAAAACGGAGGGAGAGATGCGCGAGAGCGCCGCGCGCAGATCGACGCCGCTCCAGTTTAATCGCACGCTCGTGACCGACGACCCGCGGTCGAGCACCATGCCGGGCACGGAGACCGCGACGCCCAGCAGCTCGCCGTCGAGGCGCTCCGTCAGCGACTGTGCCAGCGAGAGGATCGTATCGATCGCCGCGTCCCCCGTCGGCGGCGCGCCGGCAAAGGGCAGCGTGCAGACCTCGAGCCCCGACAGGGACATCAGCGATGCGCGGATGCCGTCGGCCTCCAGCACGATGCAGGCGATGCGGAAGCGGTCGTCGGCCAGTCCGAGCAGCGACGCACGGCGTCCGGGGCGTCCGGATTCCGCGATGGCGCGCTCGCAGACGAAGCCGCGGTCCATCAGATAGTTGACGAGATTCGTGATGCTCGACAGGGAGAGCCCGGTTTCCTCCGCAAGCTGCGGCCGTGTGGCCGTAGTGCCGCGCCGGATGCATTCCACGACGCGCGCGCGGTTGATTCGCTGCATTAACTGGACGTTGCCGACCTTACCGGAAACTCTCATGGCTTTCCCTTCCGTACTGCGTTTTGTTTTCTCAATATTATACCACGCGGCGAAGGGGAATGTCAACCGGAGCGCCGTAAAAAGCAAAACCCCGCACCTTTTCCCGCGGTTATTATACCACGGCGGCGAAGGGGTTGTCAATCCGGGAGGCAGGCAATTCCTGCAATGCATGAAGAAATTCCCCAAAGAGCTGAAGAATTGAAGGAATGCGGAAATCCTCTTGCATTTTGGGGGAAACTTTGATATAATAACGCCTATGAAAGAAAGATTGCAGAAAATCCTGTCCGGCGCCGGGATCTGTTCGCGCCGGGAAGCGGAAAAGCGGATCCTGGCCGGCCGCGTGCTGGTAAACGGCGCCGTCGCGGCGCTGGGGGACTCCGCCGATCCGGAAACCGACTGCATTACGGCGGACGGAATGCCCGTGAAGCTGCCCTCGGACACGGTCACGGTGCTTCTGAACAAGCCCGCGGGGTATGTGACGACGATGCACGACGAGCGGGGCCGGAAAACGGCCGCGGAGCTTGTGCGCGGCGTCGGCGTGCGGGTGTATCCGGTCGGAAGGCTCGATCTGAACTCCTGCGGCGCGCTGCTGATGACGTCGGACGGCGCGCTGGCGCAGGCGCTGACGCATCCCTCGCACGAGGTCGCAAAGCGCTACCACGTTACGGTAAAGGGCGATCTCGAGCGCGGATTGCCGGTGCTGCGTGCGCCGGCGGTGCTGGACGGCTATGAGACGCGTCCGGCGGCGGTGCGGGTGCTGCGTCAGACGCCGTACGGAACGGTGCTGGAAATGGTGATCCACGAGGGCCGCAACCGGCAGATCCGCAGGCTCTGTGAAATGGCGGAGCTGACGGTGACGCGCCTCTGCCGCGTCGCGATCGGCGAGATCCGGCTCGGCGGGCTCGAATCCGGCAAATGGCGGCGGCTGACCGCGGAGGAATGCGCGTATCTCGAAACGGTAAAGGGCATGGGCGGCGTGCCGATGGAGTGTGAGTGGGATGAATAACGATTTGATGTCGCGGATCCGCGCGGTGCAGGCGGACTTTTCGCGCGGGCAGAAGGTGATTGCGGCGTATATCACCGAGCATTACGACAAGGCGGCGTTTATGACGGCGAACCGCCTCGGCAGCGTCACCGGCGTGTCGGAATCCACGGTGGTGCGCTTTGCCGTGAAGCTCGGCTACGACGGCTATCCCGCGCTGCAGGCGGCGCTGCAGGACATGATCCGCAACCGGCTGACCGCCGTGCAGCGGCTCGAGGTGACGAGCACCAAGCTGTCCGATCAGAACATCCTCCATGCCGTGATGACCGACGACATGGACAAGATCGCGACGACGCTGGCGTCCGTCGATCAGGACGCGTTCAACGCCGCCGTGCGCGAGACGATCGGCGCAAGGCGGGTCTACATCCTCGGCATGCGCTCGTCGGCGGGGCTCGCGGGATTTCTGGGCTTTTATTTCCGGCTGCTGTTCGACGACGTGCGCATCATCAGCTCCGGCGGCGCAAACGAGCTCTACGAGCAGCTCTTCCACGTCGCGCAGGGGGACATCGTCTACGGCATCAGCTTCCCGCGCTACTCGTCGAGTACGGTGCGCGCGCTGCAGTTTGTCCGCTCCCGCGGCGCGAAGATCATCGCGGTGACGGACAGCGCGCTGTCGCCGATCGCCCGGTATGCGGACTACGCGCTGTACGCGCGGTCGGATATGGCGTCGTTCGTCGATTCGCTGGTCGCGCCGCTGTCGCTCTTCAATGCGCTGATCATCGCGATCGGCATGCGCAAAAAAGAGGATGTCGCAAAGACCTTCTCGGAGCTGGAGAGCGCCTGGGACGAATACGGCGTGTACGAGAAAAACGACTTTGCGCCGGACGGAGGAAACGCGTGAGAGTGACGGTCATCGGCGGAGGAGCCGCCGGGATGATGGCGGCGTGCACGGCTGCGGCGCGTGGCCGCGACGTGACGGTGCTGGAGCGAAACCCGAAAACCTGCCGCAAGCTCTGCATCACGGGAAAGGGGCGCTGCAACCTGACGAACGCCTGCCCCGAGGACGAGCTGATGGGCAACATCCCCGGCAACGGACGCTTCCTTTACAGCGCGCTGGCGAAGTTTTCCCCGTCGGACGCGATGAAATTCTTTGAAAACGCGGGCGTACCCCTGAAGATCGAGCGGGGAAACCGCGTATTTCCGGTTTCGGATTCCGCGTACGACATCGCGGACGCGCTTCTCCGAACCGCACGGGCGCGCGGCGTGCGGATCCTCGAGGGACGGGCGCGCCGCCTGGAGCTGCGGGACGGTGCGGTGCGCGGCGTGTGGTACGACACAGGGATGGGGGAGCAGTTTCTCGAAAGCGGCGCCGTCATCCTCGCGACCGGCGGGCAAAGCTACCCCGCGACCGGCTCTACCGGCGACGGCTATGCGCTCGCGCAGGAGGCGGGGCATACGATCGTGCCCGTGCAGGCGTCGCTCGTGCCGCTGGAAGCGCCGGACTGTGCGCCGATGCAGGGGCTTTCGCTGAAAAATACCGGACTGAAGCTCTACTGCTCCGGGAAACTGGTCTATGAGGACTTCGGCGAGATGCTGTTTACGCATTTTGGCGTCTCGGGACCGATGATCCTGTCGGCGTCGGCGAGAATGCGCCGGGACGGCGACTGGAAGATCTGTCTTGACTGCAAGCCCGCGCTGACGGAGGAGCAGCTCGACGCGCGGATCCTGCGGGATTTCGAGGGCGCGAAGAACCGCGACTTCGAAAACGCGCTCGGGAAGCTGCTGCCGAACAAAATGATTCCCGAGATCGTCCGGCGATGCGGGATCGACCCGCACCGGAAGGTCAATGAGATCACCCGCGCGGAACGCAGAAGGCTTGTCGGCCTGCTCAAGCGCTTTGAGATCCCGATCACGGGCAAGCGGCCGCTCGAGGAAGCCGTCGTGACGGCGGGCGGCGTCAGCGTGCGGGAGGTCAACCCCGGCACGATGGCGTCGAAGAAGGCGGCGGGGCTGTATTTCGCGGGCGAGATTCTGGATGTGGACGCATACACCGGCGGGTTCAACCTGCAGATCGCGTGGTCGACCGGGTATGCGGCGGGCAGCGCCGTCTGACGCAAAAAGGGCGGCCGGCAAAAGGAGCATGGAAGTATGGAAACAGGAATCGGCACCAGCGCGGAGGTCGCGGCGGCGGCCATTCAGCTTTCGCTGACGTTCGACCGGGAAAGCGAGCGGGCGATGCGCGCATCCCTTGGCGAAAAGGGCTTCCGGACGGCGGCCGTCGACTTCGGCGGCGAGTTCATCCCGTCGATCAACAAGATCATCGAGCGTGCCGTTATTGCGGCGCGCCGCGAGGGTGTGACGGACGGTTCGCATCTGGAGGAGGGCGCGGTCGCCGGCGCGGCGCGGGAAGCGCTGAGCTCCATCGTCAACAAGGCGATCGGCTTAAACGTCGGCGGCAAGATCGGCATCGTCCGCGAGGGTGAGCATGTCGGCGTCGCGATGTTCTTCCGGATCGGCCTTCTGAACCTAAACGAAGTGGCGATCGGCCTCGGACACCGGGCACTGTAGGGGGAGTAAGAGTATGCAGACCATTGCCGTGGCGATCGACGGGCCGTCGGGCGCGGGAAAATCCACGCTTGCGCGGGCCGTTGCGCAGGAATTCGGCTTTTTATATGTAGATACCGGCGCGCTGTACCGGACGGTGGGGCTGTTTGTCCGCCGGTGCGGCGCGGATCCGGACGACGCCGCGGCTGTGGAGGCACTGCTGCCCCGCGCGCGGGTGTCGCTTGCTTACCGGGACGGCGAACAGCGGGCGATCCTCGACGGCGAGGACGTATCCGCCGCGATCCGCACGCCGGAGGCGTCGCGGTACGCGTCGAAGGTGTCGGCGCATTCCGCGGTGCGGGCGTTTCTGCTCGAAACGCAGAGACGGCTGGCGCGGGAGCAGAGCGTCGTGATGGACGGGCGCGACATCGGCACGGTCGTGCTGCCGGATGCGCAGGTCAAAATCTTCCTGCACGCGTCGGCGGAGGACCGCGCGAGACGCCGGATGCTCGAGCTGGACGGCCGCGGCACGCCGCAGCCGTATGAGGAGGTGCTCGCCGACATCCGGGAGCGGGATGCGCGGGACGAAAGCCGTGCGGCGGCGCCGCTGAGACGGGCGCCGGACGCCGTGGATCTCGATACGACGGGGAATACGCTGGAACAGAGCAAAAAGCTGCTGATCGAAACGGTGAAGGAGAGAATGGGCGCATGTGGTATCGAATCGCACGAATGATCTGTCAGGTGTTCTTCACGATCACCCATCACGGCGTGACGGCGCGTCATGCGGAACGTCTGCCGGAAGGCGCGGCGCTCCTCTGTCCGAACCATACGAGCATCCGGGATCCGATCTATGTCGCGATCGCCTGCGGAAGCCGCGTGAAGCTGCGGTTTATGGCGAAAATCGAGCTGTTCCGCTTCAGGCCGCTCGGCGCGTTGATCCGCAGCCTCGGCGCGTTCCCCGTCCGGCGCGGGGAAGCCGACCTCGACGCCATCCGCGAGAGCCTGCGGATCCTGAAGGAGGGCGGGAAGCTGCTCGTCTTCCCGGAAGGCACGCGGGTCACGGAGGGCAAGGATGTGGAAGCCAAGGCCGGCGCCGCGATGCTCGCGGCAAGGTCCGGCGCGCCGATGGTGCCGGTGTATATTGAAAACGGCCGGAGCTGGTTCCGGCGCGTGACCGTGACCTTCGGCGAACCGATTCCGGTCGTCGGACGGCGCGAGGAGCAGCGGGCCGCCGCGGTGCGGGTGATGGATGCGATCGGAGAGATGAAATGCGCATCAAGGTAGCCCGATCCGCAGGATACTGCTTCGGCGTGCGCCGTGCGGTCGATATGGCGATGGGACTTGCGAAAAACGGGCGGGTCGAGACGCTGGGGCCGCTGATCCACAACCGGGAGGCGCTCGCGGAGCTCGGGCGGCACGGCGTGCATACGGCGGAACGCGTGGAGGACGTCACGCCAGGCGCGACGGTGCTGATCCGGGCGCACGGGGTGCCGGAGAGGGTCATCCGCGAGCTGGAGGAGCGGGGCATCCCGTACGGGGACGCGACCTGTCCGTTCGTCGCGAAGATCCACCGGATCGTCCGGGAAGAGAGCGCCGCCGGAAGGCTGATCGCGATCATCGGAGACGAAACCCACCCGGAAGTTGCGGGAATCCGTGGACACGCGGGGGAAAGCGTGGTTTTTCCGGACGCGGAGGCGATGATTTCGTGGCTGAGGCAGGGACAAAACGCCCAAAAACCGCTGTCGGTTGTGGCGCAAACAACGGCAAGAAAAATAAATTGGGAACAATGCGTTAAATTTCTCAAAAAAGAGTGTACAAACGCGAAAATATTTGATACAATATGTAGTGCAACCGATGAGCGGCAGAAGGAGGCCGAAAGGCTTGCCGCAGAGTCGGACGTCATGCTGGTTTTAGGCGACAAACTAAGCTCGAACACGAGAAAGCTTGCCGAAATCGCCCGCGAACACTGTCCCCGCGTTTATACGATCGAGCATGCGCGGGAGCTTTGCCGCGAAATGTGGGAAGGCGGCAGGCAGGTCGGCGTTACGGCCGGCGCGTCCACCCCGGCATGGATCATGAAGGAGGTTGTCAACAAGATGACAGAGGAACTGAAAACCGCACAGACCGAGCCCATTACCGCTGAAGCGGCGGTCGCCGACAACAAGAACGGCGAAGAAAGCTTCGAAACCATGCTGGAGGCATCCATCAAAACACTGAGCAGCGGAGATCGGGTTACCGGCGTTGTGACGGGTATCACGTCCGGCGAAGTCAACGTTGACCTTGGCGTCAAGCAGGCCGCGTATATCCCCGTATCCGAGCTTTCCGACGACCCGAATTACAAGGTCGAGGAAAACATCCATGTCGGCGATGAGATCGAAGCGTTTGTCGTGCGCGTCAGCGATGTCGACGGCGTGATCATGCTTTCCAAGAAGAAGCTGGACAGCATCCGCGGATGGGATATTGTTGAGGAAGCCAAGGAAAACCATACCGTCATGGAAGGCGTCGTGACCGAGGAGAACAAGGGCGGCATCGTCGTCATGGTCAAGGGTGTCCGCGTTTTCGTGCCGGCGTCCCAGTCCGGTCTTCCCAAGGACACGCCCATGACGGGGCTCTTAAAGCAGAACGTGAAGCTCAAGATCACGGAAGTCACCCGTGCCCGCCGCCGCGTCGTCGGCAGCATCCGTGCCGTGCAGCAGGAAGAGCGCCGCGCGAAGGCGGAGGAAGTCTGGGCGACCATCGAAGAGGGCAAGGAGTACACCGGCGTCGTCAAGTCCCTGACCCAGTACGGCGCGTTCGTCGATATCGGCGGCGTGGACGGCATGGTGCATATCTCCGAGCTGAGCTGGGGCCGTGTGCGTCATCCCAGCGAGGTCGTCAAGGTCGGCGATACCGTGAAGGTGTACGTCATCGCGGTCGACCGTGAGAAGAAGAAGATCTCCCTCGGCTACCGCCGCGCGGAGGACAATCCGTGGACGAAGTTCATCTCCACCTATTCCATCGGCGATACCGCGACCGTGAAGATCGCGAAGTTCATGCCCTTCGGCGCGTTTGCCGAGGTGCTTCCCGGCGTCGACGGCCTGATCCATATCTCCCAGATCGCGGATCACCGTATCGGCAAGCCCGAGGATGTCCTGCAGATCGGCCAGGAGGTCGACGCGCGCATCATCGACATCGATATGGACCGCCAGAAGATCAGCCTGTCCATCCGCGCGCTGCTCGAGGACGAGCAGGGTGAGGACTCCGACGAGCAATAAGCATTTTTTCCCTTTGATTTGAAGGAACTGTGAACACGAAAAGCGCCGGAACGGGTTTTATCCCCCGTTCCCGGCACCTTTCGTGTTTTCTTTTTTCCGGACGGGAAGCGGGGAAAATAACGAATCTTTAGAAAAAACGGGCACAAGGCGGCTTGAAAATCAGAAAAAGTCTTGAAAAATGAAATATGAATAAAAAATGAACGTTAATCAAAAATATGATTACATTTTACAAAAAATACACTGGACAAACGGGACAAAATGTGGTACACTATAACCAAGCTCCAAGGGAGGACCAAACGTCCGGGATGAAACGGACGCCTGAGCTTCCCGAAAAAGTGAGAAAAGAGAAAAGGAGTTGACGCATATGAAGTTCGCGTTTACGGGACGTAAGATGGAGGTATCGGACGCGCTGCGGGCGTATACGGAGAAGAAGCTTTCGAAGCTTGACCGCTTCTTCTCGAGCGACGCGGAGGCGCAGGTGACCTTCCACACCGAACGCGGCCGGGATACGGCCGAGGTTACGGTTCGCTGCGCCAATATGTTCTTCCGCGCGCAGGAAACGGCGAACGATATGTACGGCGCGATCGATTCCATCGTGGACATGATCGAGCGGCTGATCCGCAAGAACAAGACGCGGCTGGAAAAGAGGCTCCGCAGCGGCGCCTTCGAGCCGGAGGCACCCGCGCTGCCGGAGGAGACCGAGGAAACGTACGAGGTCATCCGCCGCAAGCGCTTCGCGCTCAAGCCGATGGCGGTGGAGGAGGCGATCCTGCAGATGAATCTGCTGGGACACGCGTTCTACGCCTTCAAAAACGCGGAGGACGAGAACCGCTACTGCGTGGTATACCGCCGCAACGACGGCGGCTACGGACTGATTGAAAGCGACTGATCGGATAGATAGTTTCATGGGCTGCCGTTTGATCGACAAACGGCAGCCCATTTTTTGACGGCTGCGGGGTTGTTTTTCCCCGCCCGGCATGGTATACTAAAAACGGCGACGCTTTTGTCAGCCGTTCGCGGCGAATTTCTGGCGCACGGCGTCGATCTGGGCCTGCTCGGCGGCTTTCACGGGGTACCAGCCGCGGTTGTGCATCTCATCGAACAGCTCGGTCTGGATGCAGTGCTCCTCGGACAGGATGCCGAGGAAGGTGTCGCGCAGGTTCGTGTGTTCGCACTCGCCGGCGTAGAGGTTGTAATTCGCGGTGATCTGCTTCTGAGAGCTTAAAAAGTCCTCAAGAATGTCCTTGTCGCACATATTGATTGCGTTACCCGCCATGTTTTTTCGCTCCCTTCCTCAGTTCAGAAACGTCAGGATGCGGTCGAAGTGCTGCTGATGCCGGGATGCGATGGTGTCAAGCTTGTTCTTGATCACGGCGTCGGAGCACTGGGAGGCCATGCCGCGATATTTCGCGACCAGCATGCGTTCGGCGGAGAGCTGCTCCTCGAGCGCCGTGATCTCCTTGCTGGATAAATTAGCCATATCTGGATAACCGGCCTTTCTGTCCCGGAAAATGTGTCGGTATGCCGGAACGCGTTTAGTTTTCCCGGAACGCGCGGCGCTATGTCAGGAAATCGCTTCAAAAATTAAAAACGAAGCGACAGGCAGCGCTTCCCGCCGACGGTTTCCACCCGCAGCCGGCGGTACCACGGCGCGAGGGCCAGGGGACGCGCGGGCTCGAACGGCTCGAGGAGGGTTTTCGTCGACGGACGGTAGTAAAGCCCGTGCGTCGGACAGTCCGCGAAAGCGGGATCCCGCCGGGTCAGCTCCTCCGGCGCCGGTACCACGCCGTCCGGCGGGAAGGCTTCGCGCGTGCCGCCGCCGGCGGGAAGCACCGGAAGCAGCGCCGCCGTCAGCGCGCCGTCCAGAGCAAAGCCCTCCCAGAGAAGCTGCGTGCCGCTGACGGTGCGCCGCAGCCGCATCCGCCGTCCCTCGGGAGCCGGGATGCCCAGCCGCAGCGGCCGTCCCGACGCATCGTACGCCTCGAGCCGCCGCACGCCGGGGTAGGGGTCGAGCACCGCGTCGAAGCGCCAGTACAGCCCCTCGCGTTCCCAGCGGAGAGTCCCGGCGCGCGTACCGCCGCTCAGTATCGCGCATTCGCGCATTGTCAAATCCACTCCCTTCGAAAAAAGGAGATCAACGAACAAAATGAACGCAATCTACTTCGCAAAAGACACCGATCCGTGGAAAAACCTCGCCGTCGAGGAGTATCTGCTCGATACGATCGACACGCCGACGCTCTATCTGTGGCAGAACGCCAAGACCGTCGTCATCGGACGGCATCAGAACGTGTGGGCGGAGTGCGATCTAAAGGAGCTTGAGAGCTTCGGCGGCCGTCTTGCGCGCAGGCTGTCCGGCGGCGGCGCGGTCTATCACGACCTCGGCAACATCAATTTCACCTTCCTGATGCCCCGGGCGCTCTATGACCAGCAGCGGCAGAATGCCGTGCTGCTGCGGGCCGTGCAGGACGTCGGCATCCGTGCGGAGGCGACCGGAAGAAACGATCTGCTCGCCGACGGACGCAAGTTCTCCGGGCACGCCTTCTGCCTGCGCGAGCGCACGGCGTACCATCACGGCACGCTGCTGCTCGACGTGGACGTCGAACGCATGACGAGGGTGCTGACCGTCGACGCGTCGAAGCTTGCGTCCAAGGCGGTCGCGTCCGTGCGTTCCCGCGTCGTCAATCTGCGCGAGCTGCGTCCGGAGCTGACGGTGGAAGCCCTGACGGAGTCGGTCTGCCGCGCGTTCTGCCGCGAATACGGGGAGGCGGAGTCGTTTGATACCGGCGTGCTGCCGCAGGAGGACATCGCCCGGCTGCGCGAGAAGTACGCGTCGTGGGATTGGCGCTTCGGCGAGACGCCGTCGTTCGACGTGCGGATGAAAACGCGCTTTCCCTGGGGCGGCGTCGAGGTCTGCCTGAATCTGCGCGACGCACGAGTGGAGCGTGCGGCGGTCTATACCGACGCGATGGATACGGAGTTTGCGCAGCGGATGGAAAACCGGCTTCTCGGGCTGCCGTATGACGCGGCGGGCATCGCGGAAGCGTTTTGCGGACAGGAGCCGGCGCTCGCTGAGTGCGGCGCATGGGTCGCGTCGCAGGTCGCGGGCTAAAGCAGGAACCGCGCGGCGATCCCGGCGGCGAGGACCACCGCCAGCTCGCCGGTCAGCGCGGCGGGGATGGCCCAGCGCGTGTTTCGGACCCCGGCGAGGTAGATGGCCGTGACGTAGAAGGTCGTCTCGCCGCTTGCCAGCAGCACCGCCGCGAGCTTTCCGACCTCCGAATCGACGCCGAAGGTCTCCATCAGCTCGGCGCCGGCGGCCATCGCGCCGGAGCCGGAAAAGGGCTTGAGGAGCAGCAGCGGCGCAAGCTCGCCCGGCAGCCCGATCAGGCGCAGCGCGGGCTTTGCCGCCGATGCCAGGAGGTCCAGAAGTCCCGACGCCCGCAGCATCGCGATCGCGGCGAGCAGTCCCACGAGCGCCGGCAGCAGCCGGAGCGTCGCGGCAAGTCCCGCTTTGGCGCCGTCGCGGAACGCGGAGAAGGCGTCCGTCCCGCGCAGCAGCGCGTAGAGCGGGATGAGCGCCAGCAGCAGCGGCAACAGGCAGGCGCTCATGTGATCCTCCGGTAGAGAAACGACGAGCCGACGCCTGCCGCGAGCCCCGCGGCGGAGCAGAACCATACCGCGGGCAGGATGGCGTACGGCTGAGCCGCGCCGAGGGACGCCCGCAGCGCCGCGGCCGTCGCCGGCAGCAGCGAAAACGAGACCGCGCCCATCACGGCGAGCATGCACAGGCTGTCGGACGCCGTATCCCCGGTGCGGAGCCTCTGCGCGGCGTCCAGACCCGACGGCGTCGCGGCGTTGGACATCCCGAGGAGGTTTGCCGTGACGTTTGTCGCGATGCTCTGCATCGCCGCGTCGTCCGCTTCGGGATAGAGCCGCCGCAGGACGGGGCGCCCGAGCCTCGCCAGCGCGTCCGCGAGACCCGAACGGCGCAGCAGCTCGAGCAGTCCCGAGAAAAAGCACATCATGCCCAGGAGTGTGCCGCAGAGACGCACGGCCTGACGCGCGCCGTCCGTTACCGCGGCGGTCAGCGCGTCCGCACGGCCGGTTATGAGGCCGTAGAGGACGGCGGAGACCAGCATACCGACCCAGATTTTTGATAACAAGACGATTTCCTCCCGGCCGTGAGTTTTGACGCGGCGGCGCGGGTGACGGATTGACGTCCGCGCTGCCGGGGTATATCACAGGGTATGCGGGCGGGACGGATTTTAGAAGAGACAGGGAGAGAGCGTATTATGACGCCGATTTTGCCGATTCCGATTTATCAGAGCCGTCCGTGGGGCGGAGACCGGCTGCGCACGGTATTCGGGCGGGAGACGCCCGCGCATACCGGCGAGTCCTGGGAGCTGTCCGTGCACGATCACGGCGTCAGCCGCGATGCGGAAGGGACGGCGCTGCGTGAGCGGTATCCCGATCTGCATCTGATCTTCAAGCTGCTCGACGCGCAGGAAGCGCTGTCCGTACAGGTGCATCCGGCGGAGGGCGGCGAGGCCAAGACGGAGATGTGGATCGTCCTGGATGCCGAACCGGGGGCAAAGCTGTATGCGGGCGTGAAGGACGGCGTACCGAAGGAGGAGCTGCGGCGCCGGATCGCGGATCAGACGCTGCCGGAGGCGCTTTGCTGCCATATCGTGCGTCCGGGCGACGTGTTCTTCCTGCGGGGCGGCACGGTGCACGCGCTCGGCGGCGGGCTGCTGGTCGCGGAGATCCAGCAGCCGGGAGACTGCACCTACCGGCTGTACGACTGGGGACGTCCGCGGGAGCTGCACATCGACGCGGGACTTGCGGCGGCGAGCGTCGGCGCCGCGCCGGTATGCGCGCGGATCCCGGAAGGCGAGGGGAGAACGGTGCTGCCGGGCTGCGCGTGGTTTGCGGCGGAGGCCGTGAAGTCGAAAACGGGTTTTGCTTCCCGGACGGACGGCGAGCACACGATTTTGTTCCTGCGCACGCCCGGAACGGTCAAAACGGCGGACGGCGAGGTCCGCGTTCCGGGCGGTACGACGGTGTTTTTGCCGTCGGACGCGGGGGAATACGCGGTTTCGGGGGAAAACGGGACGGATTTCCTGCTTTTCCGGCAGCCGAAGGCGCTGTAATACAGGCAAAAAGGAGAACGCTATGTTTCGCTACGCGATTTTTGACCTCGACGGTACGCTTCTGAACACGCTGCTCGACCTCGCGGACTGCGTCAACGCCACGCTGCGGCATTTCGACCTGCAGGAGGTGCAGTCCGGCGACGTCATGCGGGCGCTCGGCTCGGGACGGACGAATCTGATCCGCCGCACGTCCGGTGTCGAGGACCCGGAGCGGCTGGAGGAGATCTGCGTGTATTATGACGCGCTGTACGGGAAAAACTATCGGAGACTGACGCGCGCGTACGACGGCATCGCGGAGGCGCTGGCAAAGCTTCAGGACGCGGGCGTCGGGATGGCGGTGCTGTCGAACAAGCAGCATCCGATGACGGTGTCGCTGATCGCGGAGTGCCTGCCCGAGATCCGCTTTGCGGCGGTGCTGGGGCAGCGTCCGGGCGTCGCGCTCAAGCCCGAGGCGGGCGCGGTGTATGAAATTCTTGACATCCTCGGCGCGCCGAAGGAGGAGACGCTCTATTTCGGCGACAGCGACGTCGACGTGCTGACCGCGCGGAACGCCGGCGTGGAGATGGCCGCCGTGACATGGGGCTACCGGCCGGAGGGGACGCTGATCCGGGCGGGTGCGGCAAGGCTGCTGCATTCCCCCGCGGAGATTCCGGGACTTTTTGGGATTTGACGATGAAAATGAACAGGGATGAACGAAAGCGCACGGCGCTCGACTATCTGTCGATCGTCATCGGCTGTGCGGTACTGGCGTCGGCCTATCCGATGTTTCTGGTGCCCTGCCATATCGCGCCGGGCGGCGTGTCCGGCATTTCGACCATTCTGCACGCCTATCTCGGCGTGCCGGTCGGTCTGACGAATTTCGTCATTTGCATCCCGCTGTTTATTCTGGGCTATCGCATCATCGGGCGCCGCTTCTTTCTCCGGTCGCTCGTCGCTACGGCGCTTTCATCCGCGTTCATCGATCTCTTACCACTTCCCGCCGTGACCGACAATCTGCTGCTCGCGGCGATTTTCGGCGGCGTGCTTCTGGGGCTGGGGCTCGGTCTTGTCATGCGCGCGAACGCGACGACGGGAGGCACCGATCTCGCCGCGGCGCTGATTCACGCGAAGCTGAAATTCGCCTCGGTCGGGGCGTACGTCTTTGTGCTGGACGGTCTGGTCATCACGGCGGCGGCCGTTTTCTTCTCGCTGGAGGCCGCGCTGATCGCGGTGATCGCCGTGTTTGTGCAGTCGATGCTGCTCGACCGGATCCTGCGCGGCTTTGACGACGCGCTGGCGTATATGATCATCTCGAAGGAGAACGAGGAGATCAGCCGGCGCGTGCTCGGCGAGCTGGAGCGCGGCGTGACGCTTTTTGAGACGGTCGGCGCGTTTTCGGGGGAGCGTTCGCAGACGATGCTGTGCGTGCTGCGCAGAACGCAGGTCGGCGCGCTGCGTGCCATCATCCGGGAAACGGATCCGCAGGCGTTTGTCATCGCGGCGGACGTGTCGGAGGTCATGGGCGAGGGCTTCGGACGCCTCGGAGGATAAAAAATGTGGGAAACCGTTTTCGGTTTCCCACGTTTTTTATGCGGACAGGGATTTGATATGCGGCTTTAAGAGCTTTGTCAGGGCGAGCGCCAGCGCGATCTTGACGGCATCGGGCAGGATGAACGGGAACACGCACCAGCCGAGCGCGGTCATCAGACCGATCGCGCCGGTGGTTTTCGCGTAGACCGCCATGAACCATACCGTACCGAACGCATAGCACGCGGCGAGTCCGAGCACCATGCCGAGGATCATGCTCCAGAGCTTCTGCCGCCCGAGAGAGGTAACGAGCCAGTAGATCAGTGCGGAGAAGATAAAGCCGACGATATATCCGCCGGTCGTGCCGATCAGCGCGCCGAAGCCGCCCTTGAAGCCGGAGAAGACGGGCAGACCGAC
Organism: Clostridiaceae bacterium; assembly: GCA_016297585.1. Classification (GTDB taxonomy): domain Bacteria; phylum Bacillota; class Clostridia; order Oscillospirales; family QAMX01; genus JAAZKA01. The sequence continues at coordinate 15,239 of JAEDGJ010000043.1, forward strand.
CGCGCCGAGCAGGATGTAGACGAGCACCGCGATGGTGCCGCGCTTTCCGCCGAGCAGCCCGACCGCGCAGAACACGCCGAAGGTCTGCAGCGTGAACGGTACGGTCATCGGCACGGTGATCCATGCGCAGATGGCGATCAGACAGGCAAACAGCGCGATATAGACGAGGTCGACGGTGCGCTTCCGGGTAGTCGTGGGGGATGCGTTCATGAGGGGAGAGCCTCCTTTTTTGATGACTGCGGTCAGTATACCACATCCCGGAAAGATTGTCAACCGATAAATTGATAGAGGTTTACAATAAGGCAAAGTCGCTAAAAAAGAGAGGGAAACGATTTGAAATATGGGCATTGCAAAAAAAGTGGGGGAAGGGGAAAATAAAGCTTGACTTTTTCGTCGGAATGTGGTAAGATAATAAACGTTCCGAACGGGAAAACCTCCCGGAGGAAAACGGCGTGGGGGTATAGCTCAGCTGGGAGAGCGCTTGAATGGCATTCAAGAGGCCAGCGGTTCGATCCCGCTTATCTCCACCAACAA
>JAEDGJ010000044.1 GCA_016297585.1 Clostridiaceae bacterium
AGCTCGCGGTAGATCGCGCGCAGCGTGTCGAGCTCCTCGGTGCCGACACAGCCGTCGGCCAGTGCGAACGCCTCGTCGAGCACCTCCTCACCGCCGAAAAGCTGCGGCAGACGGCAGAGCGCGCGGTAAGCGGGGCTTTCCCGGTACTCCGACAGCAGATCCGGCAGCGACGCGAAGTTCTTGCGGTTGACAAGCGCCCGCAGCTCCTCGACGAAGTCCTCCCCCGCGCCGAGCGCCCGCGCGAGCTTCCGGAAGAATCCCGCGTGTCCGATCTCGATGCGGTACATGCCGGTCGTGCTCAGCGCTTCCGCGGCGAGCGCGATGACCTCGGTATCCGCGCGCAGACCGGCGGCGCCGATCAGCTCCACGCCCGCCTGCCGCACCTGTACGCGCCCGGGCATCCCCGACGCGCGGAACACGTCCTGCAGATAGTAGAACCGCCGCGGCACCGAGCAGTCGACCTTCGACGCCGCGACGCGCGCGATGGGCGTCGTCATGTCCGGACGCAGCGCGCAGAGCCTGCCCCGCCGCTCCGGCAGGATGAACAGCTCCTCCTGGGTCACCGGGTTCCCCGAGCGCACGAGGGTGTCGTAATACTCGAGCGCCGGCGTCTCGATCTCGCGGTAGCCGCGCGCATAGAAGCAGCGCGCCAGCTTGTTCTCCGTCTCCCGGCGGCGCGCGCAGTCGGAAAAGAGCCGGTCCCGCGTCCCCGCGGGCGTTGCGAATATGGCCATAGATGTCTCTCTCTTTCCAAAAACGAAGATAACGCTTTAGCGTAATAAATTGATAATATGATATCACGCTGTTTCTTTCCTGTCAATGGGCAAACTGACGAAAAGGGAACTGCTTTCGTTTCTTATGTCCAAAATATAGCTCGCACAGGGAACAAATGCGCTCCATTCGTTTTGTTGTTATCGTCTATTGACAGGTTATCCTCTTTTTTGTATGATGGATTTATACCATATCATGACCGTTTTTGTGCCCGTCATCTCACTGCACCGGCCTTTGGGGAAATACTCTGTCGACACAATGCCGCAGTCAGAACCGCATTTGCGCCCGAGAGCGGTGCAGCATGAAATTTCGCACATTTTCGGACTGCTCACGGACGGAGGGGATATGAGTTGAAACATTCAGTTTTCATCCTACCGATCATTCTGTTGATTATGATGACCGCCTGTTCCCCACAATATGATATCGCGCCCTCTTCCACAGCCGAAAGATTTGACTCAATCGAGGCTTTCAGAAAAGATTATCCCGACACCCCGCTCTATGTTCCTGTTCGGGTGCCCGAAGGAGCCGAATTTTCGCACATTTCCGTATATCCAAACTCCTATGCCATGATTACCTACGTTATTCCCGTCGATGCCTCGCGTGTCGCTCCCATCATGTATACCACCCATCTGAAACTGGATCCGAAGCTCGCTATCCCGAATCTCGTTCGGAGCGACCCGGAATTATACCGGACGGTCGAATATCGTGACAAAACGATTTATTATGCTGCAGACCGGGTTGAATCCTCCTCTCTTCCGGGCGAATACGGAGCTTCTTACTACATTCTGACAGAAACCGACGGATGGATGGTCACCGTTTCCATCCCAGTCGATGTGCTTCAGAACGGCAGAAAAATGCGGTTTGAAATTGAGGATGCCCTGGAGTACATTGCAGCAGCACCTCTGGAGACCCCTAAATAGTCTTCATTTCTTCCCCGCCTGTTCCGAGGACAGGCGGGGCTTTTTCTTATCCGAATGCCGCAAGCTCCCCCGTTTTTTCGCCAAACCGTCCGGCACGCCGTCCCGTCAGCCGCGTGTCAGCGCAAAAACCGCCGTTCCGCGGCTTCCACGGATCTTCAGCACGCCGTCCCCCGCTTCCCAGGTCAGGCCGTAGCATTCCAGCATCTCCGCCTTCCTGCCGTCCGGCAGCGGATACGATATTTCCTCCTCCGCGCCTCCCCAGAAGTCGGCATACAGATACTCCGTTTCCCCGCAGGGGATCGTATACCAGCTATGCGTGCGCGATTCGGGCAGGAAAAACTTCCGGAAGCCGACGCCCCGCGCCGACGTAAAGGAGCGCCGCTCCGGCTGCTCGCCCGGCTCACTGCCGAGGAAGGTCGGGTAGGTCTTCCGCGAGCCGACGATCGTGCCCGCCGCGCCGATATTCCGGCGCCGCACCTCCGGCGCACCGTCGTACAGCGGCAGATAGCCGCCCGCAAACGCGGCGATGCAGTCCGCGTCCTCAAAACGCGTCCCGCCGCGTGCGCGGATGAAGTCGATCTGCCGGTCCGGCGGCGACTCCGGGTCGAGCCAGCGGGAACGCAGCATCGGCGCGCGCTTCGGAAACGGCTCGCCGGAGGTGTTGTACGGCGCGGAAAAGTCATACGTCACGCCGTCCTCCGTCAGCGGCAGGAGCTTCGGGATATAGCGCCATACGCCGCCGTTTTCCGTGTCGCACCGGACCTGATACATGATGCCGAGCAGCGAGCTCCAGCGCACCTCCTGCAGCAGGCGGTGGTCGAAGTCACACAGCACCGTCCCGTCGCCCGCGATCCGGAGCGTCATGCGGTAGAGGAACATCCCTTCGCCGACGGCGAGCGTCTGCGGCGCGTCGTATCCGTCCGCCGGACGGCGGCGGCGCAGCGCTTCGGCGACGGTCGCCGGATTGACGATCTCGTATTCCTCGACGATCTCCGCGGAGTCGCAGGTCACATCGCCGGTATACGGCAGGCGGCGCCCGTCCCGCACATAAAACACGTCCGTGCGCAGATGCCGGTTCGAGGAGGTCAGCGCGCGGCCGCCCTGCTGGCGCTCCGGCACGACCGGCGACGGATGCGCGCCGCAGCTTGCATAGGTCAGTTTCCCGGAGACCGCCGATGCAAACGCGTATTCCGTCTTCGACGCGCCGGTGTTTTCGGACAGAAACCAGAGCCGCTCCCCGTCGACGACGCGCAGCAGCGTCCAGTCAAGCCCCGCATCGTCCTTCCAGAGCGAACCGATGTCGGCGCAGGTCTTGTCGTGCGCCGCCGTGACCTCCACGACGCATTCACAGCCGTGGTTGCCGCCGATGTCGCCGCCGTTGATCCAGACCGGCGCCGCCTCGTCGGTCGCATAGGCAAGCAGCACATCCGGATGCCAGATATCGGTCTGCTCGGTGCGCTGCAGCGCCGCCAGATGAAACTCGACGGGGTTATTCGCGTACCGATATCCCCCGCCGATGTTGGAAAAGATCTGCAGAAGGTTGTGCGTCTTCGAAAACGGGGTCTGGACCGCAAGGCGGTTCCCGCTCATACTCAGCTTCATGGCATCGCTTCCTCTCCGGGCAGGCAAAAAGCGGCGCTAATTCCGCGCCGTTTGCCTCTGCCCCTGCGCGTTTTTGCTCCGTCCATGCGGGGACGCAGCCTAAGCCTCCCCGCCGGAAAAATGTTTTGTTACCCGAAGATCGTGAGCTGCTCGGTCTTCGGCAGATCGTCCAGCGCGCCGCATTCCTCGAGCAGCGCGACGACGGATTTCGATACCTTCGGACAGCGCATCGTGAGGTCCTCGACGCTCGAGAAGCGCCCGTTTTCGCGCTCCGCGACGATATCCTGCGCCGCCTGCTGGCCGAAGCCGCCGAGCGCCGTGAACGGAATGCGCAGCGCGCTGCCCTCGATCAGGAACTTCGTCGCGTCGGAGCGGTAGATGTCCGGACGCAGGAACGAATAGCCGCGCAGGCACATCTCGTAGCAGACCTCGAGGTTCTGCATCGTATCCTTTTCCGCGGGCGTCACCGGCTCGCGGCGGTCGATGCGGTCGGAGATCTCGTAGTACTTCTCCCGGATGGCGTCGATGCCCTTCACGGCGGTCAGCGGGTCAAAGCCCGTCGCGCGGATCGTGTAATACGCCGCGTAGAACGCCATCGGCTCGTGCACCTTGCACCACGCGATGCGGAAGGCCATCATGACATACGCCGTCGCATGGGCGCGCGGGAAGAGATACTTGACGGTGTTCGCGCTTTCGATGTACCAGTCGGGCACGCCGTGCTCGCGCATCATCGGGATCCAGTCGGGCTGGAGCCCCTTGCCCTTTCGGACGGTCTCCGAGATCTTGAAGCTCTGCTTCGGCGCGATGCCCTTCGACATCAGAAACGCCGTCACGTCGTCGCGGCAGCAGATGACGCCGTTTAGGTCGGAGGTGCCCTCCGCGATGATCTTCTGCGCGTTGCCGAGCCAGACGTCGGTGCCGTGGGAAAGCCCGGAAATGCGCACAAGCCCCGCAAATGTCGTCGGTTTTGTCTCGAGAAGCATCCCGCGCACGAATTTCGTGCCGAATTCCGGGATGGCGACGCAGCCCGTCGGGCCGATCAGGTCGTCGTTTTCGTATCCGAGCGCCTTCGACGTCAAAAACAGGCTCATCGTGTCCGGATCGTCGAACGGGATGCGCAGCATATCGACGCCGGTGAGGTCGCCGAGCATCTTGATCATCGTCGGATCATCGTGCCCCAGAAGGTCGAGCTTCAGCACCGTGTCGTGGATGGAGTGGAAGTCGAAATGGGTCGTGATGATGTCGGAATTGGGGTCGTCGGCGGGGTGCTGCACGGGGCAGAAGTCGTAGACGGAGTGGTCGCGCGGGATGACGACGAGGCCGCCGGGGTGCTGGCCCGTGGTGCGGCGCACGCCGGTGCAGCCGAGCGTCAGGCGGTCGAGCTCGACCTTCGAGACGGTCTTGCCTCTCTCCTCCATGTATTTGCGGACGAAGCCGTAGGCGGTCTTTTCCGCGAGGGTGCCGATGGTGCCGGCGCGGAAGACGTGGTCGGCGCCGAACAGCTCGATCGTGTCGCGGTGGGCGTTGGCCTGGTATTCGCCGGAGAAGTTCAGGTCGATATCGGGCTGCTTGTCCGCGTCGAAGCCGAGGAAGGTCGCGAACATGATGTCGCAGCCGTCCTTGCGGTAGGTATGTCCGCAGACGGGGCAGACGCGGTCGGGCATGTCGATGCCGAAGCTGTAGCCCTCCGGCACGTCGAAGTCCGAATGCAGGCAGTGCTCGCAGCGGTAATGCGGCGGCAGGGCGTTGACCTCGGTGATGCCGGCGAAATAGGCGACGATCGACGAGCCGACGGAGCCGCGCGAGCCGACGAGATACCCCGCGGCGTTCGACTTCGCGATGAGCTTCTGCGCGATCATGTACATGACGTCAAAGCCGTGGCGCACGATCGGCTCGAGCTCCGCTTCGATGCGGTCGGAGACGATCTTCGGCAGCGGGTCGCCGTAGATCTCCTTGGCGCGGCGGTGCACGATCTCCTGCAGCTCCTCCGCCGAGCCGGGAATGGACGGCGGAAACACGCCGTCGGGAACGGGCTTGATCGCCTCGCACCAATCGGCGATCATATTGGTGTTCTCGACGACCACCTCGTAGGCGGTCTTTTCGCCGAGGTAGGAAAACTCCTCGAGCATCTCGTCGGTGGACTTGAAATACAGCGGCGCCTGGCAGTCGGCGTCCGTAAAGCCCTGTCCCGCCATCAGGATCGCGCGGAACTGCGCGTCGTAGGGCTCGAGGAAGTGGACGTCGCCGGTCGCGCAGACGGGACGGTTCGCGGCGCGTCCGAGCCGGACGATCGTGCGGTTTAGGTCCTGCAGCGCGCGGTCGTCGGCGACGGAGCCGTTGCGCACCATGAATTCGTTGTTGCCGATGGGCTGGATCTCGAGAAAATCGTAGAATTCCGCCATTTTGACAAGCTGCTTCCACGGCTTGCCGCGGTATACCGCCTGAAACAGCTCGCCCTGCTCGCAGGCGGAGCCGACGATCAGCCCCTCGCGGAAGCGGATCAGCTCCGAACGCAGGATGCGCGGACGGCGCTTGTAGTGCTTGATCTGCGACAGCGAGATCAGCTCATAGAGGTTGCGAAGCCCCGTCAGGTTCTTGGCGAGGATGATGATGTGGTGGAGCTCGCCGTTTTCCTCGGCCGCCGCGCGCAGAAGCGAGCCGATGTGGCCGTTGATCTGTGATACGGCCGTGACGCCGGCGTCGCGCAGGCGCGCAAACAGCCGCACGAGGATCGACGCGAGCACGGACGCGTCCTCGCCCGCGCGGTGATGCCGGAAATCACCCGCGCCGACGGCGTTTGCGACCGCCTTGAGGTTGTACTTCGCCATCCCCGGCAGCAGCGCGCGCGAAAGCTCGAGCGTATCGAGGTAACAGTAGTCGCAGGGCAGGCCGCAGGCATTGCAGGCCGCCGTCAGGAAGGACGCGTCAAAGGACGCGTTGTGCGCGACGAGGATGTCGTCGCCGATGAACTCCAGAAAACGCGGCAGCGCCTCGTCGATCGTCGGCGCGGAGGCGACCATCGCGTCGGTGATGCCGGTCAGCTCGGTGATCTTCGCGGGAATGGGACGGCCGGGGTTTACGAGCTGCTCGAAGCTCTCCGTCACCTCGCCGTTGACGACGCGCGCGGCGGCGATCTCGGTGATTTTTTCGTCACGCGGAGAAAGCCCCGTCGTTTCGAGGTCGAAAACGACGAAGCTGCCGGAAAAATCGACGTCGCCGGGGTCGCGGCCGAACACCGCCTGCGCGTCGGCGCAGTCGTTGAGGTCGTACCCTTCGACGCCGTACAGGATTTTGACGCCGGTCTTCTTCGACGCGGCCGCCGCGTCGGGAAACGCCTGCGCCACGCCGTGATCGGTGATCGCGACGGCGGTATGCCCCCACTCCGCGGCGCGCTTGACCAGGTCGCCGGCGGGAGACATGCCGTCCATCGCGGACATATTCGTATGTAAATGCAGCTCCACGCGCTTTTTTTCGGCGGTATCGAGCCTTTTGGGCTTTTTGACGCGCACGACGGCGTTCGGCGACAGCGTCAGCTCCCCTTCGAAGCGGTTGAACACCGGCTGCGCCTGGATCATCAGCATATCGCCGACATGGACGCCGTCGAGCAGGGGCTGCGCCTTGTCCGCCTTGAACGGGCGGGAGATGCGGATGGAGCTGGCGTGATCGGTCACGTCAAAGCTGACGATCTGGAGGTCGCGCTCGGGCAGGGAGCGGTGGTTGACGGCAAACACCTCGCCGACGACGGTCACGCTGACGAAATTCAGGTCGATCCGGTCGATCGGCGTGATCTCCTCCTCGAGCGGCTTGCCGAAAATGAGCTCCTCGCCCTCCTTGAGCGCGTAGGAGCGGCGGCGGTAGGAGGATTTGTCCCCTTCCCGGCGCTCCGGCTTCGGCGCGGCGGCCTTCTGCGGCTCACGCGGCACGGGACGCGGCTCCTCGGCGGGCATGGTGCGCGGCGCACACCGCAGCGCTTCCTCCAGCGACGCCGTGTCCTCCTGCGCATCACAGCAAAAGCGCACGGTCACACGGACGCCGAAATCGTCGAAGATCATGTCCGACAGCGCGCGGTCGAGCCCGGCGGCGTTCAGAAACTCCACGCCGTCGTGCTTGAGACGCACCTCCAGCGTCCGCTCCCGCAGCGCGAAGTCCGCGCCGAGGAAGAAGCCGTTGGCAACGGGATGGCGTTCCTTGAGCTGTTCGCAGAGGATGGTCAGGTACTCGTCGCTCAGCAGCCGCGTCGGATAGTGTACGCGGATGGCAAAGCGCGCCAGCCCGTAGCAGGCCGCGACGCCGTCCTCGATTTTCCGCAGCGCGTCCGCGTCGAGAAAGTCCTCCGCCGCGCAAACCGCTGTGATCGCGCGGCTGGCACGGTCGCCCTCGAGCTTTTCGATGCCGAGCGCGTCCACCGTCTCCCGCAGCGCAGGCTCCGGCTCATAATTTTTGAAGATATGTGCAAAAGGCGCGTTCATACCGTCCCTTTCTCCCTTGCCGCGCGTTCGGCCAGCGCGCAGAGCGCGTCGGCAAGCCCGTCCATCGGCACCTTCTCGTGCAGAATTTCACCCTTCGCAAACAGCAGGCCGCAGCCGTCGCCGCCCGCCACGCCGATGTCGGCCTCCCGCGCTTCTCCGGGGCCGTTAACGGCGCAGCCCATCACGGCCACCTTGAGCGGCACGCGGATGTGCGCAAGCCGCCTCTCCAGCGTCTCGGCAAGCCCGATCACGTCGATCCGGCAGCGTCCGCAGGTCGGGCAACAGATGAACTCGACGCCGTCGTGCAGCACCCCCGCCGCGCGCAGGATGTCATAGCCCGCGCGCACCTCTTCCGTCGGGTCGGCGGTCAGCGACACGCGCAGCGTATTGCCGATGCCCATCGCCAGCAGCCCGCCGATGCCGGCCGCGGCCTTGAGCGTCCCCATTTTCAGCGTGCCGGCATGGGTGACGCCGAGATGCAGCGGATAGTCGCAGCGCGCGTCGGCAAGCCGGTAGGCGGCGATCGTCGACGGCACGTCGGAGGCCTTCATCGAGATCGCGATGTCGCCGAAATCCACGTCCTCCAGCAGCTTTGCGTGTCCGAGCGCGCTTTCGACCATCGCCTCGGGCGTCGGGCCGCCGTATTTTTCGAGCAGCGGCCTCTCAATGGAGCCGGAGTTGACGCCGATGCGGATCGGCACGCCGCGCTCGCGGCAGGCATCCGCGACGGCGCGCACGCGCTCCGGGCTGCCGATGTTGCCGGGATTGATGCGGATCTTGTCGATGCCCGCCCGCACCGCCGCGAGCGCCAGCCGGTAGTCGTAGTGGATGTCCGCGACGAGCGGCACGGGGGAGCGCCGCCGGATCTCCGCAAGCGCGTCCGCCGCCTCGCGGTCCGGCACGGCCACGCGCACGATGGCGGCGCCCGCGTCGGCAAGCCGCGCGATCTGCTCACACGTCGCATGGACGTCGCGGGTATCGGTGTTTGTCATCGACTGGACGGAAACGGCGGCGTCGCCACCGATGGAAACGCCGCCCACATGAATCGTTCTCTTTTTCATCATACCACAAGCTTCCAAATATCGTGAAATGCCACAAAAACCATCAGCAGCAGCAGCAGAATCAGCCCGGCCGCGTGAATATAGCCCTCCACCTTCCGGTTCGCGGGGTGGCGGAAGATCATCTCGTAGAACACAAACAGCAGTCTTGCGCCGTCCAGCGCCGGAATCGGCATCAGATTCATGACGGCGAGGTTGATGGAGATCAGCGCGACGAGGTACCAGAAGTTCGACATATCCTGCTTTGCGGCATCGGACATCGTCGCGGTGATGCCGACGGGACCGGAGAGGTCGGTGATCTTGACCGCGCCGGTGAAAAGCTGCTTTAAGCTCTCGATCACGAGCCGCACCACGTTGACGCAGCTGTGCCACGTCACCTTCAGCGTCATGCCGGGCGTCGCATCGACGGCGCGGAGGTAGAAGCCGTAGTAGGACACGGTCTCGCCGTTGAGCTCATACTCCTGCGGCGCGATATGCACGTCGGTCAGATGGATGCGCTCGCCGTCGCGGGAGAGCCAGACGTCGTAGTAGTCGTCCCGGCCCTTCGACAGCGCCGTGGAGATGTCGGAGGAGAGGTAGATGTTGTAGCCGTCGATTTCGAGCAGCGTATCGCCCTCCCGAATGCCGTTTTCCCCGCCGCCGGTGAACTTTTCCATAAACGCGTCGACGGTCGGCGTGACAAAGCCCTGCGCCGGCGCGTACAGGCAGAGCATGATGATAAAGCCCATCACGAAATTCATCGCGACGCCGGCCACGAGAATGACGGCGCGCTTCCACGGACGTGCGTTCAGGAACGCACGGGGGTCGTCGGAGGTCTCCTCGTCCTCCCCTTCCATCACGCACTGCCCGCCGAACGGCAGCGCGCGGACGGCGTAGGTCGTTTCGCCGACCTGCTTTTTCAGGATGGCGGGCCCGAGTCCCAGCGCAAACTCCGTCACGCGGACGCCGCAGAGCTTCGCCGCCGCGAAATGTCCGCCCTCATGCACGAGAATCATCACGGCAAACGCCAGAATTGCGAGAACAATAGTCATATGAAAAATCCTTTCGCGAAGAAAAACCCCGGGGAAGAAAAACTACCGGCTCAAAAACGCGTCCGCCGTCTCCCGCGCCGCACGGTCGAGCGCGTACACGTCCTCAACGCTTTCCGGCGCGCACTCCGGCACGGTCTCCAGCGCGTATTCCACCGCCTCGGCGATCTGGCCGAACACGATCTCCTCCCGCAGAAAGCGCGCGACCGCCTGCTCGTTTGCGCCGTTGAGGATCGCGCAGGCCGCGTCCGAGCGTGCCGCCGCGCGGCGCGCAAGCGTCAGACAGGGAAACGCCTCCGTATCGGGAAGGGCGAAGCTGAGCGTCCTCCCGGCAAGCCGCAGCGGCTCGGCGGGACAGGGCGCGCGCTCCGGCCATGTCAGCGCATACTGGATCGGCAGGCGCATATCGGGCACGCCGAGCTGGGCCAGCACCGCGCCGTCCGCAAGCTCGATCATCGAGTGGACGACGCTCTCCCGGTGGATCAGCACCTCCACCCGGTCGATGCCGACGCCGAAAAGCCGCATCGCCTCGATGCACTCGAGCCCCTTGTTCATCAGCGTCGCGCAGTCGACGGTGATCTTCTCCCCCATCCGCCAGTTCGGATGCCGCAGCGCCTCGCGCCGGGTCATGCCGTAGGTCTCGGCGCGGGACTTCCCGTAAAACGCGCCGCCGGAGCACGTCAGGATGACGCGGGACAGCGCGCGTTCGTTGCCCTGCAGGCACTGGAACACGGCGGAATGCTCCGAATCGACGGGCAGGATGCGCACGCCCCGCTCCGCCGCGCGGCGTCGGACGATCTCGCCCGCGCAGACGAGCGTCTCCTTGTTCGCAAGCGCCGCCGGATGCCCCGCGTCGAGCGCCGCGAGCGTCGGGGAAAGCCCCCGGATGCCGACGATGCCGTTGACCGCGATATCGCCGAGCCTTGCCGCCTCGTCAACGCCCTCCGCGCCGCCGAGCACGCGCACGGAGGTGTCCGCGAGCCGCACCTTCAGGTCGCGCGCCGCTTCCTCGTCGTACAGCGCCGCGACGTCCGGGCAAAACTGCCGCGCCTGCGCCTCCGTCTCGCGCACGCTGCGTCCCGCCGCGAGCGACGCGACGCGCATACCGAGCCGCTGCGCGACATCCAGCGTCTGGCGCCCGATCGAGCCGGTCGAGCCGAGCACGGCGACGGCTCTGTTCAATGCCATAGTACCATTCCTCCGACAATCGTCAGCAGAAATTCAATCGTAGGCGCGGCAAAGAGCAGGCTGTCGCAGCGGTCGAGCGCGCCGCCGTGCCCCGGCATCAGATGCCCGTAATCCTTGATGCCGAACTGCCGCTTGACATAGGAAAAGCACAGGTCGCCAAACTGCGCGGCGACCGAGCCGAGCACTCCCGCAAACGCGAGGATCGCCCAGTTCACGTTATACCCAAATACGCGGTTCATAATCCACCCGAACAGGAGCATCCCGCCGACACAGCCCAACAGTCCGCCGACGGAGCCCTCCCAGGTCTTTTTCGGGCTGATGCCGGGCGCCATTTTCGTCCGGCCGACGGCAATGCCGGTAAAATACGCGCAGGTATCGCTGATAAACGCCGCGATCAGCGGCATCAGCACGAGGTAATACCCCTCGGGCATCATCCGGACGCGCAGCACGGAGGTCAGCGCCAGCGGAATGAAGAGCGATGCAAAAAAAGCGCCGCCGATCTGCTCCAGCGTCACCTGTCTCTGACTGCCGAGCGCCAGTGCGAACAGCAGCACGGTATAGAGAAACAGCGTCACATTCGCCGGGGCATAGCTCGCGCCCTGATAGACCCACGGCGGGATCAGCATTGAAAAAACAACCGCGCAGATCAGAATCGCGCGGTTTTTGATAAATCCCGTCGCGCCGAGAAACTCGCGCACCATGATGGCGCAGAGAACCATCATGACAGCGGGGATGACCCACTCCGGCAGCCAGAACAGCACGCCGAACAGCAGCGCCAGCGCCGCCGCGCTGGACAGGATACGAACCCACATGTCTCAGACTCCGCCGAACCGCCGCTTCCGCGTGGAAAACCACACGATCGCCCGGTCAAGCTCCTCCTCATCAAAATCCGGCCACAGCGTATCGGAAAAATACAGCTCCGCATACGCCGCCTGCCAAAGCAAATAGTTGGAAAGCCGGTGCTCCGCGCCGGGACGGATAATCAGGTCGGGATCCGGAATCCCCGCCGTATCAAGGCGCGACGAAATATAGTCCGCCGTGATCTCCCCGGCGTCGACCTTCCCCGCCGCCGCGTCGCGCGCAATCGCCCGCACCGCGCGGGTGATCTCGTCGCGCGCGCCGTAATTCAGGCAGACGTTGACGCGCAGGCCGTTTGTGCGCTTGGAAAGCTCGTCGGTTTCGCGGATCAGCGCCCGCAGCGGCTCAGGCAGGCGCGACTGGTCGCCGATGATGCGCAGCGCGGTGTTTTCCTGCACCATCTTCTCCCGCGCCTCGATCAGATACCGGCGCAGAAGCTCCATGATCGTACGCACCTCGGCCTCCGGACGCTTCCAGTTCTCCGTCGAGAACGCGTACACCGTCAGATACGGCAGCCCGATGCGGGAGCAGTGCGTCGCGATGCGGCGGAAGGTTTCCGCGCCGGCTTTGTGGCCGGCGGTGCGGGGAAGTCCCCGCGAAGATGCCCACCGGCCGTTGCCGTCCATCACAATCGCGATATGCTCCGGGATCTTTACTCCTTCGGGAATCAAACTTCCATCAGTTCCTTTTCTTTTTTCGCGGCGGTATCGTCAATCGTGCGGATATACTTGTCGGTCATATCCTGCACGTCCTTTTCGGCGATCGCGAGATCGTCCTCCGTGATCGCGGACTTCTTCTTCTGCGCCTTGAACTCGTCAACGGCGTCGCGGCGGACGTTGCGGATGGCCACCTTGGCGTCCTCGGCGAGCTTCTTGACCTGCTTGATGAGCTCGCGGCGGCGCTCCTCGGTGAGCGGCGGGAAGATCAGGCGGATGATGCGGCCGTCATTCTGCGGATTGATGCCCAGATCGGACGTCAAGATCGCCTTTTCGATGCCCTTCAGCGTCGAGGCGTCCCACGGCTGGATCGCGAGCACGCGGGGCTCGGGCGCGGAGATGGAGGCGACCTGCGCGAGCGGCGTCGGGGAGCCGTAATACTCGACGGTGATGCGGTCGAGCACGGCGGGATTGGCGCGTCCGGCGCGGATGGTGGAGAATTCGGACTCCAGCACCTCGATGGTCTTCTTCATGCGGGCTTCGTACTTATCGCGGTCGGGCGCAAAGCCGGCAGCGGCGGACATCTCCTGTTTGGACGGCACGCCCTTCTTGTCGGGCGCCTTCTTGGATTCCTTCTTGTTGAAATCTCCCTTGTTCTTCATATGCGTATTCTCCTTTCTTTATTCGGAAGGATGCTCAATCGTTGGTAAGCAGGGTTCCCGGCGTCGCGCCGAGGAGCACCTCGCGGATGCTTTCGGGCTGTTCCAGCGCGAAAAGCCGGATGACGAGACCGTTGTCCCCCGCCATGCAGGCGGCGCTCTGGTCGATGGCGTTCAGGTGATCCGCCAGAATGCGCCGGTAGGAAAGGCGGTCGAATTTGACGGCGCCGGGCTCGTGCGGGTCGCGGTCATAGACGCCGTCGACGTTCTTGGCCATCAGGGTCAGCTCCGCCTTCATCTCGAGCGCGCGCAGGACGACGCCGGTGTCGGTGGAGACGTACGGATTGCCCGTACCGCCGCCGACGACGACGATCTTCCCCTCCGACAGCGCGCGGCGGGCGCGGTCGGGCGAATAGGTGTCCGCGTAGGCGGGCATCGGCGTCGCGGAGAGCACCAGCGGCGCGGCTCCGGCGCGTTCGAGCGCGTCGCCGATCGCGATGGCGTTCATCGTCGTCGCCAGCATCCCCATATGGTCGGCGCGCACGCGGTCAAGCTTGCCGCCGCCGTCCTTGACGCCTCTCCAGAAGTTGCCCGCGCCGACGACGACGCCGAGCTCCACGCCGAGAGACGCGCATTCCGCGAGCACGCGGCAGACGCGGTCGAGCATCTCGAAATCAATGCCGCGCCCCAGCTTTCCCGCAAGGGTCTCTCCCGACAGCTTTACGACGGCGCGGCGGACAGTAGGTGTATTCGACAAGATTCATTCACTCCCTGATGCGATTTGGATTGACAGATCGCGGCAGCCTGCGATATAATATCGGCATAGCTCCCGTATTCTGTCAGATTCTCATGCCGTCCCGCGCCACGGTCACATGGGCGTCGGCATGCCGGTTCATATAATCCTGGTATTCCGCGTGGGAAAAGTGCTGTACCTGATTGATGTGCGTCAGAAAGACGCGCGTATGCCCGTCGAGCGCCGCGATCCGGCGCAGGTCGGAAAACTGCTCGCACAGCCGTGCGGCGTCCATATGCCCGCAGTCCCGCGGCATTTTCTCCGAGCCGTACGTCCCCTCAAAGATGACGGTGTCCAGCGCGCCGTGCTCCCGTGCCCATGCCTCAAGGAAGCGGAGGTTTTCCTCTCCGTACAGCCCGGTATCCGCCGCGTACAGCCATGCGCCGCGTTCCCATTCGATCAGGTAGTTGAGCGCCGTCTCGTCCGCGCCGTTTCCGGCATGGTTCGTTTTCAGCGGCGTGACGCGCTTTCCTCCGGCGTCAAACGGCCGGTACGGCCAGACCGCGTGGAAAACGATCTTCCCCGCCTCCTGCAGCGACGCCAGCATCCAGCCGAAGCTGCCCGGGCAGTCCTTCTGCGACGCCGTAACGTCCGCAAGCCAGGCACAGCCCTCCTCCGAGAGGTAAAAGTGGATCGGATGCGCCATTTCCGTCATCGTCAGCACGGAAAACGTCGCCTCGTTGAGGTGATCCTCGTGCGTATGGGTCACAAGGACGTGCTCCACCCGGTCGAGCGGCACGCCGTAATGCTGGGAAGCCGCGCAGACGTCCGGCCCGAAGTCGATCATCATAGTCCCGTCGAGCAGCATTGCCGCGCGCAGCCGGGTCTCACGGTTTTCCCTCGCACGCCGGCAGACCGCGCAGCCGCAGAAGGGATTCGGAAACATTTCGGCGGCGCCGGTGCCGAGGAACACGGATTCGGTTGCCATCATACGCTGTCCCCCGTTTTTCATCGTTTCATCCCGCAAAAAGCCGCAATCCGCGCCCGGGATGGCACTGTAAGAATTATAGCACAAGGGCTTTCGTTGCGCAAGTCTATTTTATGAATTTAGGATGTGAGGTTCATGATGCGAGCGTTAAAAATCGGTAATTGCGAATTTTCCAGCGTAATTCTCGGCTCTTCCTATTTCGGTTCCGCACTCGACGAGGCACGCAGCTTTGCGCTGCTGGACGCCTACTACGCGCTCGGCGGACGCGCCGTCGACACCGCGCGGGTCTACGGCGCATGGTCGGACGCCGGGGCGGGCGCGTCGGAGGCCGTCATCGGCCGCTGGCTTGCGGCGCGGCATCCGGAAGGCGTCCGGCTGATCACGAAGGGCGCGCATCCGGCGGCCGGGCACATGGACGAGCCCCGCCTCGACCGCGCGAGCATTCTCGACGACGCGGCGCGCAGTCTCGACGCGCTCGGCGCACGTCCCGCGCTGTGGTTCCTGCACCGCGACGACGCCGGCCGCCCGGTGGAGGACATCGCGGAGTCGATGGCGGCGCTGGTGGACGCGGGATACGCGGACGCCGTCGGCGCGTCGAACTGGAAGGTCTCCCGCATCGCGGCGTACAACGCCTATGCCGGCGCACACGGGCTTCCCGTCTTCGCGGCGAGCCAGATTCAGTGGAGCCTTGCCGAGACGACGCCCGAGGCGTACGGCGACCCGACGCTCGTGTGCATGACGGAT
>JAEDGJ010000045.1 GCA_016297585.1 Clostridiaceae bacterium
ATGGGTCATTTCCTTCGTTTGCCCCAAGATAAACTGTTATATTCATTAAAAATTTCCTCCTACAACTTCCGATTTGTGGGTCTGTTAGGTTCCATATTATCACATAACAGGATAAAACACAAGAACAGCCACAGCAGAGCAAACTACTGTGGCTATTCACTGTCTTATGACCCCCGCCCTTCGGTCGGGGGATTGTTTTACGGCAAACGCCTTTTTTCAGTTCTCGAAATCCTTCCCCGCGAGCCACAGATCGCGGATGCGGTCGTAGGCCTCCTGCGGCACCTCCGGCATCCCGCCGGGGATGGGCAGACGCGGCAGGAGCTGGTCGCCCGCGACGGACGGCGTCGTGCAGGCGTGGTCGCCGCGGTACGCGTCGCGCTGCGCCGGGTCGCGGAAGTCCGGCACGTCCATCGGGATGCCGCCCGCCAGCGCCGAGCGGTGCGCGATCAGGCCGCACAGCCCCATGTCCATCGCCTGATAGACGTCGATGCTCCACTTGCCGTTCTCGCGGCCGAGGATCTTCTGGATGAAGAAGTGCGTCGCGTAGAAGTCCGAGCCGCCGTGCGTCGCGACCTTCTCCGCGAGCTCGGCGTCGACGAATTTCTGCGGGAAATAGCTCTCGAGGTTGCCGTGACAGGCGCGGGAGCCTTCGCGGTAGACGTTTAAGTACGGGTCGCCGAAGCGCTGCGTCTCCATGCAGCCGCGGTCGCCGTACAGCTCGTAGTTGATGCTGCCCGGCTCGCGCTTGAGGCCGCCGTGGATGCTCTTGAACACCGCGCCCGACTTCGTCGTCACCATCTCGATGCCGGCAGTCATCATCGACAGCCCCTTCATATACGGCTCCAGGTCGGCGCGCGTCATGATGCCCGTCACCTTGGCGGGACGCTCGCCCGTCATCGCAAGCAGCGGCCCGAGGCTGTGCGTGCAGTAGAAGAACGGATGCACCACGTTGCGCCAGTGATTGCGGTCGCCGTAGGTGATCCGCGGCCAGATCGACGAGCAGTCGTGGATGTACTCGCCCTCGCCGTAGGTCACGCGGCCGATGTCGCCCGCGAGGTAGCGCCGCCACATCTCGAAGGTGCGGTCCATGTAGCAGTAGTTTTCCGCGTAGGCGTAGACGAGCCCCGTCTGCTCGACGGCCTCGACCAGCTCCACGCCCTGCGCCGGCGTCTCGCACGGCAGCACCTCCGTCATGATATGCCGTCCCGAACGCAGCAGGCGCGCGCCGTAGGTCGCGTGCTCCGTCGCGTAGTTGGCGAGCACCACGGCGTCCATATCATGCTTGAAAAACTCCTCAAAATCCGTGTAAAGAGCGATTTTCAGGCCCTTTTCCTCGGCTTTTTCGCCGACTTCACGGAGCAGCGGCTCATACTTGTCGCAGACCGCGACCAGCTCCGCGTCCGGATGCTCCAGCAGCACGCCGATCATCGTCCGGCCTCTCGCCGCACCGAAAACGCCCACCTTCAGCTTGCTCATACCTGCATTCTCCTTTCCGCGCTTCCCCGAATCCGTCTTCTCCCGGAAGCTGCCTTGATTATATGCCGGATTAAGTCAGAAGTCAAGTATTTTTTGAACGTTTCGGTCAATTCCTTCCCTTGACAAAACCGGATGGGCGAGGGTATAATGAGAAAAAACACACCGGAGGGAACACGATGGGACGCGGGGAACGGAAAAAGCAGCTGTATGAGGCGCTGTCGGAGAGAGGACGGCTGGAGCTTGCGGACGCCACGGCGCTCCTGGGGGTCTCGGAGTCGACCGCCAGGCGGCTTTTCGACGAGCTGGAGACCGAGCGGCGCGCCATCCGCGTCCACGGCGGCATCCGGCTCGTGCGCGACTTTTTAAGCGAGTATTCGTTCGAGCACACTGCCTCGTCCGCCGCGCAGGAGAAGGAGGCCATCGCCCGTGCCGCGTGCGCGCTGGTGCGGGAGGGCGACGTGCTGTACTGCGACTCCGGCACGACGCTGCACGCCTTCTGCCGCGCGCTGACCGCCCGCATCGAGTCGGAGGGGCTGCACGTCAGCGTCTTCACAAACTCCCTTGTCAATCTCGAGGCGCTCTCCGCCTGTACGCAGGTGACGCTCATCGGCGGGCTCTACCGGGCAAACCGGCAGGATTTCTGCGGCTTTCTCGCCGAAAACGCCCTTGCCTCCCTCGGCTATACCCGCGCCTTTCTCGGCACCGACGGCGTTCTGCCGGGCGAGAGCTTCATGACGACCGACTTCGAGACCGCGCGGCTCTGCCAGCTCGCCGTCGAGCGCGCCGCGGAATCGGTCGTGCTCTGCGACGCCCGGAAGCTGCGCCGCCGCTCGATGGTCGCCTACGCTCCGATGAGCCGGATCGCCCGCGTCGTCACCGATTCCGCCGCCTCCCCTGCCGAAACCGAGCCCCTCGCCCGCGCAGGCATCGACGTCCTGCGCGCGTAAAGCGGCGCCCTGCTCCCCTTTTTCGCAAATCTCCCCTTGACAAACGGGGAAAAAGGTTTATACTATCAGATATGAATTTCATTTCATTTTATGAAAGTGTTTCACGGAAAGGGGAAGCGGCGGTATGACGTTCGGAGAGAAGCTGCGGGCGCTGCGGCTGTCGAAAAAGCTGACGCAGGCGGAGCTTGCCGCGTCGCTGCGCGTGACGAGCAGGACGCTGATCAACTATGAGCTCGGGAAATGTATGCCCAAACAGACGGAGGTGCTCGCGCGGATCGCGACGCTGTTCGACGTATCGGTGGACTATCTGATGAACGACGAGGAGGTCTGCGTCCGCGACACGCGCGAACATGGGGATCCGGAAGCGGACGAGGAGGTGCGCCGCCTGCTCGCCGACGTCTCCGGGCTGTTTGCCGGCGGACGGTTGAGCGACGAGGACCGGGACTATGTGATGCGCGCGATCAACGATCTGTACTGGGAAGCCCGGGAAAAGGCGGGAAAGCTGCCCTCCGTTCAGAACGGCTGACCCATGCATCGTGACAGTATCGAGCGCGAGGCCGAGACCCTGATCGAGGAATGCGGCACGCGCGACCCGTTCGACATCGCCCGGCAGACCGGGGCGCTGGTGCGCTATAAGGAGCTCGGCTCGCTCAAAGGGATGTATCTCTGTCTCGGCGGCGAGCGCTTCATCGTCATCCATCCCGCGCTGCCGTCCGCCGTCCGGCGCGTCGTCTGCGCGCACGAGCTCGGCCACGACCGCCTGCACCGCGCACAGGCGCAGTGTCACGCGCTGCACGAGTTCGCCGTTCAGACCGGCGGCGACCGCACCGAATACGAGGCAAACGTGTTCGCCGCGGCGCTGCTGATCGACGAGCAGGAGCTCTTCGAACACGCGGAGCTCGGCGCCGAACAGCTCGCCCGCCTCTTCGGCGTGGACGTCGACCTGCTCGCCATCCGGCTCCTGTCCCTGCGCGCAAAGGGCTATGACTGCCCCGTTTTGTCCTACCGCTCCGATTTTCTGAAGAATTGAGGTGCCGTTTCCGATGCGCAAGCCCACCGAAGTGATGTTTTTCTTCGATACGGAGGACTTTACCTCCAACCGCTCCGCCGACGCCATCGCCGAGCTCGCCCGCATCTGCACGGAGGAGGGCGTGCGCGGCCATTTCGCGCTGGTCGGGCTCCTCGCCTGCCAGCTTCAGGCCTGGGGACGGCGCGACGTGCTCGATGCGCTCGCCGCCCACGAGGTCGGCAGCCATACCTACGGCCACAGCCTGCACCCCGACATCTGCGAGCAGACCGACTTCGAAAGCTTCGACGAAAGCTACCGGAATGCCGCGCGCTATGAATGCGAGGCGCTCGGGATGATCCGCGGCGTCACCGGACAGCGGGACATCCTCTTTGCCGTGCCGCCCGGCGACAGCAAGAGCTACGCCGCGATGTACCTCTACGCGGACCTCGGCATCCCCTTCTACTGCGATACCGTCGTCACGGACGAAAAAAACCGCGACCTGTACTACTGCAACCTGCGCCAGATCGCCTATACCGACTCCATTGAGGGCATCTTCTGTACGGAACGGGGACGGGATCTGCCCGCGCTGCTCGACGGGCTTGCCCAAAAGGAGCGCGTCATCCTCTATACGCACCCGAATATGGCGTATTTTTCGGAATTCTGGGACGGCGTGAACTATAAAGGCGAAAACCGGCATCCGTGGGGCGAGTGGGAGACCTGCCGTCCGCGCGACCCCGCCCAGACCCGCGCCTACTTCGAAGGCTTCCGCACGCTCATCCGCATGCTCCGCGCGGACGGGCGCTTCCGCATCACCGACCTTGCCTCCCTGCGCGCGTCCGAGACGCCCCGCCGCCCCGTCACACGCGCCGACCTGCCGGCACTCCGCTGTGCGCTCTCCCGCGA
The DNA here is from genome assembly GCA_016297585.1 of Clostridiaceae bacterium. Taxonomy (GTDB): domain Bacteria; phylum Bacillota; class Clostridia; order Oscillospirales; family QAMX01; genus JAAZKA01. The sequence goes on from JAEDGJ010000045.1 coordinate 4,336, forward strand.
GCTCTACCCCGTCACCTCCCCACAGTCCCTGTCGCTGTCGGACATCTTTCTTGCCTGCGCCGCCTTCCTGCGCGGCGAGGCGCAGTATTCCCCGGGAAAAGTCTACGGCTTCCTCGCGCCTCCCCGCGGCGTGACGTCGCCCGTCACCGTTACAGCGGACGAGCTGCGCGCGGCGGCACGCGAAACGGACTTTTCGCGCTTCCTGCCCGTGTCCATCCGGGTCGGAGACGCGGTGCTCGGCCCCGCGGACTTCCTGTTCGCGGCGCTCGAGGTGCTCACCGGCGGCGCGCAGACGGTCGAATGCCGTCCGCGGACGCAGCTTCCCTCGCTTGCTGCCTTCCCGGCGCTCGAGCGCTTCTCGCTGCGCGGCACCTGGGTGCATACCCCGGCGCTGCGGGACGACTTCCTCTCCGACCGGCTCCGGCTGCAGTCGTGGACGCTGCGCTTCGGCGCATAACGCGATTCGGGGTTGCATTTTTCTCTGCGGCGTGCTATAATGGTTGCATTTCCCCGGCGGTCTTTCCCCGCCGGGCGCGCTTTGCGGGGGTATTCATGGACAAGCTGCAAACTTCCCGATTTTCCACGCTCCGCGCCGATCTGCGGGAGCTTCTGACCTTCTTCGCGCCGATTTTCTTCGAACAGCTCTGCATTTCCATATGCAGCATCATTACAAGCTCCACGCTCGCGGGCCTTGGCAGCGCGGAGGTCTCCGCCTTCAATCTGGTCGACACGCTCAACGTCTTTCTGCTGCAGGTGTTCCTCTCGATGGGCACCGGCGCGGCGGTCGTCGTCTCCCAGTACCGCGGCAAGCGCGATCCCGTGGGCGCCGGACGCGTCGCCGTGCAGTCGATCTGGTTCCTGACCGGCATCAGCCTGTCGCTACTCGCGCTGATCCTGATCTTCAACCGTCCGCTGCTTGTCTTTCTCCTCGGCGCGGCGGACGAGGCGATTTTTGTTAACGGCCGCACCTTCCTGCTGACGAGCGCGTTCTCGATCCCCTTCTTCATGCTCTACAACGTCAGCGCGAACATCATCCGCGGCTCGGGCTATCCCCGCCGGACGATGCTTCTAAGCATCCTGACGAACGCGCTGTATGCGCTCTTTTCCTGGCTGTTTGTGCAGCTCGGGCTCGGGATGCTCAGCCCCGGCCTTGCCCTCATCATCGCGCGCGCCTACGGCGCCGTACACGGTCTGCTGCTCGTGCGCCGCGGCAACGAGCACCTGTACGTCCCGACGCTGCGAATCAAAAAGCTCGATTTCTCCGTCGTCCGCACGGTGCTGTTCATCGGCATCCCGATGTCGATCGAAAACCTGATCTTCCAGGGCGGCCGCCTGCTGACGCAGACCTTCGTCATCCCCTTCGGCACCGATTCGCTCGCCGCGAACAGCATCGCGAACAACATGGCAAACCTCCTGCTCGTGCCCGGCAGCGCGTTCCAGCTCACGCTCGTCCCGATCGTCGGCAAGTTCATCGGCATGGACGACAAGGACCGCGCGCGCTCGGTCACGCGCACCGGCGTACTGCTGTCGTCGCTGATGCACGTCGTCACCTGCACGGCCTGCTATTTCCTGATGACGCCCTTCCTCGCGCTGTACAGCCAGCCGGAGCCGGTCAACGACATCATCCGCGTCATCTTCCGCTACTATCTCATCGCGATGCCCCTGCTGTGGTCGGTCTCCTTCGTGCTGCCGAACGCGCTGCGCGGCGCGGGCGACGTCCGCGTCAATATGTACGGCTCCATCGCCAGCATGATCGTCTTCCGCCTGCTGGTGTCCTTCTGCCTGACGCACTTTACGAGCCTCGGCGTCCACGGCATCTGGTTCGGTATGTACATCGACTGGATCGCCCGCAGCACCTTCTTCCTCGTGCGCTTCCACGGTCACGCGTGGACCGAAAAAAAGCTGGTCTGATCCACGGCTAAAAAAGGGGGATTTTTGCATGCAGTATCCGTTTTCCGACAAAAAGGCGCTGACGCTTCTCATCGTCGGCCTCGTCCTCTGCATCGTCGCCGTCACGATGATGCTCGTCCTGCGCTTCTACGGCGGGCTCGTCGTGCTCGTCCCGCTGACCGCCGTGTATGTCTTCCAGCTTGCGATCTACATCCGGAATCACCGGAAGCCGAAGTAAAAAAGCCTTACATCACAAAAAACGATGCCGGAAACCTCCTTTACTGGATGTTTCCGGCATTATTTTCGTATTTTTCGGGGCACGCGGCGGCAAAACCCGCGCGAAAATCGAAGTTTTATTCCTCCACGTCCACCCACCAGTGGCGGATGTCGGTGCGCGCCTCGTCGTAGGCGTCGGAGCTCTGGATCAGCAGGCGCTTCTTTCCCGTTCCGAGCGCGCCGACGACCAGATTGTTCGAATAGTACGATCCTCCGCCCCATGCGCCCTCCGGCGGGATGCGCAGATAGACGCCGTCGTCCCAATGCACGCCGTCCTCCGAGCTGTACAGCACGAAATTCGACGGCACGGTCTTATCCACGCAGCCGGAACGGCCGTGCAGGAAGCACAGCCCGTTTAAGTAGGCCGTCTGCGGATTGCGGATGCGCTTTTTGACCTCCGACTGCGCGGGCGCCGTCCAGGTGCTGCCGCTGTCCGCGCTGACGCAGTAGTCGAGGTGATACTCGTCCGCCGCGTTGTACACATACGCCGCGAGCATCCCGTCCGGGCTGAACAGCAGCGAGCCGTAGCCGCGGCCCATCGTGTCAAACGGCAGCGTCGAGCGCTCCGTGAAGGTCTCGCCGTTGTCCGTGCTCACGAGCAGCTTGTACTGGTGCTCGGGCTTGTTGCCGAGGAAGCTCTCCGCGCCGTCGTTCGCAAAAAACAGCCCGAAGATCGTGCCGTCGCAGACGCGCAGGTCGTACAGCCGCCCCGCCTCCGCGGTCATCGGCTTCGGCGCGCTCCAAGTCTTGCCGCCGTCCCGGCTGCGGATGACCGTCGGCACGCCCCACGGCTCCCACGCGGGCTGGCAGCGGCTCAAAAGACAGGTCACGACGATCGTGCCGTCGTCCGCGCGCACGGCCTTCTCGCACGCCACCGTATACTCGCCGTCGAGGAACATGCGCGCCGAATACGGCAGCACCTCCGGCTCGCCCCAAGTCTCACCGCCGTCCTCCGAGCGGCGGTACTCGACCCAGCCGAAGCCCGAATGGCCGTGATTGCGGGAGCCCGCGCAGTTGGAATAGAACGCGAGGAGCTTGCCGTCCTCGTATTCGACCAGCGCGTGCCCGAGATGCCCCGAACGGCGCTTTTCGTGATGGTTGACGAACAGAATGCCTTCTCCGGGAACGGTTCCCGGGGATACCGTATATTTCATGGGCTTGTCCTCCTCGTAAAATGACCTCGAAAAGATGAATAAAGGGCGCAAGCAGTGACGCTCGCGCCCCTCATGACCCCACATCAGCCGTAACCGGAGTTGAATTAATAACCTACCGAAAGTGTAGGACGGGAAATCTCTCCGCCGCTTTACTGCTTCCAACATCCGGACGGAACCGCGAAACGCCCCTGATGGGCGCCGCGTCCGCCGGGAGGCCTGCAAACCACGGTGGAAGTCCGATCTCCCTGATTGTTATTAATTGTGGGTTAATAACAAAACTCATACACGAACCGCGCAGGAAGTCATTTCCGGCATCCGCGGGGGAAGCGCCGTTTTTACGGAGCCCCTTCCCGCGAACCCGTTTTAGTATATGCGTATTATAGCAAACTTTATGCCCGGGCGCAAGGGCTTTTTCGTTTCTGTATTCAATTTGTAATATTCGTTACAGCGCAGCCGAAACGCCGAACTCGCGGTTAAGGCCGGAGAGCTTGCGGTACAGCGCAAAGCGCCGCTTTAGGGGCATCGGATCGGCCCGCGGCATCACGCGCGCCGACAGCGAGACGTAGGCGCTGACCGCGTCGCGCAGGCTCGGATACGCGCCGGAGCCCGCCGCGGCGATCAGTCCGGCGCCCAGCGCGCCGACGTTCTTCTCCGACGGGATCTCCAGTGTGACCCCGAGAAGCGCCGCCTTCATCTCGTTTAAGAGCGTGTTCTCCGACGCGCCGCCGCCGAGGCGGATCGTATGCGCGTCCTCCGTCAGCTCGCCCGGCAGTCCCGACCAGATATGCGCGACCGAGAAGACCACGCCCTCGAGCACGCTGTACAGCAGGTCGGCCGGCGTATGCTCCGCCGACAGCCCGATGAACGCGCCGCGCGCGTCGCCGTCCCAGATCGGCGTGCGTTCGCCCGTCACATACGGCAGGAAGACCGGCGGATGCGCGCGTCCTTCCTCCATCGCGTGGAAGCGCTCCGTCACGAGCGCCTCGGTCTGGGCGTTCTGCGGCATGCCGCAGATGCGGTAGCCCCAGTCGATCGACGAGCCGGAGGACGCCGTGACGCCGAACGTCGCGCAGCCCTCAAAGAACGTCGAGCAGATCATCTCGCCGTCGCCGATCGGCATCGGGCTGATAAGGCCGACATGCTCCGACGTGCCGGTCAGGTCGAACGCCTGCCCGATGCCGGAGATGCCCATGCCGAGAAACGACGCGTGGGAGTCGTTGCAGCCGAGGTACACCGGCGTGCCCACCGGCAGTCCGAGCTTCTCCGCCGCGCTCTCGCAGAGTCCCGCGGGCGCGCAGAGGGAGGGATACATCGGTGCAAAACGCTCGGGGTTCATCCCCAGCGCCGCGAGAAATTCCGGATTCGGGTTGCCCGTCAGCGGGTCCGCGAGTCCGTTCCACGTCAGCGTATCCGAGCAGAGCTTCCCGGTCAGCTTTTCGTAGAGGAAATCCTTCGGCGCGAGGATCTTCGTCGCCCGCGCCCACTCATGCGCGCGTTCCTCGATGAACCAGCGCAGCCTCGACGCCGGATACGACGGCACCTTCGGCATCGGCATCCCCGTATGCGCGATGAAAAATTCCGTTCCGAAGCGATCCTGCAGCGCCTCGCGCTGCTTGGTGCCGCCCGAGCCGCCCCAGCCGTAGACCGGCCACGCCTCGACGGGCTGTTTTTCGTTTGCGAGCAGATATGTCCCGACCTGTGCGGTCAGTCCGAGCCCCGCGCAGTCCGTGCCCGTATCCGCGGACACCTGCGCCACCGCATCGGCCAGCGCCTTCCACCATGCCGTCGGCGTATTCCCGAGCGCCGGATCGTAGACCGCGCGGTAGGTCGTGGTCTTCCCTCCGCTCAGACGCGCCGCCTTGACGCTCGAGGTCCCCACATCAATCCCGATAAAATAGGACATCTTTCCCGTTTCATCCCTTTCCCCGTTTTGTATCTCTATGCCGTAAACATTGCCAGAATACTGTAGCCTGCGCCGAGCGCCAGCACGATGCAGGCGAGTACGATCGCCGTCGCCTTATGCTTTTTCAGGGATTCCATCGGCTTCGGCTCGAGCAGCGCCAGTCCGCCGATCAAAAGCCCCAGCACCATCACCGTCAGCTCCGCTCCCGCGAACAGGTAGATCAGATTTTCCGGCAGCCCGAGCTGCGCAAGCGCCGCCGCGCTCTCCTCGACCGCCGCCTCGTTCGACGCGGCCGGCATCGCGGACACCAGCGCGCTTGCCGCGTTGTTTGCAAAGTGCATCAGCATCGGCACGAAGATCGACTTCGAACGGTACAGCGCGTAGCACAGCGCGATGCCCGTCATCGCGGCGATCGGAATGCGCACCGGGTCGAGATGGAACAGTCCGAACACCACGCCCGTCAAAAGCACCGCGATGCGCGGCGTCCCGTGGCGGTCGACGGCATACTGCAGCACGCCGCGGAACACCAGCTCCTCGCAGATCGCCGGGAACAGCGCCATCGTGACGAGCATCGTCGGCAGATTCGCCGCGTAGAACGCGTTCTTCATCGAATCCACCGTCCGGTCGACCAGTCCCGGAAAGAGCATATACAAAATATTCGATAAAAGCGCCGCCGAAAAATAGGACGCGCCGATCAGCAGCAGCCCGCCGCAGACCGATTTCGGACTCGGCGCGCGCGTCGAGAAGATCTCCAGACAGTCCACGCCGTCCGTCTCGGTCTTTCTCGCGCCGACGATCATCGCGGATGCGCCCGCAAGCGCGATCAGCGCATAGCCGACCTCCGTCGCCGCGATGCCCCAGACGCCGAACGCCGTCTGCAGCGGTGCGGAACAGAACAGATTGAACAGCAGCACGCAAAAAAGCGTGATGACCGCTATGATAAAATACATCGGCACTCTCCTATTTGAAAGGATACAGCGCGTACGTCATCCGCATCAGCCAGCTTCCCGAAAAAACCTCCGCCGGCACCGCAAAGCCGGAGCCGAGCACGCGCGGGATCAGGGTTTCCATCACGATGACCGGCAAAAACAGCACCACGACCCCCGCCGCGAGCCCCAGAATCAGTCCGAGCGACAGATCCAGCGCTCCGACGATCGGAATGCGCTCGATGAACGCGAGCCGGTCGATCAGGACGCGCAGAATGGCAAGAATCAGCGAAAACAGCACCGCAAACAGCAAAAATCCGTACAATGCAAGCGAAATGCCGTAGGCAAGCTCCCGCAGCGGCTCCGATTCGGCATCCTGTGTCTCGTCCGCGGCAGTCTCCGCGGCCGCTTCCTCCGCATCGTCCGAGCCCCGGTCCATTTTCTCCAGCACCGCGCGCACGACGGTCACGACTTTGTCCGACATCGACACGATGGTATCGAGCGCGTCCTCGTCGGGCAGAAAGCGCGAGGTCTGGTGCACGAGGAAGCGCTCCATCGCGCCCGACGCCGCCCCGGCGATCGGACGGGCCAGCGCCGCCGTCCCGGCAAATGCGACCGCGAGCGCAACAAGCACCGAGACGCCCGACAACAGCAGCCTTACAAAGCCCCTTCTTGCGCAGACATAGACCACGAGCAGCACCACGCAGAGCAGGGCAATATCCAGAAAAAAGCCAACCGAAATGGGAATCACCCGTCTTTCATTTCTGTAAAAACGGCGTAATCAGATCGACCACGCCCGCCTCGGAGGTGTAGATCAGCAGCGCCTTGCCGGCCGAGGTCATGAACACGCGCCGCACATTGTACACCGTCACGGGCTTTCCGAGCGGATTCAGCATCGTATCCCGCACCTCCACCGTATCCGTGTAGAGCAGCGCGACATACCCCGAGTTTACGTCGATCCAGCGGATCTCATCCGTCTCCACGATCACCGGTTCGGCGCCCGCCGACAGCGACACGAGATAGGACGCAAGGCCCGACGTCCGGTCGACGACCGACAGCACGCACACCGCCGAATCGTAGTCGCAGGTGCGCAGGCTGTTGCCGCCGTAGTCGTATTCATAGCGGATGCTGCCGTCCAGATTCAGCACGCACGCGCGCGTATCGCCGACGGCGCACAGCGCCTCGTTGCCGAGAAACGTCAGGTCGGTGACGATCGTCTCCGGAATGTCGCAGACGCTGTGGTAGTTTTCCTCCGCCAGCAGGAACGTGATGACGCGCGTGATGAACACCGCGTCGTCCTGCGTCAGCGCCGCGACGCCGAGCGTCTTTCCGTCCGGCGACAGCGCCGCCGTCTGGACATAGTACTCCGACGTCTTCCATTCGTAGCGGAGCTGCAGCGTCGGGTCGAATACGGACACCACGCTGCGGTAGCGGTCGTCGTTATGTACGACGGCGATGTAACCCGCGTCGTTCTGCACCACGTCGATGATGCCGCCGGACACGGTGATCGTGCCGGCCTTCGAGGTCTGCCCGGTCACGGTCAGCGTCGTCGAGCCGCGGCTGTAGATGCAGACATAGGTCTCCGACACCGACATCGCGGGGTTGGCGCTGATGTACTGCATCGCGAGCTGCTCGTCGCCCGCGGGGGTGTAGAGCTTATAGGTGCCCTGATTCAGCACCGCGAGGTTATTGCCGAACAGCCCGAAGATATTCGAGGAGTCCGGCTCGAAATTGATGCGCGAATCGGCCTTTGTCTCCTCGAGCTGGATGCTCGACCGGTATTCCGCGTAGGCGTCCCGGATGTTGTCCCGGAAGGTGAAAAGCGACAGCGCGACCGTCGCGGCAAACCCGAACAGCATGAGCTGCTGCGCAAAACGGAGAACGTCGAGCCTCCTGTCGCGCACCGGCGGGTTCCCGTTCGGATCGGCATAAGCTTTCTTTGGCATAGCAACCTCTTTTACGGCAGCGTAAATTCGTCGTACCACAGCCCCGTCATCGCAAGTCCCTCCGCCGGCAGCGTCGGACCCGCCAGGGCGCGGTCGCGCGACTCGAGAATGCCCGCGATATCGCCCGGCTCGATCTTGCCGAGTCCCGCGTACAGCAGCGTACCCGTGATCGCGCGCACCATGTTATAGAGAAATCCGTTCCCGCAGACGCGCACCGTGATGACGTCCCCGGACTTTTCCGCGATGCAGTGATAGATCGTGCGCACCGTCGTCTTGACGGGGCTCCCCTGCCGCTGCACGGCGGCGAAGTCGTGCGTGCCGACAAACTCCGCGGCGGCGGCGCAGACCCGGTCGAAGTCGAGCCGGTACGGAAAATGGCAGGCCCGCCCGCGCAGAAACGGATCGCGCACACGGGAATTGTGAACGGTATAAGTGTACTCCTTTTTGCGGCAGGAAAAGCGCGAATCGAAGCGCTCCGGCACGATCCTCGCGTCCTTTACCACGATATCCTCCGGCAGCCGGGAGTTGAGCGCGAGCGGCAGCCGCGCAAGCGGGATCGACGTTTCCAGCGGCGCGTTGCAGACGTAGACGCGCGCATGGACGCCGGCGTCCGTCCTGCCGCAGCCGGACAGCGAGACGCGCTGCCCCGTCGCCCGGTATACGGCGGTCTGCATGGCCTCCTGCACCGTCATGCCGTTGCTCTGGATCTGCCAGCCGTGATAGGCCGTGCCGACGTAGGAGATAAAGAGAGCGATGTTGCGTTTTTCAGACATAGATTCCCAAAAGCACGATCCCCGTACACAGCAGCGCCGCGGCACCGATGGTCAGGTAGTCGATTTTCTGCAGCTTCAGCGTATGCAGCCGCGTGCGTCCCTCGCTGCCGCGGTAGCAGCGGCACTCCATCGCGACCGCGAGGTCGTCCGCGCGCCGGAACGCGCTGACAAAGAGCGGCACGAGGATCGGCACCAGCGCCTTCGCGCGGCGGACGATGTTGCCCGTCTCGAAATCCGCGCCGCGCGCCTTCTGCGCGCTCATGATCTTGTCCGTCTCCTCGATCAGCGTCGGAATGAACCGCAGCGCGATCGTCATCATCATCGCCAGCTCATGCACCGGCACATGGATCTTCTTGAGCGGCCCGAGAAGCTGCTCGATGCCGTCCGTTAACATGATCGGCTGCGTCGTGTAGTTGAGCAGGACGAAGGTGCCGGAGATGAGCATCGCGATGCGCAGCGCCATGTAGATCGCGGTGCGGATGCCCTCTTTGGTAATGGTGAAGATCCACCAGCTCCAGACGGCCTCGCCCGGAACGTAGAACATATTTAAGACGGCCGTAAACAGGATGATGAACAGCAGCGGCCGGATGGAGCGGAAAACGAAGCGCAGTCCGATGTCCGACAGCGCGATCAGGAGCACGAGAGAGCCGAAAACGAGCGCGTAGGACGCAGGCCCCTTGGCCGCAAACAGCACCGCGATGTAGGCGATCGTCAGCACGAGCTTCAGGCGCGGGTCGAGCCGGTGGATGACGCTTTTTCCGGGGATGTACTGCCCCAAGGTGATGTCCTTCAGCATGAAGCGCCGCCCCCGATCATCTTCAGAATGAGGTTTTTCGCGTATTTGACCGTATACACCGACGTTTCGACGTCCACGCCGCGCTGCTTTAGGAGCCAGAAGATCTTCGTCACCTGCGGCACGTCGAGTCCGAGCGATTCCAGGCGCTCCGGCGTCCCGAAGACCTGCTCCGGCGTGCCCTCGAGCGCGACCTTCGCGTGATTCATGACGATCAGCCGGTCGGCCGTGCGGGCGACGTCCTCCATGTTATGCGAAACGAGGATGACCGTCGTGCCGCTCTCCTCGCGGAACGCGCGGATCTCGCGGAGGATCTGAGAAGCGCCCTCGGGGTCGAGTCCCGCCGTCGGCTCGTCGAGGATCAGCACCTCCGGCTTCATCGCGAGCACCCCCGCGATGGCGACGCGGCGCTTCTGTCCGCCCGACAGGTCGAACGGCGACTTGTCCATCACGTCTTCGGTCAGCCCGACATAGGACGCCGCCATGCGCACGCGCTCGCGGATCTCGTCCTCGGAGAGCCCCATATTGCGCGGTCCGAACGAAATATCCTTCTCCACCGTCTCCTCAAAGAGCTGATACTCCGGATACTGGAACACGAGTCCCACCCGGAACCGCAGCTCGCGGAGCCGGTAGCCCTTTTCATGGATGTCCTGTCCGCGGAACAGCACCTGTCCCGACGTCGGCGCGAGGAGCCCGTTGAAATGCTGGATCAGCGTCGACTTTCCCGAGCCGGTATGTCCGATCAGTCCGACAAATTCCCCCTCCTCGATGCGGATGTCCACTCCGTCCAGCGCCGCCACCTCCGACGGCAGTCCGGAGCCGTATTCATAGCGCAGCCCGCGCGTTTCCAAAATCGTACTCATGAAACCCTTTTTATCCCTCTAAAACCCATGTCTGCGCAGCACAGTATACAGCGCGTCGGCACATTCTTCCTCGGTCAGCACGTCGCAGGCGATGTCCACGCCCGCCTCCCGCAGCATATACGCAAGCTCCACGCCCTGCGGCACCGCGAGTCCCACGGCATACAGCTCTCCCGCGCGTCCGAACACCTCGCGCGGCGTGCCGTCCATCAACAGCTTCCCGTGGTCGATCACGAGCACGCGGTCCGCGTCGACCGCCTCGTTCATATGGTGGGTGATCAGCACCACCGTGATGCCGAGCGTGCGGTTGAGCCCGTGGATCGCGCCCATGACCTCGCGCCGGCCGACCGGGTCGAGCATCGCCGTCGGCTCGTCGAGAACGATGCACTTCGGCCGCATCGCGATGATGCCCGCGATGGCGATGCGCTGCTTCTGGCCGCCGGACAGCGCGTAGGTCGCGCGTTCCTTGTAGTCCTCCATCCCGACCGCCCGCAGCGCCTCGTCGACGCGCGCGCGGATCTCGGACTGCGGCAGTCCGAGGTTCTCCGGCGCGAAGGCGACGTCCTCCTCGACCATCGTCGCGACGAGCTGGTTGTCCGGATTCTGGAACACCATCCCGACGCGCTGGCGGATGTCGTAGAGCCGTTCCTCGTCGGCCGTATCGATGCCCTCGACGTAGACCTTGCCGCCGGAGGGCAGCAGGATCGCGTTTAAGTGCTTGGCA
>JAEDGJ010000208.1 GCA_016297585.1 Clostridiaceae bacterium
CCGGGCTTCGGCGATCGCCGTAAGGAAATGCTCAAGGATATCGCCATCCTCACCGGCGGCGAAGTCATCACCTCCGATCTCGGCCTCGAGCTCAAGGAGACCACCATGGCGCAGCTCGGCCGCGCCCGTCAGGTCAAGGTCCAGAAGGAGAACACGATCATTGTCGGCGGCGCCGGCGATGCCGAAGAGATCAAGGCTCGTGTGTCCCAGATCAAGGCCGCGATCGACGTGACCACCTCCGATTTCGACCGTGAGAAGCTGCAGGAGCGCCTCGCGAAGCTGGCCGGCGGCGTCGCCGTCATCAAGGTCGGCGCGGCGACCGAAGCCGAAATGAAGGACAAGAAGCTCCGCATCGAAGACGCCCTGAACGCGACCCGTGCGGCCGTGCAGGAAGGCATCGTGGCCGGCGGCGGCGTTGCGTATGTCAACGCGGCGACCGAGGTTGCCAAGATCGTCTCCAGCGTCGACGGCGATGAGAAGACCGGTGTCAAGATCATCGTCCGCGCCCTTGAGGAGTCCGTGAAGCAGATCGCGACCAACGCGGGCCTCGACGGTTCCGTCGTTCTGGAGCGCATCAAGAACTCCCGCAAGGTCGGCTACGGCTTCGACGCTCTGCATGAGACCTACACCGACATGATCAAGGCCGGTATCGTCGATCCTACGAAGGTGTCCCGCTCCGCTCTGGAGAAGGCCGCTTCCGTTGCGTCCATGATCCTGACCACCGAAAGCCTTGTCGCCGAGAAGAAGGAGCCCGCGGCGCCCGCCGCTGCTCCCGCCAATCCCGACATGGGCGGCATGTATTAATCGAATCAAGCATACTGAAAATCGGGGGGACGCGGGAATGCACCAAAGCGTTCCCCCGTTTTCCCGTTTTTTAATGTAAGGAAAGGCGCGAATGACTTTGCTGAAAACGATGCTGCCGCTGGCGATGGCGCTGCTGGTGCTGCTGTCCGCGTGCGCGGCGGAGCCGGAGAAGACGGATCCCTCGAGACTGCGGGTCGTCACCTCTTTTAGCCCCGTCTATCTGATTGCCAAAGAGGTTGCGGCGAATATTGACGGCGTGAGCCTTGAAAACATGGCGCCCGCACAGGCGGGCTGCCTGCACGACTACCAGCTCACGATGGACGACCGCAAGCTGCTCGAGAAGGCCGACGTATTCCTCGCCTGCGGCGGCGGGATGGAGAGCTTCCTCGGGGAGATCGCGGACGCGCATACGGCGCTTGCGACCGCGGAAGCGGTCGCGGGCGCGTCGCTGCTGCCGTCGGCGACGGGGGAGACCGAATACAACGCCCATCTGTGGATGAGCGCCGAGGGCGCGTGCGTGATGGCGGCGAATATCGCCCATACGCTCGGCGAGGCCGACCCAGCCTATGCGGAGGACTACCGCGCGAACGCCGACGCGTTCAGTAAAAAGGTGCGCGCGCAGCGGGACGAATACCGGGAAAAGCTCGCTGCCGCGGAAAACCGCAATATTGTCATCTTCCATGAGAGCTTTGACTACGCGGCGCATGATTTCGGTCTGAACGTCGTCGGCATCATCGCCAAAGAGCCCGACGAGGAGCCGTCCGCGAAAGAAATTAACGAGGTCTGCGCGGCGGTGCGCGAGTACGGCGTGCAGGCGCTGTTTGCCGATACGCAGTACGACGACCGGGCGGCCGAAACCGTCTCGCAGGAGACCGGCGCGGCGGTATACGCGGTCAATTCGCTGGTCGGCGCCGACGCCGGGGAAAAGGGATACCTCGAGCTGATGCGGGAAAACTACGAAGTTCTGGCGCAGGCGCTCTGCGGGGAAGGAAACGGTTGAGTCATGCGCGTCAATCCCCATGGGAATAACGAGTGCGGCGTCGCCTGCTGCACGAAGGTGGAGCACGTCGGCGTGAAGGCCGGCGCCGACACCATTCTGGAGGACGTCAACCTCCACATGCACTGCGGCGAGACGACCGCGATCGTCGGGCCGAACGGCGCGGGCAAGTCCACGCTGATGCGCGCCGTGCTGGGCGAGATCCCCCATACGGGGCAGGTCCGCTTCACGGACGCGCACAGCACCGAGCCGGTGCGTCCGGTGATCGGCTATGTGCCGCAGATGCCGCGGTTCGACGCGCAGTATCCCGCGACCGTCTGCGACCTGTTCGTCGCCTGCACCTCGCGCCGTCCCGTATGGCTGCCGCACGGCAGAAAGCTGCGGGAGGAGATCCGGGAGGCGCTGCGGGCGGTGCATATGGAGGACGCGCTCGACCGGCGCGTCGGCGTGCTGTCCGGCGGCGAGCTGCAGCGGGTGCTGCTGGCGCTCGCGCTGCGGCCGACGCCGCAGATCCTGCTGCTCGACGAGCCTTCCTCCGGCATCGACATCCGGGGGCTGCACGATTATTATGAGACGGTGGAGCAGGTCAAGGAGCATGCCGATCTGTCGGTGCTGCTGATCTCCCACGATCCGGAGCTTGTGCGCCGCTATGCCGACCGCACCGTGCTCCTGAACCACCGCGTGGTGCTCTCCGGTACGCCGGAGGAGGTCATCGCGTCTCCGGAATACCGCGCGCTACTGGGGTGATCGATATGGAATTGTGGTATCGCATGATCGACTGGCTGCCGTTCGAATGGGCGACGGCAGGGCAGGGTCTGTTTTTCAAAAACGCGCTGCTGGCGGTGGCGCTCATCACGCCGCTGTTCGGGCTGCTTTCGACGATGATCGTCAACACGCGCATGTCCTTCTTCTCGGAATCGCTGGGGCACGGCGCGTTTACCGGGATGGTCGTCGGCACGCTCGCGGGCTTTGCGGAGCCGCTCTGGGGCGCCGTACTCTTCTCCATCGTCTTCGCGGCGCTTGTAACCGTCACGAAGGCGCGCGCGCGTCTCTCCGCCGACACCATCATCGGCGTCTATTCCGCCGTCAGCATCGCGCTCGGGCTGGTGCTGGCGACGATGGGCTCGGGACTGTCGAAGCTGTCCTCGCTGCTGGTCGGCGATCTGATGAGCGTGCGGCCGCGGGAGCTTTTCTGGGCGCTGCTGCTGCTCGCGGGCGTGAC
>JAEDGJ010000046.1 GCA_016297585.1 Clostridiaceae bacterium
CGAGAACATCATCGGCCGCTCCGAGCCCTTTGTCGAGTTTTTCTACCCGAAGCTCCGCTCCCTGTTCCCCTCGCAGCTCTCCGGCGTCAGCGCGCACGACTTCTTCCGCGCCGTCAACCGCGCGCAGCCGTCGCTGATCCGCACCGAAGCAGACGAACTCACATACCCGCTTCACATTATGGTGCGCTACGAGCTGGAAAAGCGGCTCATCGACGGCTCCCTCGCCGTCCGGGACGTGCCGGAGGCGTGGAACGCGCTCTACCGCGACTACCTCGGCATCGAGGTGCCCGACGACACGCACGGCTGCCTGCAGGATTCGCACTGGTCGGGCGGCAGCATCGGCTACTTCCCCTCCTACGCGCTCGGCAGCGCCTACGGCGCACAGATGCTCGCCGTCATGCGCCGGGACGTCGACGTCGACGCCGCGGCTTCCTCCGGCGATCTCTCGCCCGTCACCGGCTGGCTCCGTGAGCACATCCACCGCCACGCCTGCTTCTACGAGCCGCTGGAGCTTTTACGCCGCGCCGTCGGAGAATTTGACCCGAAATACTATGTGGATTACTTAAAACAGAAGTTTTCCTCGCTGTGATCCGATTTTTCTTCACTTTTTCTCAGTCCTCCGCACGGGAGGCGGCAGGGGAAAGGCCTGCCGCTTCCCGTTTTTCGTTTTTACGAAAAATTAAAACTTTTCCGCATGAAATATTCCGCAATTTATGCTATATTATAGTTACAGTGCAAAAACACTGTCTGGAGAGTGTATCGCAGCCTTGTCCTTCCGGCGGCAGCCGGAGCGGCAAACCGCAAAACCCGCTCGAATACCTTTTCGCATTTCCGGCCGCATCCTTTCTGCCGAAACGGATGGTGCCGCAAAGGAGGTGTTACCGTGAAGCGTGTCAAATCGGCGTGCATTCTTCAGACGCTGGTCTTTTCGCAGAAGCCCGACATGGGTTACAGCAGGGAGCGTGCCGCGCAGATCAACCGTGACGAAGTCGAGCATTACAAGGCTACGCTCGAGCGCACCAAAACCCGTTATCAGATTACGGACGAGAGCGTCGAAGCGGACGGTTCGATCGTTCTCCGCGTCCGAAAGCAGTACAACGACCGCACGGACGTCAGCGAATACTTCGAATAATCCATACGACAAAAGAGGCAATCCCCGCCAAAAAAGCAGAATTGCCTCTTTTTTTGCTGCCCGGACGCTGCTTTCCCGGCAAATCAGGTCGCGAATCCGGCGTACTGCGTCATGTAGAGCTCGTAGTATTTCCCCTTCTGCGCCAAAAGCTCCCGGTGGCTGCCGCTCTCGACGATCTGCCCTTTATCCATGACGACGATGAGGTCCGAATCGCGGATCGTGGACAGACGGTGCGCGATGACGATGCTGGTGCGGCTGCGCATGATGGTCTGCATGGCGTTCTGGATGGCTTTTTCCGTGCGGGTATCGACGTTGGACGTCGCCTCGTCCAGGATCAGGATCTTCGGGTCGGCCACGAACGCACGGGCGATGGCAAGAAGCTGGCGCTGTCCCTGGCTGATGTTTTCGCCGCCGGACGTGAGCCGGGCGTCGAAGCCGCCGGGGAGATTTTTCAGCATATCCTCGCAGCGGCTCATGCGCACCGCTTCCTCAAGCTGCGCGTCCGACGCGGATTCGTTTGCGTACCGCAGGTTATTGCGGATCGTATCGGCAAACAGCACGGTATCCTGCAGCACGATCGCGACGTTTTTGCGGAGGCTGTCCCTCGACATTTCGGAGAGATCCTGTCCGTTGATGCGGATCGTGCCGCTGTCGATGTCGTAGAACCGCATCAGCAGGTTGACCACCGTGGTCTTACCGCTGCCCGTGGAGCCGACCAGCGCCACCTTCTTGCCGGAGGGCACGGTCAGGGAGAAATTCCGGATGATCGGATGCCCCGGCTCATAGGAGAAGTTGACGTTTTCAAACCGCACGGCGGCCTGTTCTTCCGTCTGCAGCGCGTTCCCCGTCATATCCTCGCTTGTTTCGTCCAGCACGAGGAAAACACGCTCCGCACCGGCGACGGCGGTCTGCAGCTGGCCGTAAACCTGCGCCAGCTCGTTGATCGGCTTGCTGAACTGCTTGGCGTAGACGATGAACGCCGAGATCACGCCGACGGAGATCAGCCCGGTGATCGCGAAATAGCCGCCGAACGCGGCAATGATGACAAAGCCGATGTTGCCGATGCAGTTCATGATCGGGCCCATGACGCCGCTGATGACGTCGGTCCGGATGCCGGCCTTCGTCAGCGAGTCGGAGGTTTCGCAGAACTCGCGCGTCGTCTCGTCCTGATGATTGTAGGCGACAACCGTGCGGTAGCCGGACACCATTTCCTCGACCGTGCCGTTGAGCTGGCCGATAAGCTGCTGGCGCTTGCGGGAATACTTTCTGACCTTCTTGGAAAGCACTTTCGTGGCGATCAGCGTCAGGATCACCGTGGCGCAGCTCAGCAGCGCGAGCTGCCAGCAGTACCACAGCATGATCGCCACCGTGCCGATGATGGTCAGCACGCCGGAGAAGAGCGAGGGAAGGGACTGGGAGACGGTGGTGGAGATGTTCTCGATGTCGTTGGTCATGCGGCTCATCACGTCTCCGTGGGAATGCGTGTCGAGGTACCGGATCGGCAGGTCGATGATCTTGCCGAACAGCTCCTCGCGCATCCGCCGGATGATCCGTTGACTGAGCTTTGCGCTGAGGAGTCCCTGCAGAAGCTGGCCCGCGCTGTACAGCAGATAGACGGCCAGCATAAACGCCAGTGCAGCGAGAAGATTCCCGCCCGACTTGCCCGCGATGATGTCGATGGCCCGGCTCTGCAGGCTCGGCGCATACACGCCGCAGAGGGTGCCGAACACGACGATGGCGAGCATGGAAACGACCATTCCCTTTTCCTTTGCAAAATAGGACATGATCCGCTTCATGGTCGCGCCGACGTTCTCGGCGTGTTCGACCTCGGCAAAGCGCGCGTTGCGGTTCATCATCCCCGGGATGTTTCGTTCTTCCAGCTTCTTATCAACCATTGCTCTCACCTTCCTCTCCCATCTGGGAATCGTAAATGTCGCGGTACGTCCTGCAGGACTCCATCAGCTCTTCATGGGTGCCGACGGCGGAAATGCCGCCGTTGTCCAGCACGACGATCCGGTCGGCACGGCGCACCGAGGCAATACGCTGCGCGATGATCACCTTGGTGCTCTGCGCCTGGTTTTCCTTCAGCGCGGCATACAGATCCGCCTCGGTTTTCAGGTCGAGCGCGCTGGTGGAATCGTCAAAAATCAGGATCTCCGCATTTTTGAGCACGGCTCTCGCGATGGAAACGCGCTGCTTCTGGCCGCCGGACAGGCTCATGCCGCGCTCGGCCACCATCGTGCGGTACCCGTCGGGCGTGCGGCGGATGAAGTCGTCCGCCTGCGCGGTCCTGGCGGCGCTTGCAACCGCCTCCTCCGGCGCGCCGGGAAGGCCCCAGGCGATGTTCTCCCGAATGGGGACGCTGAACAGCTCGCTTCGCTGCAGCGCGATGGCAATTTTCTCTCTGAGCGCCTTTTGGCTGTACTCGCGGACGTCCACGCCGTCGACGAGCACCGCACCCTCCGTCACATCGTAGAAGCGCGGGATCAGATTGACAAGCGAGGACTTTCCGCAGCCCGTCGCACCCATGACGGCAACGGTTTCCCCCGGATGGATGGTGAGATTGATGTTCTTCAGGATCGTCTGCGAGCTTCCGGGATACGAGAAGGAGACGTTCCGGAACTCGATCTGGCCGCGAAGCTCCGTACGGCCGTCGAAGCTGCCGTCCGTCAGCGCGGGCTTTGCGTCGAGAATCTCCTTCACACGCTTCCAGGAGGCAAGTCCTCTGGAGATGTTCTGGAACAGCATCGTGAGCATCAGGATGCCGTTGAGAAGCTGCGTCGTATAGGTAATCGCCGCCATGATGACGCCCGGCGTCGTCACACCGCTTTTGACCTCAAAGGAGCCTGCCAGCAGAATGACGGCGACGACGACGTACATCAGCGCGTTGATGACCGGGTTCATGAACGCAAAAATCACCAGAACGCGGAGCTGCGTCCGGATCAGCTCGTCGTTTGCCTTTCCGAACCGCACCTTCTCGTACAGCTCGCGCACGCAGGCCTTGATGATGCGGATGCCGGCGATGTCCTCCTGCATGATCGCGTTGATCCGGTCGAGCTGCGCCTGCAGCCTCGTAAAGAGCGGATTGGCCCGGCTCAGGCAGAACAGCAGGCACCCGGCGATGAGCGGAAAGGCACAGAGGACGATCCATCCGAACTGCCGGTTGATGCGGAACATGAAAAAGATGCTGCCGAACGTCAGCATGGAGGTGCGGATCATGCCGCGCACGAACAGCGACAGGAAATTCTGCACCTGCGTGATGTCGTTTGTCACACGGGTCACGAGCGAGCCGGTCCCGAAGCGGTCGACCTGCGGGAACGAGAAGGTCATGATGTTCCGGAAGCAGTCTTTACGCATATCGTTGCCGACGTTCTGGCTGCTGATATGCACAAAAACGTTATTCAGCGACCCGCACAGCCCGCCGAAGATCACGAGGATGATCATCCGGAGTCCGGAAGACCAGATGACGCTCATATTGCCGACGCCGTTGTTGTTCGTTCCCAGCACGCCCTCGTCGACGATCCGGCTCATGATCTCGGGCTGCAGCAGATCCATCAGCACCTCGCCGACCATGAACAGCGCCGCGATCAGCGCGAGATGGAGATACGGTCTGATATATTTCCACATTGCTTTCAAAATCGTCTCATTCCTTCCTGCCGCACCGTCCGCCCCGACGCCTCTCCTGCGGCTCTTTTTCACCATTCGCATCCTGATAGCGCAGATACCAGTCGACGGTCACCTTTTCCAAAAGCGACAGAAGCTGCGCTTTTTCCTCCGCCGACAGACAGGAAAACATCTCCTCATGCCGCCGGTTCCGCTGTTCCAGCGCCTCGGCCGCCCGCACTCTGCCTTCCCCGGTCAGCGTGATGTCCGCCGTGCGCCGGTCCGTGTCGCTGGGCGTGCGCTGAATCAGTCCGGCGCTCTCGAGCTTCGCAAACACCTCGCTGGCAGAGCCCGGCTGAATGCCGAGCCGCTCCGTCAGCGCCTGCTGCGTAATCGTCCCCGTCTCGTTCAGCACGATCAGCACCCGTTTCTGGCTGCCCTTTCCTTCGAACAGGCAGCGCATCGTGTGGCTCAAATCCCGCAGATTGATAATCAGCCTGTCGTTGATATCCGCCGCCTGATAATGCGCCATCCGATGCGCACGCTCCTCTTCCCTCATTCCGTTCTTTCTCACCGACTCATTCCCTTCCATACTCAAGGTACCTTGATATTATAACGTTCTCCGTCAATTTTGTCAAGGCACCTTGACAAAATATTTTTTCCGTGTTATAATGCAGGCATAGCGTGTAGCGATGAGCGTAAAACCAGCTCGTCTCTGCACGCAATTTTTTATATTCGGAGGAAAACCCGATGAAAAAGTGGAAATGCAGCGTATGCGGCTTTGTTTACGAAGGGGAACTGACGGAGGACTTTGTCTGCCCGATCTGCAGGCGGCCCGCGTCGGCCTTTGTCCCGGTGGAGGAGAAAAAATCCGCCGCAGGCCGGTATGCCGGTACGAAAACCGAAAAGAACCTCGAGGAAGCCTTCTCCGGCGAAAGTCAGGCGAGAAACAAGTATACCTTTTTCGCTAAAATCGCGCAGAACGAGGGCTATGAGCAGCTCGCGGAGCTCTTCCTGATCACCGCACGCAACGAGCAGGAGCATGCCCGGATGTGGTTTGAGGCGCTCGGCGGCATCGGCGGCACGGCGGCGAATCTGCTGGCGGCGGCCGAGGGCGAAAACTACGAATGGACGGACATGTACGACCGCATGGCGAGTGACGCCGACGAGGAGGGCTTCCCGGAGATGGCGGAAAAGTTCCGGAAGGTCGCGGCCATCGAAAAAGCGCATGAGGAGCGCTACCGCAGGCTCCTGAAAAACGTGGAAATGCAGCAGGTCTTTGAAAAGAGCGGCCAGACGATGTGGGAATGCCGCGTCTGCGGGCATCTCGTGGTCGGCACGAAGGCGCCGGAAGCCTGCCCCGTCTGCGGCTATGCGAAGAGCTATTTTGAAGTCCGCCGGGAAAATTACTGAGTAAACAGCACAAAACGGGCATCCTTCGGACACGATACATGCGTTCTTTACCGCAGATACGATACGGACAGCGCAGGGATTGCGTCCGTTTTGTAAAAAAGGGAGGAATGCCCCATGGAGCAGAAAGAGAACACTTACCTCGAAACCGAGAAAATCGGCAGGCTGATGCGGAAATATTCCGTTCCCTGCATCATCTCGCTGGTCGTCGCGGCGCTTTACAACATCGTCGACCAGATTTTCATCGCCAACGCCGATTATCTCGGCTCCTACGGCAACGCAGCCAACACCGTCGTCTTTCCCCTGACGGTGGTCGCGCTGGCCATCGCGGTCATGATCGGCGACGGCTGCTGCGCCTTCGTCAGCATCAGTCTGGGCGCCAACAAGAAAGAGGATGCCCACCGAAGCATCGGCAACGCGATCCTGCTGTGCATCGGCAGCAGCGTAATTTTGACCGCGCTGTATCTGATCTTCATGGAGCCGATTCTGACACTGTTCGGCGGCAAGGTCAACGCGGAAACCTACGCGTGCGCGAGGGAATACTTCTTCTGGATTGCGCTCGGCGTCCCGTTTTACATGTTCGGACAGGCCGCCAATCCGATCATCCGCTCGGACGGCAGCCCGAAATTCGCCATGCTCGCAACGGTTTCCGGCGCAGTCGTCAATATCATCCTCGACCCCATCTTCATTTTCCCGCTAAAAATGGGCATGATGGGCGCCGCCGTCGCGACCGTCGCCGGCCAGGTACTGACCGCCGCGCTCTCCGTCTGGTATCTGTGCCATATGAAGGCCGTCCGGCTCGGAAAGCACAGCTTCGGCCTCTGGGGAAAGCTGATGAAAAAGTTCCTGGCGCTCGGCATCACGAGCTTTCTGTCCCAGATCTCCCTCGTCGTCTCCATGGCAGCCGTTCAGAATATGTGCACCAAATACGGCGCGCTGGACGAGATCTTCGGTCAGCCGGAATACGCCCAGATCCCGCTCGCCGTGCTGGGCATCGTCATGAAATTCTTCCAGATCGCCATCTCCATCGCCGTCGGTCTGGCCGCCGGCTGCATCCCCGTCGTGGGCTACAACATCGGCGCAAAACGAAAGGACCGCGCAAAAACGCTGTTTTGCTATCTGCTGATCGCGGAAGCGGCCGTCGGCGCGGCGGCGACGCTCATCGTCGAGTGCCTCCCGCAGCAGCTGATCGGCATCTTCGGCGCCCGGAACGAAAGCGCCTACTACACGGCTTTTGCCGTCAAAAGCTTCCGCATCTACCTCTGCATGCTGATCCTCGCCACCGTGAACAAGGGCACCTTCATCTACCTGCAGGCGCTCGGGAAGGCCGTGGAATCCACCGTCATCTCGCTGACCCGTGAGGTGATCTTCGGCGTCGCGCTGCCCATCATCCTGCCGGTCTTTTTTGGACTGAACGGTCTTCTGTACTCCTTCCCCGCCGCGGATATCCTGACCTTTGCCATCGCCGTGTTTATCATCCGCCGGACCTATACGGAGCTGAACGCTGCGCCGGACGCCGGCATACCAAAGGAGGCCGTATAAAATGAGCAACAGAATCATCACCATCAGCCGCGAATTCGGCAGCGGCGGCAGAACCATCGGCAAGCAGACGGCAGCCGTGCTCGGGATCCCGTGCTACGATTCGGAACTGCTTGAGAAGATCGCCAAAGAAAGCGGCTTTACGCAGGACTACGTCGCCCTCGCCGGCGAATACGCCGCCGGAGGAAACTGGCTTTCCCAGGCGCTTTCCGCCCGCGACTATCAGGGGCATTCCTATCAGGACGATCTATGGGCCATCCAGCAGCGAATCATCACCGAGCTCGCCGAAAAGGAGTCCTGCGTCATCGTGGGACGGTGCGCGGACTTCATTCTGAAAGACCGCGCCGACTGTCTGAGAGTCTTCATCCATTCGGACATGGAACACCGCGCAAAACGCATTGTCGAGCAGTACGGCGAGCGTCCCGACTCCCCCGAAAAGCGGCTCCGGGACAAGGACAAACGCCGCGCCGCTTATTATCAGTTTTATACGGATATGAAATGGGGAAACGTCCATAATTATCATATCGCTCTCGACAGCGGCGCTCTCGGAATCGACAAATGCGTCGAAATACTCGCAAATCTTTACTAAAATAAAGGAGACATGAAAAATGGAAAAGAATTGTCCGTGCTGTGAGCGGCATTGCCCGGAAAACGACCTCGGCTGCCGCAGAGGAAAAGAGCATTTCGGCGTGGCGGACGGCGCCCGTCCGGAAGGGCGTCACGGCGGCCATCCCGGCGGACGTCCGGAAGCCCCTGCGACGCCGGAGGACCGCGTCCTCCTGCTTCTGCGCAAAGCGGGGCACTTTCTCCACCACAGCGCCGGCGCGGGTGCAGACTCCGCCGCGCTGCTTTCCGCGCTGACGGCGGAGGAGCGTGAAACGCTCGGCGCGCTGCTTGAAAAGTGCACCGCGTCCTGGGAAAAATAAGCCATCTTCCCCCGCGAAAAAAGTGCGGCAGGTGTCGATTCCTGCCGCACTTTTTTCCTGTCCCCGGACAAAAAAAGAAGCGAAGCAAAAAAGGAGACCGATTCCTTTTTTGCTTCGCTTTGTTTGTCAGTCGATGATTTTTTCTTCCCGCGCGCGCCGCGCGATCTCGACGAAGTCGAGATAGGTCGGCGGACGGTTCTGCTGTGCGCGCAGCAGCGCCGAGGGATGGAGCACCGCCGTCATCAGGACATTTTTCCGTTCGATCCACTCCCCATGCTGGCGCATGATCTTGAAGTTCGGATCGATCAGCTTGCACGCGGCGATCCTTCCGACGCAGACGATCATCCGCGGCGCCAGCAGCGCCGTCTGCTCCCGCAGAAAGGGCAGACAGGCATCCTGCTCGGCCGGCAGCGGATCGCGGTTATGCGGCGGACGGCACTTGAGGATGTTCGCGATATAGACGCGCTCCCGGGAAAGCCCGACCGATACGAGCAGATCGTCCAGCAGCTTGCCCGCGGCGCCGACAAACGGAATACCGCTTAAATCCTCCTGCTCGCCGGGCGCTTCCCCGATGAACATCAGCTTTGCGTTCCGGTCCCCCGTGCCGAAGACGACGTTGGTCCTTGAGCGGCAAAGCTCGCACGCCGTGCACGCAAGGCACGCCTCGCGCAGTGTCTCCCAGTCGCGCATCGTCCCCGTCGGCTCTTAGCGGCGGCGATTGCCCAGATCGAAGATCTTGGCGATGTCGCTGTAAATGTCGCCCTCGTCGGACGCGCTGGAAACGGCGGGCGTCTCCGGCTGCGCGGGAGCTTCGGCGGCAGGCGCCTCTTCCTTCGCGGCCTCGGCAGGCTTTGCGGCCTTGGCGTCCTTCTCATCGGCAAGATGCGGCTTGTCGTCGAACTGCGTCGCGATGACGGTGACGCGCATGGCGTCCTCCATCTCCTCGTCGATCGACGCGCCGAAGATGATGTGCGCGGTCGGATGCGCGGCTTCCTTGACCATCATGGCCGCGTTTTCGACTTCCTCGAGGGTGATCTCCGGGCAGCCCGTGATGTTGATGATGACGCCGCGGGCGCCGTTGATGGAGGTCTCGAGCAGCGGGCTCTGGATGGCCTGATGCGCGGCGGTCTCCGCCTTGTCGCGGCCGGTGCCGTAGCCGACGCCCATATGCGCATATCCCGCGCCCTTCATGATGGAGGTGACGTCCGCGAAGTCGAGGTTGATGATACCGTCCATCGTGATGAGGTCGGAGATGCTCTGAATGGCCTGCAGCAGCACGTTGTCGGCGATCTCGAAGGCGTTCTTAAAGGTGATGCGCTGCTCGGACACGAGCTTTAAGCGGTCGTTCGGAATGACGATCAGCGCGTCGACCTTGGAGTGCATCTCCTCGATGCCCTGCTCCGCCTGCGCAAAGCGCTTCGCGCCTTCGAAGTCGAACGGACGGGTCACAACGCCGACGGTCAGCACGTCGCGCTCTTTTGCAACCTCCGCGACGACGGGCGCCGCGCCGGTGCCGGTGCCGCCGCCCATGCCGGCGGTGATAAAGACCATATCCGCGGACTCCATGATCTTCGCGAGCTCGCTTCTGGTCTCCTCGGCGGCCTTTTTGCCGACCTCGGGATTCGAACCGGCGCCGAAGCCTCTCGTCAGCTTTTCGCCGATTTGAAGCTTATGCGGGCAGGCCGAATGAATCAGCTGCTTCTTATCCGTATTGACCGTGACAAACTCCACACCGCGGAGTCCGCTGGCAAGCATACGCTCCACCGCATTTCCGCCGCCGCCGCCGACGCCGATGACTTTTATATTGACTACGTTATCGGTAGTGCTCTCAAACTCAAAGCCCGCCATGTTATGTACCTCCAAAAAATCTCTCGTCTATTCGTCCGACGTAAAGATAAAGCTCCCCTTCGACGTTCGAACTATGTTCTTCTTAATTCTAAACTGTTTTGACCCGTATGTCAACATGATTCTTGAAAAAACTCTCGATTTTTTTGCGGCTTCTTTTGTGAAATCGGTCGCTGCCGACAAAATCTGCCGTTTTAACCGATACTTTCCGCCATATAGCGGGCCGTTCCGACCTCCGAAACGTCCAGCGTTCCCTTCTCGCTTCTGTCGAGTCTGCCGATGACCTCTTCCATCAGCTCCAGCTTGCGCTCGAGATCCGAAATGTCGCCGATCTTCACGGTCATGCGTCCGTCATAGACAAACCAGATGTCGTACAGCTTCTCGGCCTGCACCCGGTCGACGTTTTCCAGCAGCCTATCGTCGGAAAAGGCGGCCAGAAGCTGCCGGAGCGTATCCAGCCGCAGCTCGTCCTCCACGCCGATGGTCTTTCCGGGCACGGCCTCGCTGACCGTCAGCCCCTCCACCACCAGCATTTCCTCCAGCGATGCCGCCGGCTGATAGGACAGCAGCTTGCCGTTTTCGTCGATCACATAGGCGACGCCGCCCGAGACCACGGCGGCCGCGGGAATGCTCTCCTGCAGCTCGATGAGCAGCGTGCTCGGAAAGCTCCGCCGTATGCGAACGGTGTCGGCATAGGGAAGTGCCGCAAAGATGCCCCGGGCTGCCTCCTTTCGGTCGACGGAGATCAGCCTGTCCCCGATCTTCACGCCGGAAGCCGCCGCCACCTCCTCCGCCGTACAGACCGCGTTGCCGCGCACCTCGATCGTCCGGACCCGGAAATAGGCCGACGCGACAAAGCAGACCGCGCACAGCAGCGCCGCGGCGAGCAGCAGCCGGTATAAAAGCTCCGTAAAGCGCGGAGACAGCCCCCGCCTCTTCTTCGGCCGTTTTGCCGCCGAAGCCGCGGCGGGAGCTCCCTGCGTCCTTGCGGCGGAGACGGCATTTTTTCTCTTGCGCCGTCGTGCGGCACGTCTGCGCCGCGCGGCCGCCTCTGTATTCTGGTTGACGGCGCCGCGCGTCTGCGGCGCCTTTTTCTTCCGCTTAATGGGATCCCCACCACCGTTTCCTTTTTATGTGCCTCCGATGCGCTGCACCCTGACGCCCAGCCGCGCAAACACGCCGGTTATGTCCTCATAGCCTCTGTCAATATGCTCCGCCTCGGCGATGACCGAGTCGCCTCCGGCCGACAGCGCCGCGATCACCAGCGCCGCGCCGCCGCGCAGATCGGTCGCCGTCACCCGCGCGCCGTGCAGCGCCGGAACGCCGCAGACGATCGCGCGCGAGCCCTCGCAGACGATGTCCGCGCCCATTTTTGCAAGCTCCGCCGCATGGCGGTAGCGGTCGCGGAAAATCGTCTCGTCGAACACGGCGCTGCCGTCGATCCGCAGCAGCGCCGCCATCAGGGGCGCCTGCAGATCCGTCGGGAAGCCCGGATAGGGCCTCGTGACGATCATCCCGGGCGCACGCAGCTTCTCCGGCGCGCGCAGGGAGATCCGCCGCTCCTCCATGCCGATCTCGCAGCCCGCCTCGGTCAGCGCGCCGCAGAGCGTCGCCAGATGTGCCGTCTCCACATCGTGCAGGAGTACCGACCCGCCCGTCGCCGCGGCGGCGCACAGGTAGGTACCGGCCGCGATCCGGTCAGCAATGACGCGGTACTGCGTCCCATGCGAGGGCATCCCGCCCTCGACCGTCAGCACGGCGGTGTTTTCCCCCGTGACGCGGCAGCCGACGGCGCGCAGAAAGCGCACGAGATCGGCGATCTCCGGCTCCCTCGCCGCGTTGCGGATCGTCGTCGTCCCTTCGGCGGCGCAGGCCGCGATCAGCGCGTTTTCCGTCGCGCCGACGCTCGGGAAGCGCAGCGGGATCTCCGCGCCGCGCAGGGACTCCGCGCGGGCAAAGATGCGGCCGCCCTCCTCGTCGATATGGGCGCCCAGCCTGCGCAGCGCGTCGAGGTGCATATCGATCGGCCGCGGCCCCAGCTCACAGCCGCCGGGATAGGTCATCCGCGCCTGCCCCGTGCGCGCGAGGATCGCGCCGAGGAAAATCACCGACGACCGCATCCGGCGCATCAGATCGTCCGGAATCGCGTAATCCGAAATGCCGGACGCGTCGATGCACAGGGTATCCGCCTCCCGCCGAACCGCGCAGCCGAGATGCCGCAGGATGTGGACCGCGGAATCGACGTCCGCCAGCGCGGGACAGCCCCGCAGCACGACCTCGCCGCGCACGAGCAGCGCCGCCGCCATGACCGGCAGCACGCTGTTCTTCGCGCCCTGCACCCTCGTCTCGCCGGTCACGCGGCCGGGAGAAATCAAAATCTCACTCATACCAAAACTCCACGCCCCCCGAACAGGAAGAATCTTTTCTTTCAAGCCTATTCTATGCGCAAGGCGTGTCGATGGTGAAAAAGTCAGGTTTTTGCCGCCTTCTCCCGGATGCAGGCGTAAATGCTCTCAATCGCTCCGGGTTTGGCCACACGGCGGATGTTCTCCGACATGCGCCGCAGCTTTTCGGGGTCCGCAAGCAGCGCCGACGCGTGCTCGAAGAGCGTCTGCCCCGTCGTATCGCGTTCCAGCATGACCTCCACGCCGCCGGCGGCTTCCAGCGCGCGCGCGTTCTTCTCCTGATGGTTCTCCGCGACGTTCGGGGACGGAACGATGATCGCCGGCTTGCCCATGACCGCCAGCTCCGCCGCCGTCGCCGCGCCGCCGCGGCACAGCACCAGATCCGCCGCCGCCATCACGGACGGCATATCGTAGATATAGTCCCGCACGTCGATGTTCGGGTGCTTCGACAGATCGGTCCCCTTCGCGGCGATCTCGTCGCGCACCCAGGTATAGCCCCAGCTGCCGATCGCGTGGATGAGATAATGCGCGTCGTGCTGCGCCTCCAGCGCGATGAAGTCCGCCATGCAGTGGTTCAAGTGCTCCGCGCCGAGGCTGCCCCAGACCGAAACGATCAGCGGCCTGCCGTCCGGGCACAGCGTGCGCCGCGCCGCCGCACGGTCGGCCTTCAGGAAGTCCGGACGCACGGGGCTGCCCGTCATCACGACGTTCGCGCCCTCAAAAAAGCGGCGGCTCTCCTCAAAGCAGATCATCACGGCGTCGGCCTTCTTCGCCAGCGCCTTCGTCGTCACGCCCGGAAACGCGTTGACCTCCAAAAGCGCCGTCGGAACGCCCAGCTTCTGCGCCGCGCGCACAACCGGGAAGCTCGCGTAGCCGCCGCAGCCGACGACGATGTCCGGGCGGAACTCCCGCACCGTGCGCACCGCCTCGCGCTCGGAATGCTCCGCTTCCGCGAGCACGCGGAGGTCGTATATGACGTTTGCGGGCGTCAGCTTCCGGCGAAGGCCGTGCACGGCGAAGGTCTTCAGCGCAAAGCCCTCGCGCGGGACGAGCTTTTCCTCCAGTCCGCCCTTTCCGCCGCAGAACAAAATCTCGGAGTCCGGCTCCTCTTTCTGTACCTGTCTGGCAATGGCAAGCGCCGGGTTGATGTGTCCGCCCGTTCCGCCGCCGCTGAGGATGATGCGCATAGGCCAAAATCCCTCATTTCAACATTTTTTCAAAGATTCTCTGCGCTAGGTCTTCATCGTCATCTGCCGCGACACCGAGAGCACGACGCCCATCTGTGCGTACAGCATCAGCACCGACGTGCCGCCCGATGAAAAGAACGGCAGCGACGCGCCCGTAACCGGCAGCAGACCCGTGACGACGCCGATGTTGAAGAACACCTGCACCGCGATCTGCGTCATGAAGCCGACGACAAGCAGCGTTCCGAACGTATCGCGGGAACGCAGCGCGATATAAAAGCCCCGGATGACGAACGCCGCGAACAGGATGATAATCAGCGTCGCGCCGACAAATCCGAGCTCCTCGCAGGCGATCGAAAAGATGAAGTCGTTGTACGGCTCCGGCAGATACATCTGCTTCTGGCGGCTCTGTCCGAGCCCGAGTCCCCAGAGTCCGCCCGAACCGACGGCATACAGGGACTGCAGCATCTGGAAGCCCTCGCCGAGCGGATCCGCGAACGGGTCGAGCCAGGTCTCGATGCGGTCGTACTGGTAGTGAATCGGCCCGAACACGAGATAGGCGAGGCCCGCCGTACCGATGGCAAGGATGCCCGCGAGGTACCCCATATTCGCGCCGCCGACGAACAGAATGACAAAGCCCGTCACGAGGATGATGATCGTCGCGGACAGATGGGGCTGCTCGAGCAGGAAAAACGCCATCGCGCCGAGGATGAGGAAGAACGGCAGCAGCGACGAAGGCTTCTTAATCTTGTCGCGGTTTCGCACGCACAGCGACGCAAACGCGATGACAAGCGCCGCCTTGGCGACCTCGGAGGGCTGGAAGGTGATCGGACCGATACGCAGCCAGCGC
Source organism: Clostridiaceae bacterium (assembly GCA_016297585.1). Lineage (GTDB taxonomy): Bacteria > Bacillota > Clostridia > Oscillospirales > QAMX01 > JAAZKA01. The sequence goes on from JAEDGJ010000046.1 coordinate 14,895, forward strand.
TTGGCCTCCGTATTCAGGTTCGTACCGATGAACATGACCAGCACCAGCAGCACAAACGCCGTGAGCAGCGCCGGAACCGCCAAACGGTGCAGCTTCTGATAGGGGATCTTGGATATGATCAGCGCCACCGCGACGCCGACTGCCGAATAGATCGCCTGACTCGAGATGTATTTGTACGGATTGTTAAATTTGTAGTAGGCTGCCGTATAGCTCGCGGAAAACAGCGTGATCAGGCCGACGACCGTGATCGCCAGCAGCAGCAGGAAGAACGGCACGTCGATCGCCCCGATATGCAGACGCTCATCGG
>JAEDGJ010000047.1 GCA_016297585.1 Clostridiaceae bacterium
TTTGCGAGAAACTTGATCGGCAGCGTAAAAATGCGGATCGCGAGGATGACCGCGGCTGCCAGCAGAAAATAGAAAATGATCTCCGAAAATTCCATTCTTGTCCTCCATTGAGAGTAGGCCGTAAGTACAAAAACGCCGGATGCGCAGCTTTATTATACCGCGTCCGGCGTTTTCCTGCAAGGTATTATATGAGCCCGGACGTCTTCCGATGCCCCGTGTCTCCAAGATAGACCCGCGCCACGGTGTAATACCACGACGCGGCGCCCGTATAGAGGCTCCAGCCGCCCCGTCCCGCCGGCGCGGGGGAGGCGTATACGTCCGCGCACAGCGCATACGGCTCCGCGCGGTAGGCGTCCATATCCCGTCCCGCGGGACACAGCGCCCGCATCACGGCGTCGCCTTCCTCCCATAGCCCCGCGGCGTACAGTCCCCACGCGAGCCAGACCGCGCCGTGCGTGTACTGACCGCCGTTTTCGCGCGTGCCGGGGGGATAGGCCTTGATATAGCCCGGGTTCCCGCGGCTCTCCTGCGTAAAGGGCGTATCAAACAGCCGCACGAGGCGGTTTTTTTCGTCGAAAAGCCGGGAAAACGCCTCCTTCAACGCTGTCCTTGCCCGTGTCGGGTCGCCGCCGCCGAGGACGGAGAACGCCTGCGCGATCGCGTCGAGCCGGCAGGCGTCCTCCGAGTCCGCCCCGAGCGGCGTGCCGTCCGCGTAGTAGCCGCGCAGGTAGTGCGTGCCGCGAAACGCCCGGTCCGCCGCCGCCGTCAGCCCGTCCGCGTAGTCCCGCCAGCGCGCCGCGCGCGAGTCTCCCCGTTCCTCCGCGAATGCCGCGAATTCGCGGTACACCATCGCCGCAAACCACGTCAGCCACACACTCTCGCCCCGCACGGCGTCCATGCCGTCGTTCCAGTCGCCGCCGCCCATCCGCAGCAGCCCGTGCGGCCCCGTTCCGCGCACCGGCACGAGCTCCAGCGCCCGGACGCAGTGCTCGTACACCGTTTCGCGCGTCTTGCCGTAGGGCGCTTCCTCGTAGCGGTCGTGCTCGTCCGGCGAGAGGGGAGGGGACTCGAGATACGGCAGCCGCACGTCCGCGAGATCGTCCCGGCGCACCTTTGCGTAGCGCGTCAGGAGATACGGCAGAAACAGCAGGTCGTCCGAGATGCGCGTGCGCACGCCGCGCGGCAGTCCCTTTTCCCGCGGGTGCCACCAGTGCTGCACGTCGCCCTCCGCATACTGCCGCGCCGCCGCCCGCAGGATCTGCGCCCGCGCCATGTCAAGCCGAACCTCCTGTGCGGCGGGCCGCACCGACTGTGAGGCTCGCCGCGTTCCCTCCGGCGGTGCGGCCAGCAGCGCCAGCACGTCCTGCAGCTGGTCGCGGAAGCCGTACGCGCCGCCGTTCTGCCACAGCGACGTGCGCCCCCAGAGCCGGCACGCGATCGTCTGATACAGCGCAAAGCCGTCCAGATATTGCCGCATCTGGGCCGTTGCTCCCGGAAATTCGCCGCTGTCTGTCAATTTATTCCAATATTCTCTTGTAAATTCCAATTCCTGGTATGCCCGTTCCGGTATGGTGAGCGCATGGAGCCGCGACACCTCCGGTTCGTTCGGCGTACAGCCGAGCACGAGCACCGCGCGGTAGCCCTCGCGGCATTTTTCCATCGGAAGCCGCACCGCAAAGCCGGGAGCCATGCCGCCGCCCGCCTCGCCGCCGAGCCGCTCCTCGCGCGCGGCATGGGCGTCGCAGCTCCACGCTACGGCACCCGGGTGCATACAGAGCGCCGCGATCGTCCCGGAAAAGTCGCGGTTCCCCGGGTTCCGCGCGAGCAGGCTGCCGTCGGGCGCCTGTTTTGTCGCGACCGTCGCCGCCGCGTGCCGGTCCGCGCCGAGAAGCAGCGTCGTCCGGTAGAAAATTTCGACCCCCGCGCCGTCCGTCTCGAAGATCATGAACCTCGCGGGCAGCACCGGATGCACGAATGCCGTCGCGGAAAAGCGATGCCCCTCCGCGGTCTTCTCCCAGCGCGCAAACCCCATGCCGTAGGTCACGCGCGCGTCGCCGTTTTCCGAAAAGACCGAGATCCGGGCGTGGTTTACGCGGTATTCGATGCGCTCGGGCCCTGTTTCCCCGTAGGGATCGTTTGTCCATTCGTTCAGCTTATTTTCCCGCGCGTTCCGGTGCCAGCAGAAGCCCGTGCCGTTGTCCGCCGCCAGATATCCGAACGTGCGGTTTGCCAGCACATGGCTCCAAACGACGGCGGGCTTTCCCGTAAACGTCACCGTCCTGTCCCCGAACGCATACCGGACGGGCTCGGAGGGCGTTTCCGCCGCAGCCTGTCCTTCGCCGCCGGGCAGCTTCCGCCGCAGACGGGCGGGAGGATTCCATCCGCCCTTGGTGCAGTCCACGAATACCGCCGACTGCGCGAGGATGCCACTTCTTTCCTCCGCGGTCAGCGCGTCCGCGTCGATCAGATGCACGCCGCCGCGCACGCCGAGCAGGTTTTCCCCGTCGAGCGCCCGGAGCGCCTCCATCGCTCTCGCATACACGGGTCTGCGGTAATCGCCGCCGTCGGAGACCAGCACCGCGCAGTCGAGAAACGCGCCGTTCGTAAAGAGGAACACATGCGCCCGGAACAGCTCCGGCAGCTCCCCGGCGCTCTTTTCGTCCGGCACGCGCAGGCAGAGCACCGGGAAATCGCCCGAGATCCCGACCCGCCAGAGCGCGTCCTTCCCGCACTCGTTTTTCGCGTGAAACCGTGCCGCGCCGCCGCGGTTCGACGTGCCAAACAGCGCGTCTGCGTAGATGCCGAACGCCTCCGATACCGCCGCGCTGTCCATGCCGAGCGCCGCCGCCGTCTCGTCCGCCCGGAACGCCGCGCCCGACGGCTCGAGCCGCAGCCCCGCCTCCATCGCCTGCTCCGCGTCCTGCGCCGTCGCGCCGTATCCGAGCGCGAACCGCAGCTCCGTCTTCTCCCCCGGACGCAGACGGACCGGGATGCGCGCCGTAAGCTCCGTATCGAGCAGAAAACCGCCGCCCTCGCCTGATCTGCCGTGCCGGTCGGGGCGCATTCCGGTGATCTTCGCCGCCCTGCCGCACCCAAAGCACAGCGCGCACGCCGCCGCATCCCCGCGCTTTGCCCGCGTGACTGTCGCCCGCGACATTGTCGCTTGCCCTTCTCCGATCTCCGTTTTCAAAAACATTCTCGAGAACGCCGGGTGCGCGGCGTAATCCGCCGCTTTCGCAAGCACCGGGCGCAGCTTTGCCGTCAGGACGGCTTCCACGGCTTCCCGCGACCGGTTTTCGATATACACGCGCCGCTGCTCCGCCGCATATCCCGCCGCCGCGCGCGTCACGACGGCCGTGCGGAACCGGGAGCTCTCCGCTTCCCATCGGCAGCAGTCGCCGGAGAACACCGTGCGGTAGGAGATGCCGTCCGCATACGCCGGCGCATACGCAAGCGGCATTTTGTCGTCGCCGCACTCCAGCGTCCAGGAAAGTCCTCCGACGTTTTCCTCCAAGCCGCCGCAGACGGTGATCTCTCCCGCCTGCGACCGCGCGAGTCCCGTATCGGTCAGCGTCACCCGGTAGCCCGCGTTCCCGAGCGTCAGCACGCGCGGGCAGAACGCGTCCGGGCTCGGAAGGCTCTCGCGGTAGCTTTCCATGTTCCTGCCTCCCGTCTTCTCCTCCGGCTTCTCTGTCGGCATTCCTTCCGCGCCGTAGGGGATCCTTTCCGCAAGCAGCGGCTCAAACGCCCGGAACCGCGCGTCCTCGGCCAGCAGACGTGCCGCGCCGCCGTCCGTCAGCGTCTGATAGACGGCGAGGATACTCATGCCGATGTGGTGCGCCATGTACGACCGCACCGGCATCCCGTTTTCCTCGCGCGTGCGCCGCCGGTCGAAGTCCAGCGCTTCGTACAGGCCGTATTGTCCGCGCATCCCGAACGCGTCAAAGCGTGAAAGCGTCCGAAGCGCCGCGCGGGGCGACCACGGCAGCGCAAGATACGCCGCGTACGGCGCATAGACCGGCTCCTGACGGTCGGCACGCACCGACAGCGCATCCGCGCCGTGTGCCTTGTACTGATAGGCAAGGGATGCGTCAAACGCAAAAAAGCCGCTCTCCGACATGCCGAATACCCCTTTATGCGCCGCTTTTTTCTGCATTTTCAGCGCGAAATTCAAAGTCTCATCCATAAACGAGCCCCGGATGCGCGGCAGGAACAGCGCGGGGAGGAAGTATTCGAACATCGTCCCCGACCACGACGCCATGCCGCCCTCGCCGTTTTTCGTCACGACCGTGCGCCTCAGCCGCTTCCAGTGCCTTGCCGGAAGCTGCCCCATCGCGATGCCGACATACGACGCGAGCCTCGCCTCGCTCGCCATCAGGTCGTAGTGCGACGGCGAGAACCGCTCCCGTTCGAGCTCGTAGCCGAGATAGAGCAGCTCCTGCTCCGTGTCGTACAGCGCGGCGAAGTCGGTTTCCCTCAGAATTTTCCCAAGTTTCCCCCGAGTTTTCCCCAACGGCAGCGATAAGCTCAGGCTCCACAGGCACACCGCCAGGTTTCCGGAGTCCACCGTCGAGACCCAGCGCGGCCGCAGCGGCTCGAGCGTGCGGGTATCGATCCAGTTTGGCAGGTGCCCGTTCCACTTCGGAATGCGCTCGAGCGTGTCGGTCAGATGCGCAAACAGCTCCAGCCCCTCGTTCCGGTCGACCAGTCCCAGCTCGACCCCTGCGTACAGCGACAGCATCGCCAGTCCGATATTGGTAGGGGAGGTGCGGTGCGCCGTCTGTGCCGCTGGCTGCTCCTGTACGTTGTCCGGCGGCAGCCAGTGGTTCTCCTCCGTGCAGTTGTCGAGGTAATACCCGAGCATCCGTCCCGCCATTTCCCGCAGGCGCAGGCGGTCGCTGTCGGAAAGTGTTTCACGTGAAACATTTTCCCGTTCGAGCATCCAGACAAACAAGGGGGCAAGCACCCAGTATGCGCCGAGCAGCAATCCAGGCAGCCGGAACGACAGGATCGCGGCAAGTCCCGCAAGCAGGGAGGACGCATACAAGACCGAATCCTTCTGTGAAGCGTCCGCAAACGTCGTCCAGTCGAGAAGCCCGCGATGTGTGAAAACCATGCGGAAGAGCGCGCGGATGGACGCGTCAACGCCCGTCCATGCATCCGAAGGCAGCAGCATCAGGCGGGTCGCTGCGCGAAGCCACTCCGCGCCGGCACCGGGATAAAGCGGCGAGGATAGGCGTACAAGACTGTGCGCGCGGCGGAAAAGGGTAGGGAAAGCAAAGAACGCGCCGAGGAAAAGAAAAAGGATAACGGGCAGAAAGAGCCACGGTGACAAAAAACAGGCACAGAGAAGCGCCGCCGTCAGTGCGGCGGGAAGCCACGCACGCAGGACGTTTGCAAGCACCCGCCCGCGCCCGCGCATGGGGAAATCCCGGCGGAAAAGGAATCGCAGATTCTGCACATCGCCCCGGATCCAGCGGTGGAGACGGGCGTAATAGGCCGACGATGTGATGGGAAAACCGTCATCAAACGCCGCACCGGCGCAGCAGGCCGTGCGCAGGAGCTCGCCCTCGGGAAGATCATGCGAAAGCACGGCGTTTTCGGGGAAGGGACGCCGCATGACCTCACGGAACGCCTGTACGCTGATAAGCCCCTTTCCGGTAAACGGCGTCGTGCCGTAGAGATCGGTATTCCATTCCCCAGACGCGTCGCCATAGAGGTCAAATCCCGCGCCGCCGGTCAGGATCCCGGCAAACCGGGTGCGAACAGCACTGGCAAGCGACGTCTCGAGCCGGGGCTGGAGGATGCCGTATCCCGCACGGACAACGCCGTCCCGCACGACGGGTGTGTTCAGCGGATGTGCCGCGGCGGTCAGCAGGACGTCGAGCGAGCCGACGTCCGGACGTGTGTCCTCGTCGAGGGTGATGAGAAACGGCAGCCGGAGCGCCTTCGGGGTCAGTCCGTAAACGCGGAGCGGCGATTTTTCCCCGGACATCAGGGAAACGAGCTGCAAAAGGGCGCCGCGCTTGCGTTCCCACGGCAGAAACCGTCCCTCACGGGGATAGTACACGCGCTCACGCGTCAGAAAGCAGAAACGGTGCCCGGCGGAGGACGCGTTGAGCGCATCGATGCCCTCCCGGAGCGCGCGTTCGATTTCGGCGTCGTTTTTCGACGTTTTTTCAGAGGTTTCCGGGAAATCGGCAAGCAGCCCAAAACATACATTCGGGTTATCGGTGGAGGAGATCGCGATCTCCTCGAGATGCCGGCACAATGCGGGCACCTTTTCGGGCTTTCCCACAAGACAGGTGACAACGCAGAGTGCCCCCGCGTCGCAGCGCTCCATCCGCGGCACGGGACGGGAGGGGACAAACCGCCGGAAAACACGCTGGGCAAGCAGAGGGGAGGCTGCGGCAAAGGCAGGAAGGGAGATAAGACCCGCCACCCCGCAGAGGACGCAGAAAAGCACCGTTCCGGCAAGCGTCAGAAGAGCGCAGAGGGCATGAAACCATGCCGCGAAACGCGCAGACTCCCGCCCGAGCGGACGCTCGAGGATCCAATAGCCGACATGACGCGTCCGTGCATCGGAGGACGCGCCGGCAAGTGCCAGCACAAGCGCGGCGGCGTCCGGCTCCGGGATCCGCGCCTGTTTTGCGAGAGCTGCAAGACGCGCGCGGTATTCCGCCTGCGAACGTTCGTGCATCCGCGGATAGACGTCGCCCGGGTCGCGAAGCAGCGCCCGATGCAAGGCACCCGACTCGAATACCCGCCGCATCCAGACCTCCCGCCCCTGCAGGGCGCGCAGGCTTTCGCAGACGACGCGCAGCGCCCCGGCATCCGCGGTATGGGACGCGGCGGCGCACAGAAGCTCCTCCGACAGCGCGCCGGGGAGTGCGGCGATGTCCGACTCCGCAAGGGGCGGCTGCGCATCCCGGACGGCGACGCAGAGCGCGTCCGGCGTCAGCGGCGACCCGGCGGAGAGAAAGCCCTGCACGAGCCCGCGCGCAAGCCCTTCGGCGGCGGGACGGCGCGCACGGCCATTCACGGACGCATCCCGGAGCGCTGCGTCAAACAGCGCGCGGTTATCCCGCAGCCATGCGGCGGCGGGCGTATGGGCGGACGGCTCGCGTGAAAGGATCCGGCGTGCGGCGGCGGCGCGATTGGACATACAGGAAAAACCTCCCTTGAAAAAGAACGGATATAAGCATAGCCTGTCCCGAAGACAAACGCTTTATTCCGCTTTCTGGGAGGTTTTGCTCGACTTTGTCGAGCGATTCCGCTTGCATTCTATTCCAGTTTTTGTTAAAGTAGAACTCGCAGGAGCAAAAAGGAGGGACAAGCACCGCTATGGCACTGCCGTTTTTGAAACCGAAGGAGGAGACCCCCGTCGTCCTGAGTCTCCCGATCGAAAAGATCGTCCCGAACCCGGCGCAGCCGCGCACCTACTTCGAGCCGCAGGCGCTGCGGGAGCTCGCGGCGAGCATCTCCCAGCACGGCATCCTGCAGCCGCTCTCCGTGCGCCGTCTCGGCGGCGTATACGAGCTGATCGCGGGCGAGCGGCGGCTGCGGGCGGCGAAGCTCGCGCATCTGACGGAGGTGCCGTGCATTCTGATCCATGTGGACGACGAGGAGTCGTCGCTGCTGTCCCTGATCGAGAACCTGCAGCGGCGCGACCTCGACTTTTTCGAAGTCGCGCTGGGGTATCAGCGGCTCATCCGCGTCTACGGGCTGACGCAGGAGCAGACCGCGGCGCGCGTCGGAAAATCCCAGTCGTCCGTCGCGAACAAGCTGCGCCTGCTGCGCTTCGACGACAGCCTGATCGCGTTCATCCGCTCCTCGGGGCTGACGGAGCGCCACGCGCGCAGCGTCCTGCGGCTGCCGGACGCGCAGTTCCGCACGGCGCTCGAGCACATCGCGTCGCAGGGACTCACCGTCGCGCAGACCGAGGCCTATGTCGAAAGCCTGATCTCCCCCGTGCCCGCGGCATCCCCCGAGCCGCCGCCCCCGCCGCGCACCCCCGCCGCGCGTCCGCGTCTGCTGGTGCGCGACGCGCGCATCTTCCTCAACACGATCAACCGCGCCTTCTCCGTCATGCGCGACGCGGGGATCGCGGCGTCCTGCGAACGGGAGGAGCTGCCCGACGCCGTGGAGCTGCGCATCCGCATCCCGAAAACCGCGTCCGGCGCGCCGCAGCCATAGAAAAAGCGGCCTGTCCCACAATTTATGGGACAAACCGCTCCATTTCCCGGGTAATCCGGGGAAATTTTAGCCCATCGTCTTGACAAGGACGGCCTTCTGCGCGTGCAGACGGTTTTCGGCCTCGTCAAAGATCTCGTTTGCGTGCGCCTCGAAGACCTTTTCGGTGATCTCCTCCTCGCGATGCGCGGGCAGGCAGTGCAGCACCATCGCGTCGGGCTTCGCGACGGCCATCACGTCGTCGTTGATCTGGTAGCCCGCAAACGCCGCACGGCGCACCGCGGCCTCGTCCTCCTGACCCATCGACGCCCACACATCGGTGTACAGCACGTCGGCGTCGCGCGCGGCGGCGGGGATGTCGTGCGTCACGGTAAAGCGTCCGGTCGACTCCGCCCACGCCATGATCTGCGCGTCGGGACGGTACGCGTCGGGGCAGGCGATGGAGACGTTCATGCCGACCTTGAGGCAGCCGACGATCAGGGAGTTTGCCATGTTGTTGCCGTCGCCGACAAAGCAGAAGTTCAAGCCCTTTAAGGCGCCCTTGTGCTCGCGGATCGTCATCAGGTCGGCCAGCACCTGGCAGGGATGCGCGTAGTCGGTCAGCCCGTTGATAACGGGGATGGAGCCGTACTTCGCGAGATCCTCGACGTCGGACTGGTCAAAGGTGCGGATCATGATGCCGTCGCAGTAGCGCGAGAGCACGCGGGCGGTGTCGCGGATGGGCTCGCCGCGTCCGAGCTGGATGTCGCGGTTCGACAGGAACAGCCCGAGGCCGCCGAGCTCGTACATGCCGACCTCAAACGAGACGCGCGTGCGGGTCGAGGACTTCGTAAAGATCATGCCGAGCGTCTTTCCGGCAAGGCGGGGATGGGCGATGCCGTGCTTTTTCTCGTACTTGAGCTGATCGGCCAGATTCAGGATGCCGATAATCTCCTCCGGCGTCAGGTCGGAGAGCTTCAACAGGTGCTTCATGCGGCAAGAACCTCCTTCAAAATACCGATCGCTTCCTCGAGGAGGGGCATCGGAATGTTCAGCGCCGGCAGCAGCCGGACACGGTCGTGCGCGGTCAGGACGATGACGCCGCGCTCGCGGCAGGCGGCGGCGACGTCGGCGGCAGCTTTGTCGGTCTCGATGCCGACCATCAGCCCGAGCCCCGTCACGGCCTTCACATGGGGCGTTCCCTCGAGCGCCGCGCGGATGTATTCGCCCTTTTTCCGGACCTCCGCGAGCAGCGCGTCGTCAATGCGCTCGACGACGGAGACGCCGGCCGCCGCGCAGACGGGGTTGCCGCCGAAGGTGGAGCCGTGCTGGCCCTTCTCGAGGACGTTTTCGGTGCGTTCGCCGAACAGCACCGCGCCCATCGGAAGCCCGCCCGCGATGCCCTTCGCCGTCGTCACGATGTCGGGGGTGACGCCGTAGAGCTGATAGGCAAAATACCGCCCGGTGCGGCCGTTGCCGGTCTGCACCTCGTCGATGACGAGCAGCACGTCGCGCGCGCGGCAGAGCGCTTCGACGCCGCGCACATACTCGGGATCGAGCGCGCAGACGCCGCCCTCGCCCTGGACGAGCTCCATCATCACGGCGGCGCAGGGGACGCTGTCGAGCTGGCGCTCCATCGCGGCAAGATCGTTTGCCGGGACGTAGGCAAAGCCCTCGGGGAAGGGGCCGAAATGCGTGTGGAAGGCGTCCTGGCCGGTCGCGGCGAGCGTCGCGATGGTGCGGCCGTGGAAGCTGTTGATAAGCGTCACGATCGTGGAGCGTTCCTCGCCGTACTTGTCATGCGCGTACTTGCGGGCGGCTTTGATCGCGCCCTCGTTGGCTTCCGCGCCGGAATTGCCGAAAAAGACCTTCTTCATGCCCGATTTTTCGCATAAAAGCTGCGCAAGACGCGCCATCGGGGCGGTATAGTAGAGATTGGACGCGTGCTGGAGCGTCGACGCCTGCCGCACGACGGCGGCGAGCCACGCGTCGTCCGAGACGCCGAACGCGTTGACCGCGATGCCGGTGCCGAGGTCGATGTAGCGCTTTCCGTCCTCGTCAAAAAGCTCCGAGCCCTTGCCGGAGACGAACGCCACGGGCGCGCGTCCGTAGGTATGGGCGATGTATTGGTTATCCAGTTCGAACGTATTCATGGTTTTCCTCACACAAACATGGTGCCGATGCCTTCATCGGTCAGCATTTCGATGATGATCGCGTGCGGAACGCGTCCGTCCACGATAAAGACCTTCGAGACGCCCTGACGGATGGCCTCGACGCAGCATTCGACCTTCGGGATCATGCCGCCGGAGATCACGCCGTCGCGCCGGAGCGCCGGAACCTCGTTGATGTCGACGACGGGCATCAGCGTCGACGGATCCTTCGGGTCGCGCAGCAGTCCCGCGATGTCGGTCATCGAGATCATGCTCTCCGCGCCGAGCGTTCCCGCGATCTCCGCGGCGGCGGTGTCGGCGTTGATGTTATAGATGCCGCCCTCGCCGTCCACGCCGAGCGTGGAGATGACCGGGATGTAGCCGCACTCGAGCACGTCGAGGATCGGCTGCGGATTGACGGCGACGACGTCGCCGACGAAGCCGTGCGCCTCGCTGTGGCGCTTGGCGATCAGCATCTGGCCGTCCATGCCGGAAAGGCCGATGGCGCGGCCGCCGGCGAGTCCGAGCAGGTTGACAAGCGACTTGTTGACCTTGCCCGCGAGCACCATCTGCACGACGTCCATCGTCTCCGCGTCGGTCACGCGCAGGCCGTCGAGAAATTCGGATTTTTTCCCGATCTTCTTCAAAAGATCGGAGATCTCGGGGCCGCCGCCGTGCACGAGCACGACCTTCACGCCGACGAGCGACAGCAGCACGACGTCGCGCATGACGGCCTGCTTCAATTCCTCGTCGATCATGGCGTTGCCGCCGTATTTGATCACGACGATCTTTCCGGAATACTTCTGAATATAGGGGAGCGCATGGGTCAGCGTCTGCGCGCGTTCCGCATTGGTCGGCATAATTCCATTTCCGTCCTTTCGGCTTATTTCCCGGAAGAAGCGTTCCAGGTATATTCACAGCTCCGCGGACGGATGGCGCATGCCTTGCAGTACGGCTCCAGCGTCCGCGCAATGACAGTATAGGCTTCCCGCATCGGGAAGAGCATCGATTCCGCGCCGCCGATCCGGCCGCGGCGCTCGACGGCGCGCATCGCGTCCGCGTACAGCGGCTCAGGTTTGCCGTTGACCGGGCAGACGCCGCCGCGCCAGGACCAGGTATGGGCAAGACAGGCGTGTCCGCCGTAGGATCTCACGGGATAGACCTCTCCGCAGGGCGCAAGACAGGGCGCGCCGATCCCGACCTCCACGAGATGATGGAAGGTGTTCGAGATGTAGCCCACGCCCAGCAGCAGCACATAGCCGCCGTCGCGCATCAGCCGGTCGAGCGGGGAGTCCGCGCCCATCGTCGGCGCTTCCTGATCGTGCGTGACATAGTAGGCCGCGTTTTTGCCCCACGCGGCGAAGGGATGCGTCGGATTGACGCCGCGGCAGACGTCCGCGCGCCGCCAGAAGGCGTCCGGGATCTTGCCGTTCGACGTCGGCGTCGAGGCGACGTCGAAGCACCCGCCGTCCGCATACGCCCCGCCGTGGTTGAACGACGGCAGCATCAGCGTGCCCTCCGGCGTCAGTACCGTCATCAGCGCGTCGAGGACGGTATCCGCGCCGCCGTCGACCCATCCGATACGGGACATCGACGAATGCACCTGCAGCTTCATCCCGGCCGTGACGCCGAGCGCGCGCAGATCGCGCACCAGCCCCTCTTTCGATATCATCGTCATGTCAGGTCCTGTAGTCTCCGTTGATTTTCACATAATCATAGGTCAGGTCGCAGCCCCACGCGGTCGCGCAGGCGTCTCCGTCGCGCAGCGTGACAAGGATCTCGATCTCGTCCTCGGAGAGGATGGTTTTGGCGTCCTCCTCGGAGAAATCGATGCCCGCGCCCATCTCGCAGACGGCAATGCTGCCCTTGCGCGAGGCAAACGCGACGTCGATCTTCGAGACGTCCAGCTCCGCGCCGGAGTAGCCGAGCGCGCAGAGCACGCGGCCCCAGTTCGCGTCCGCGCCGTAGATCATCGCCTTCACAAGGGACGAGCAGATAACGGATTTCGCGGCGATCTTCGCGTTTTCGCGGTCCTTCGCGCCCGTGACCTTACAGGTGATGAGCCGCGTCGCGCCCTCGCCGTCGCGGGCGAGCATCGCGCAGAGCTTCTCCGTCACCGCACGGAGCGCCGCGCAGAACGCGTCGAAATCCGCGCCGGGAGCGGTGATCGGTTCGTTGCCCGCAAGACCGTTTGCCAGCACCGCGAAGGTGTCGTTCGTCGAGGTGTCGCCGTCGATGCTGACCATGTTGAAGCTGTCGCGCACGTCGCCGGAAACGGCCTTCTGCAGCATTTCCGGGGAAATGGACACGTCGGAGGTCAGGAAAATGAGCATCGTCGCCATATTCGGGTGGATCATGCCCGAGCCCTTGGCCATGCCGCCGATATGCGCGGTCTTTCCGCCGATACAGAACTCGACCGCGGCCTCCTTCGGCACGGTATCGGTCGTCATGATGGCCTCGACCGCATCCGCGTGCCGGTCGCCGAGCGCGGCGACGAGCGCCGGCATGCCGCTCTCGATCGGCTCGAGCGAGAGCCGCTGGCCGATGACGCCGGTGGAGGCGACGACGACGTCGGACGCGGGGATGCCGGCGTACCGCTCGACGAGCGCGCACATCCCTTCGGCGATCTCGATGCCGTCGGCGTTGCAGGTGTTGGCGTTGCCGGAGTTGCAGATGACGGCCTGCGCATAGCCGTCGGCGATATTCTTGCGGGTCACGGCGATCGGCGCGCCGAAGACCTTGTTCGTCGTATAGACCGCCGCCGCCGCCGCACGGACGTCGCTGACGATCAGCGCGAGGTCGCGCTTGGTCCGGTTCGCGCGGATGCCGCAGTGGACGCCGGACGCGCGGAAGCCCTTCGCGGCGCAGACGCCGCCTTCGATGTATTTCATATGTCTTCTCCTTATGCGATCACGAGCCCCGTCGTCTCCGGGACGCCCATCAGAATGTTCATGCACTGCACCGCCGCGCCCGACGCGCCCTTGCCGAGGTTGTCAAAGCGCGCGTGCACCACGGGCCGTTCGTCGCAGCCCGTCACGAGGATCTCCATCGAATCGCGTCCCGCCATCGCGTTCGCCGCGAGAAAGCCGTCCGCATCCGGTTCTCCGACCGAAACGAGCGCCTCGCCCGCGTAATGCGACGCGTACAGCGCCCGCAGCTCCGCGACGCCCATCGGCTTTTTCATCGAAGAGGCGTCCAGCGGCACGGATACGAGCATGCCCGCGTAAAAATCCGCGACGATGGGCATGAAGGCGGGCGCATGAGCCAGTCCGCAGACCGCCGTCATCTCCGGCAGGTGCTTGTGCGTCTGGGAAAGCCCGTACTGCCGGGGGGAATCGTAGCCCGCGGGACGGCCGTCCGCGCCGTAGGCCGCGATCATCTTCTTGCCGCCGCCGGAATAGCCCGTGACGGAGGTCGCCGCGAGAAAGACGTCGGGGGAGAGCGCGCCCGCCGCAACCAGCGGGTAAACGGCGGCGATGAATCCGGACGCGTGGCAGCCCGGCACCGCGACACGGTGCGAGGCGGCGATTTTTGCCCGGTGCGCGGGGGAAAGCTCCGCAAAGCCGTACGCCCACGCGGGATTCGTGCGGTGCGCGGTGGAGGTGTCGATGATCTTCACCGCGGGATTTTCGCAGAGCGCCACCGCCTCGCGCGCGGCGGCGTCCGGCAGGCACAGGAACGTGATATCCGACGCGTTGATGCGCTCGGCGACGGCGGCGGGATCCTTGCGCAGCTCGTCCGGGATGGAGATGAGCGAAATATCCGATCGTTTTTCGAGCCGTTCCACGATGCGCAGTCCGGTCGTTCCCTCATGTCCGTTGATGAATACCTTCGTCATATCCGCTCATTCCTCGCTTTTTTGGATTGGGACGCCCGTTTTCCCGGGCGTCCCTCGTTTTTTTGACTCTTATTTGCCGAGCTTCTCGTTCAGGCGCGCCTGCACCGTCGTGGACAGGCCGAAGAGGTTGATGAAGCCTGCGCTGTCGTTCTGGTTGTAGATCTCGTCCTCGCCGAAGGTGGCAAGCTCCGGATCGTACAGGGAGTAGGGGGACTTCGTACCGGCGTTGATGATGTTGCCCTTGTAGAGCTTGAGGCGGACGTCGCCGGTGACGTTCTGCTGCGTGGAGTCGACGAACGCGTCGAGCGCCTCGCGCAGCGGGCAGAACCACTGGCCGAAGTAGACGAGCTCCGCGTACTTCTTCGAGATGAGCTCCTTATAGTGGAAGGTCTCGCGGTCGAGCGTCAGCGTCTCGAGCACCTTGTGCGCGCGGTAGAGGATCGTGCCGCCGGGGGTCTCGTAGACGCCGCGGGACTTCATGCCGACGAGGCGGTTCTCGACGAGGTCGACGAGGCCGATGCCGTTCGCGCCGCCGATGGCGTTGAGCTTCTCCACCATCGAAACGCCGTCGAGCTTCTCGCCGTCGAGCGCGACCGGGACGCCCTTTTCAAAGGAGATCGTTACATAGGTGGGCTTGTCCGGCGCCTGCTCGGGGGAAACGCCGAGCTCGAGGAAGCCGGGCTTGTTGTACTGCGGCTCGTTTTCCGGGAATTCGAGGTCGAGACCCTCGTGGGACAGATGCCAGAGGTTCTTGTCCTTGGAGTAGTTCGTCTCGCGGTTGATCTTCAGCGGCACGTTGTGCGCTTCGGCGTAGTCGATCTCCTCGTCGCGGGACTTGATGTTCCACACGCGCCACGGGGCGATGATCTTCATATCCGGCGCGAAGGCCTTGATCGCCAGCTCAAAGCGGACCTGATCGTTGCCCTTGCCGGTGCAGCCGTGGCAGATCGCGTC
>JAEDGJ010000209.1 GCA_016297585.1 Clostridiaceae bacterium
CGGAACGCTCCGGGAGGGCTTTGGACTGCTTTTGCGCTGCGGCGTCTGCTGGCTTGCGGCCTACGCCGGGACGTTCGCCGTGAAATGGACGGCGGTCACGCTGCTCACCGGCGAAAACGCCTTCCGCACCGCGCTGGAGTTCGCGGCGGTCCGCACCGGAACGGCGGTGCCCGCTACGGAGCTGCAGCCGTCGAGCGTCTTTTCCGCCGTCGCCGCCAATCTGACGGCGCTGTTCGGCGGAACGGACAGGGTGCAGCCCGGACGCGCGGGTATCGGGACGGCGCTCGTTTTGCTGGCGCTCGGCTCCGTATGGTACCTCTTCCGCGCAAAAAATGCGCAGAAGACGGCCGTGTGCCTGCTTTTGACGCTCGGCGCGGTGGTGTTTCTGCGCTATCTTGTGCTGAACAACCACTCCTATCTGCACGCGTTTTTCACCTATCGGGCGATGCTTGCCCCGATTTTTGCGCTGCTGGCGGCACTGCGCCTGAACATCGCGCTGCCGCAGAGGAAGCGGAGGAGGGGATAGGATGGAATTCACGATTCTGATGCCCTGCCTCAACGAAGCGGAAACGGTCGCCGCCTGCATCCGGGAGGCGCAGGGCTGCATCGACCGTCTCGGGCTCGACGCGGAGATCCTCGTCGCCGACAACGGTTCCGACGACGGTTCGGCGCGGATCGCTCGCGAAAACGGCGCGCGGGTCGTCTGCGTCCCGGAAAAAGGCTACGGCGCCGCGCTGCTGGGCGGCATCCGGGAGGCCAAAGGGCGCTACGTCATCATGGGCGACTGCGACGGGAGCTACGATTTCTCCCGCCTCGACGCCTTTGCGGACGCGTTGCGGGACGGCGCGGCGCTGGTCGTCGGAGACCGCTTCCGGGGCGGCATCGAGAAGGGCGCGATGCCCTTCAGCCACCGCTGGGGCGTGCCGCTGCTGTCCGGACTCGCAAGGCTCCGCTTTGGCACCGGCGTCCGCGACTTCCACTGCGGGCTGCGGGGCTTTGACCGGCAGGCGGCGCTCGGGCTCGGGCTCCGCTGCACGGGGATGGAGTTTGCGACGGAGCTGATCGCGCGGTTTGCGGAAGCCGGGGGCAGGATCGAGCAGGTCCCGACGGTGCTGCGCCGGGACGGCAGGCACGGACGCTCCCATCTGCGCCCGCTGCGGGACGGCCTGCGGCATCTGCGGTTCATTCTGCGGGGACAGGCGCCCGGACGCGGGGGACGGAAGACGGAATAGACCCGCGGGAAAAGGGGGTTTCCCCGGAGCTTTCGCATTCCATATGGTTTCATTCGGGCTGCCGGGGGCGGCTCGATGAGATAAATAAACAGGAGGATGATTCAAATGAAGCACAAACTCAAAGGGCTCGTCTGCCTTTGGCTGGCGGTGCTGCTGCTGGCTTTGCCCGCGCTGGCGGCAGATCGGGAAGTATGGATTTACACCGATACGGCCAACCGTATCGGCGTGGATTTTCAGGAGATGAAGGATGAAGGACGGGTTCAAGGTGTCACGATCGACGACAGTCTGCCGATGAACCAGCAGGAACTGCAATATCCGGAAAAGTCAGGGTATCAGATCAGCGGCTGGAAAATTTGGAGCGTGGATTGTGGCGGTTTACTCCCTTGGACGACTGTTT
This sequence comes from Clostridiaceae bacterium, assembly GCA_016297585.1. Taxonomy (GTDB): domain Bacteria; phylum Bacillota; class Clostridia; order Oscillospirales; family QAMX01; genus JAAZKA01. The sequence goes on from JAEDGJ010000209.1 coordinate 1,630, forward strand.
CCCCGTCCGCTGCCCTGTCCGGCTCTCTGAACGACCCAAACTCCAAGGGCTATGTTCTCGAGCCGACCTGGTCAAAGTACCGCATTTCCCAGCAGCCGACGGCGCTGGTTCCCACGGTCGGCACGCAGGAGGGGAGCGTTGACGACAGATGGGTCGACTGTACGGCGGACGCGTATCGCTGGTATGAGGTCGAGGACAAGGTCTATACCGTGGTCCCTAATAAACAGGCCTCCGACCAGATCGCACTCCAATATGGGTGGGGTTATCAGTTCGACGACGATAAGATGTATTGGGTTGTCGAGAATGAACTGGAAATTACCTTCCCGGTATCCGCGGGAGATGTCATCCGCGTTACGCGGAAGTTCGGGGAGTTTACCGGTACTGTCAAGGGAAATTATGGGGAGACATTTACGCAGAACGGCGATGTCTATACGCAAACCGTTTCGAGGTCCGATGATTACTATGCTCTCGTTATCGAAGATAAAAACGACTGCAAGTTCAAAATTGAGATACTGCGAGCCGAAGGAGTGCTCATTTCGGAACAGACGGGTAAAACGCTGACGGCGATGACCGTCGGAAACAGCTATTACTGTGAAGCCGTGTTTTCTAACAACGGGGATTCCGAGGAGATCCTGCGGAGCAACACGTTCTTCGTGCCCCCCGCCACCTGCACGGTGAGCTTTGAGTCGAACGGCGGCAGCGCGGTTACGTCGCAGACGGTCGCCTACGACACCTGTGCGACTGTTCCGACCGCACCGACCAGAATCGGTTATGACTTTGACGGATGGTATTCGGACACGGCGCTGACCACCGCGTATGATTTCAGCGCGGCGGTGACGGAAAACATCACGCTGTACGCGAAGTGGCGTCCCGCCACCCGCACGGTGACCTTTGAAACGAACGGCGGCAGCGCGGTCGGGGCAAAGACGGTCAATTACGGTACTGCCGTGACGGCTCCGACGGCGCCGGAAAAAGAGGGCTATGTCTTTGACGGCTGGTATACGGATTCGGCGCTGACCAACGCGTATGATTTCAACACGGCGGTGACGAAAAACATCACGCTGTACGCGAAGTGGCATCCCGAGAGCCGCACGGTGACGTTTGAAACGAACGGCGGCAGCGAGGTCAAGGCGCAGACGGTCGATTACGGCACGAAAGCGACGGCTCCGGCGGATCCGGAAAAAGAGGGCCATATCTTTGACGGCTGGTATTCGGATTCGGCGCTGACCGCAGCGTATGATTTCAGCACGGCGGTGACGAAAAACATCACGCTGTACGCGAAGTGGCATCCCGAGAGCCGC
>JAEDGJ010000048.1 GCA_016297585.1 Clostridiaceae bacterium
AGAGCGAGCGCATTCCGCTCGGCATCGACGACTCCCGCGAGGACGGCATGATGGCGCCGTATGCCACGGCGACGACGGCGGCTTCCGCGTCGATCGCCGTGGAGGATGTGCCGGACGACGCCGGCGAGATCGAAAACCGGGGCGAAAACATCAGCCTCCAGAGCGTTTTTGTGCAGGCGGACGGCAGCGTCTGGTGCGTCATCAACCACTCCGTCTATGACAGCAGCGACCCGGAAAACTACTACTACGAGGAGAACTATATTCTCAAAAAGCTCGACGGAAACGGAGAGGATCTGCTCTCCGTGGACCTGAGCGTGCTCCGGGAAAATGAAGACGACTGGTTTTATGTCAACTCCCTCGTCGTGGATGCCGACGGCTACTGCTATCTCGTCATTCCGGAAGGCGTCGCGATCCTCGATCCCGCGGGCAAGCTCCATGCGAAGCTGACGCTGTCGGACGACGGGGGCGGCATCGACCGGCTCGTGCTTTCCGGCTCGGGCAAGGCGGTCTGCAATATGTACGCGCAGAACGGCGGCAACACCCGGCTTTGCGAGATCGACCGCGACGGGAAGGCGTTCCGGGATGCGGTCACGATCGGCACCGAGGGCACTTATAAATATTACACGGTCACCTCCGGCTACGGCTGTGATATCTTCTACTATGATTCCGAGGACGTCTATGCGTTCGACATGGCGACGGGCACGAGCACGAAGGTGATGAACTTCATCAACTCCGACCTCGATTCCAACAGCACCTACAGCATGACGCCCATCAGCGAGACGCAGATCATCTCCGTCGGCTACGACCGGAACACCGGCAGCTCGGCGCTCTATCTGCTGACGAAGGTGCCCGACGAGGAGATCGTCGCGAAGCGGATCATCACGCTCGGCACGACCGGCTTAAACTGGAACACCCGTCAGGCCGTCATCGACTTCAATAAGTCGAGCGAGGAATACCGCATCGAGGTGCGCGACTACTCGTCGTACAACGGGATGCAAATCGCGGCGAGCAGTGTGTCCGGAGAGGCGGAATACGACTGGGAAGCCGGTATGAAGAAGTTCAACACCGACCTCATCTCCGGCAACATCCCCGACATCATCGAGATCGACTCGAATATGCCCTACGACAGCTACGTCGCCAAGGGGATGCTCGCCGACCTCTATCCGTTCTTTGAAAAGGACGAGAGCATCAGCCGCGACGACTATATGGGGAATATCTTTCAGGCGCTGGAAACCAAAGGCAAGCTCTATTCGGTGACGCCGGGCTTCAACGTCTACACGGTGATCGGCAAGGCCTCGAAGGTGGGGGCAAGAGAGTCCTGGACGATGGACGACATGCTGGCGGTGCTGGAAGCGATGCCGGAGGGGGCGCAGCTCTTCTCCGAAATGACAAGAGGAAACTTTATGGAGTATGCGCTGACGCTTTCGTCGGAGAGCTTCATCGACCGGAAGAACGGCACCTGCTCGTTTGATACGGATTCGTTCCGCAAGCTGCTCGAGATCGCGAAGCGGTTCCCCGAGGAGATCGACTACGATACGCTCTACGGGGAGAACTACGACTGGACGGAGTACGAGCTGCAGTACCGGAACGACAAGACCCTGCTGCAGGTCATGTACATGTCCGATTTCCGCTACCTGCATACGCTCGAGGCGGCGACCTTCGGCGAGCCGGTGTCGCTGATCGGCTTCCCGACCGATACGGGCGCGGGCTCGGCGCTGATCCTGAACGAACAGTATGCCATCGCGGCGTCGTCGAAGAACCAGGACGGCGCGTGGGCCTTCCTGCGCAGCCTGCTGTCCGACGAGTATCAGGAGGATACCTACGGCTTCCCCGTGAAGCGCTCCGCGCTTGCAAAGATGAAGGAAGAGGCGATGAAGCCCTACACCTATGAGGACGCGGACGGCAATATCGTGGAGGTGCCGAATACCTATTACATCAACGATCAGGAGATCGACATCGGCTACCCGACGCAGGAGGATGTCGACCGCATCGAGCGGTTCATCTCCGGCGTGACGAACGTCTACCGCACCGACAGCTCCCTGATGGACATCGTCAACGAGGAGGCGGGCGCGTTCTTTGCCGGTCAGAAGCAGGCGTCGGAGGTGTCCGCGCTGATCCAGAGCCGCGTGCAGATCTATATCAGCGAATCGAGATAACATACCCGGATAAAAAACGCTCCCGCGGTCAAAAACGGGAGCGTTTTTTGTGAATTTGGGCTGGACGAACGGCCGGGGGCGTGCTATACTGTAGAAAAACGAAAAACGGGGAGGCAGAACATGAAAATCGCCGAAATCCATACCTATCTGGTCAGACCGCGCTGGTGCTTTGTCGAAATCGTGACGGACGACGGGCTGTCCGGCTGGGGAGAGCCTGTGATCGAGGGACGCGCCGCCACGGTGCGCGCGGCGGTGGAGGAGCTGACGCCCTATCTGATCGGACGCGACCCCGGCGCCATCGAGGACATCTGGCAGACGCTCTACCGCGGCGGCTTCTACCGCGGCGGCCCGGTGCTGATGAGCGCCATCGCGGGCATCGATCAGGCGCTCTGGGACATCAAGGGCAAGCGTTTCGGCGCGCCGGTCTACGAGCTGATGGGCGGTAAGTGCCGCGACCGGATGCCGGTTTACGCGTGGATCGGCGGCGACCGTCCCGACGAGGTCGCGGCGGCGGCGCTCGAGAAGAAGGCGCAGGGCTACGGCGCGATCAAGATGAACGCCGCAAGCGAGATGGGGTACATCGACAGCTATGAGCTCATAGACGGCGTGCTTTCCCGTGTGGCGAGCATCCGTGAGGCCTGCGGACGCGGCTTCGGCATCGCCGTGGACTTCCACGGGCGCGTCCACAAGCCGATGGCAAAGGTGCTCGCCAAAAAGCTCGAGGAATTTGACCCGATGTTCATCGAGGAGCCGGTGCTCTGCGAGAATTACGAGGATTTCCGCGAGATCGCGAACGCCTGCGCCATTCCGATCGCGACGGGCGAGCGCCTGTTCTCGCGCTGGGACTTCAAGCGCATCCTCGAGCAGGGCTGCGTCGACATCATCCAGCCCGACCTGTCGCACGCGGGCGGCATCACCGAGGTCAAGAAGATCGCCGCGATGGCGGAGGCGTACGACGTCGCGCTCGCGCCGCACTGTCCGCTCGGGCCGATCGCGCTGATGGCATGCCTGCAGGTCGACGCGACCTGCCACAACGCCTGTATTCAGGAGCAGAGCATCGGCATCCACTATAACAAGGGTGCGGGCGTGCTCGATTACATGCTCAACCGCGAGGATCTCGAGTACCGCGACGGCACGGTCGAGCTGCCGCGTCTGCCGGGGCTCGGCATCGACGTTAACCGGGCGCGCGTGCTGGAGGAAAACGAGCATCCGCACGACTGGAAAAATCCCGTCTGGCGGCTGGCCGACGGCGCGGTCGCGGAGTGGTAAACGAAAGCGCCTCCGGGTTTTCCGGCCCGGAGGCGCTGTTGTTATGTCACGCTTACAGACCTTCCGGCGACAGCATCCGCACGTTTTTGCGGATCCCGGGGTTGTGGAGCGAGAGCTGCATCAGCACGGTATTCCAGCGGTCGAGCGCGTCGTCCGAGCGCAGCACCGGCAGGAAGCCGAGCTTCAAGTAGACCGCGATGGCCGGCAGGCGCTCGTCATCCGTCGTCAGAAAGCAGCCGTCGGTGTGTCCGAGCGCGTCGTGGCGCGCCAGCACCGCCGCGCACAGCGGATAGGAAAGCCCCTTGCCGCGGTGCTCCGGCCGGACGGCGACATAGTGCAGATACGAGCGCCCGTCCTTCGTCTGCGCCGTTGCCGTGCCGGCAAGCGTATCGCCGCCGAAGGTCAGAAGCAGCACGTCCTCCGCACGGATGCCCTGCATCCGGGAAAAGTATTCTTCCGGATCCTCCGAACGGGAAAAGCTGCCGATACAGGCGCGCGCCCAGAGGTTTTCCTCGCCCGGCAGCATCGGCCGGACGGCATAGCCCTCCGGAAAGACGGCGCGGGGCGCGGGCGCGTAGGGACGAAACATCATAAGCTGCATAAAAAGACCTCCCGTGAAAAAAGAGTACGACCCCGGTATGCCTTTATGATACGGGCAAGACATGGGTTTTGTCAATCGGACAGCGCGCAGAACATCTCGCAGAAGACTCTCAGGCGCAGGTCGCGCGCCGCGGCGGTGCCGGAGAGCGACGCGTCCGGCCATACCGGCGGCAGGATCATAAGCGTCATGCAGGGCTTTCTCTTGTACAGCGCGAAAATCCCGCGCGGCTTGCGGAATTTGACCGCGATGGGCAGCACCGGCGCGCCGATCGACGCCGCCAGCGTGAATGCGCCCTTGTGGAACGGCCGCAGCGTGTCCGCATACGGCAGCAGCACGCCCTCGGGATAGATCTGCACGGCGCAGCCCTCGGCGATGGCGCTCCGCATCGACGCGATGAACTCGGCCATGCAGACGGGGGAGCGGGGCAGCGGCACCCCGCCGAGCGCGCGCACCAGATGGCGGATGCCGGGGATGCGGAAATTCGATTCCAGCGTCGCCGTATACAGCCGTTTATGCGAAAGCGCCAGCGCAACGGCGGTGCAGTCCATCATGTGGACGTGATTCGAAACCGAGACGAAGCCGCGGCGCTTTAACGGGCGCAGGTTTTCCCGCCCTTCGATGCGCAGCCCGAAAAACACGGTGTCGATGATGACGAGCAACAGAACGACGATGTTCCAGAGCAGCCGGTGGAAAAAGGTCTGCACCGGGGCGTTCAGGCGGTAATCGTACCCCTTCGGCACCGAAAACGACTTCGTTTCGGGTAAGTGTACGACGTGCTCGGCCGGAGGCTCGGCTTCACAGACGGCGCGGAGCGCTTCGAGCTCCTCCGGATTGTCAAAGAGTTCCCGGACGTCCGTCATACCGCATCCCCCTTTGAGGCGGCGGCGGGCGAGGCGTCTTCGATGGCCCGGCGGAACATGTCCTCCGCCTGCCGCACGCAGGACGAGAGCGCGTACTGCGACGCGCTTTCCGCATAGCGGCGCTCCATGCGTTCCCGTTCCTCCGGGTGCTCGAGCCAGTAGTCGATGCGGGCGGCGAGCGCCTCCGCGTCTCCCGCCGGGAACAGGCTGCGCTCGTCCAGCGCGAACTGCGGCGTCGCCGAGCGCGGAGAGTCCGCGATGACGGGCACACGCCCGCAGGCAAACGCCTCCATGCACGCCATCGCTTCAATTTCAATGTCCGCCGCGTGGACGTACAGGTCGGCCATGCCGAGCATAGAGATAAGCTCCTGCTTCGTAAAGAAGCGGATGACCGGCGGCAGCGGCAGCTTCTGTCCGCGCTTTTTGAGGACCTCCGCACGCGGCCCCTGACCGGCGAGGACGAGCTGGATGCGGTCGGCGTATTTGGAGCGCGCGACCGCGTCGATCAGAACGTCCTGCCGCTTTTCGATGGACAGCCGTCCCGTCATCATTATGATGAATTTGCCTTCGTATTCCGGGGATTTCGGCGTCTTACAATAGCGAAAATCGGGATCGATGCCGTTGGAGATGACAACGAGCCGGTTCTTATAGCCGTGGGAGGCGAGCTGGTCGGCGATAAACCGGGACGGGCAGTGCACAAGATCGCAGTATTGATAGATGTAATGCCGGAACCATGCGTAGATGCCGTTGTTGACCGCCGTGCAGTCCTTCATATGGATGGAGCTGCTGATGTTTTCCGGCTGGACGTGGAACGCCGCCGTATAGGGCTTGCCCATCTCCCGCGCGATCATCAGCGCATGACGCGACAGCGCAAACGGCACGTGCAGATGCACGACGTCCGCCCAGCCGATCGCCTCCGCCAGCAGCGCGTCGTTCGGTCGGGCAAACGTCATCCCCTGACGCGTAATCAGCCCGTCAAAAAACGGAACGGTGAGCTTTTCCATCCGATACGGCGTATCCCCGGGCTTTCCCGTTCCCGCGACGCGGACCTCGTGACCGTCGGCGCGTAGGCAGTCGGCAAAACGGCGGGCGGAAATCGTCATTCCGTTGTTGGCGGCAAAGAACTGGTCGTTGACCATCAGGATTTTCAAAAGAATATCTCCTTTTTAAGCATAGCTTATTTTGATTATACCCTTGTTTTGCCGGAAAAGCAACGGACAGAAAAAAAGATATGTCTAAATTATGGACATATCGCAGGAAAAAACGCATGAACGGCGGTGCCGCGCGGGGGAAATCCTCTTTCTCTTTTTCCCTGACAGCCGTGTATGGCTTCCGGTTCGGCGGACGGGCGCTTCCATCGGGGACGGTGGCCGTGATGACGCAGGAGAACGCCGGTGACGCGGTCGGTGCGGGACGGCGTATAAAAAGAGCCGTGGGCAGTTTTTTTAGACTGCCCGCGGCTCTTTCATCGTTTTGCCCGGGGATTATGCGGTTTTCTCGCCGAGAAGCTTCATGAATTCCTCGCCCGTGATGGTTTCCTTTTCGAGCAGGAACGCCGAGAGCCTATGCAGGCGGTCGAGGTTGTCCGACAGGATGCCGAGCGCGGTCTCGTGCGCCTTCCCCACGATCGCAATGACCTCGGCGTCGATCTGTGCCGCCGTTTCGGCCGCGCAGGACAGGGAGGTATCGGAGGACAGGTACGGATTCGAGACGGTCTCGAGCGCGACCATGCCGAAGCGCTCGCTCATGCCGTAGCGCGTGACCATCGCGCGGGCAAGCTTCGTCGCCTGCTCGATGTCGTTGGAGGCGCCGGAGGTCACCGAATGGAAGACGACCTCTTCCGCGGCGCGGCCGCCGGTATAGGTCGTGATCTTCTGGATCGCGTCCTCACGGGACAGAAGCACGCGTTCGCCCTCCTCGACCTGCATCGTATACCCGAGCGCGCCGGACGTGCGCGGGATGATGGTGATCTTCTGCACGGGCGCCGAACCGGTCTGCATCGCCGCGACGAGCGCGTGTCCGATCTCATGGTAGGCGATGATCTTCTTCTCGTTTTCGGAGATCGCGGCGTTTTTGCGCTGATAGCCCGCGATGACGACCTCGACGCTCTCCTGCAGATCCTCCTGCCACACGACGGAGCGTCCCATGCGGACGGCACGCAGCGCCGCCTCGTTGACGATATTCGCAAGCTCCGCGCCGGACGCGCCCGCCGTCGCGCGCGCGATGACGGAGTAGTCGATGGAGGAATCCATCTTGACGTTCTTCGCGTGGACCTTGAGGATGGCCTCGCGTCCCGCGAGATCCGGCAGCTCGACCGGAATGCGGCGGTCAAAGCGTCCGGGGCGCAGCAGCGCCTTATCGAGGGAGTCGGGACGGTTGGTCGCGGCCAGAATGACGACGCCCTTCTTGCCGTCGAAGCCGTCCATCTCGGTCAGGAGCTGGTTTAGGGTCTGCTCGCGTTCGTCGTTGCCGCCGAAATTGCCGGAATCGCGCTTTTTGCCGATCGTATCGATCTCGTCGATGAAGACGATGCAGGGCGCTTTCTCATTGGCCTGCTTGAAGAGGTCGCGCACCTTCGCGGCGCCCATACCGACGAACATTTCGACAAATTCCGAACCGGAGATGGAGAAGAACGGCACATGCGCCTCTCCCGCGACCGCGCGGGCAAGCAGGGTTTTACCGGTTCCGGGAGGGCCGACGAGCAGCGCGCCTTTGGGAAGGTTTGCGCCGATGTCCGCGTATTTTTTCGGGTTATGCAGGAAGTCGACGATCTCCTTGAGGGCGTCTTTGGCTTCCTCCTGACCGGCGACGTCGGCAAAGGTCTTGCCGGTCGACGTTTCGGCGTAGATCTTGGCGCCGGACTTGCCGAACGACATCGAATTCGGCCCGCCGCCGTTCATACGCTTCATCATAAAGCTGCCGAGGAGGGTGAACAGCAGGATCGGGAAGATCCAGGAGATCAGGAAGGTCAGGATGGGGGAGGTCTGCGTGGGAATCTCTTCCGAGAAGGTGACGCCCGCTTCCGTCAGCGTTGCCGTCAGCGTCGGGTCGTCCCAAAGGCCGGTCTTATAGATGGCTTCGCGGCCTTTCTCGTTGGTGGCGATGAACGTGATCTGCAGATCATTTTTTGAGACCGTGACGACGCGTCCGTCCTTCACCATCGTGAGGAATTCGCTGTAGCCGACCTCCGTTACGCTCATCTCGAGGAGCGAGGGGAATACGAAGGCGTTCAGCAGCAGGATAACGATCATGGCAATGACCGCGTAGTAGATCAGCGGTTTTTTGCCGTTGCCCGGTTGGATACCCATGCGGAAATTCAACTCCTTTTGGCTTTATTTTTTGCAGGCGCCGTGACGGATGAGTTCGAGACTCTCCTCCAGCAGCACACAGCACTGATCGAGGGTCATGTCACTCTCATAGTAACGGCGCAGGGAGACGGAGGTACAGATGAGGATCAGGAAGCTTAAAAGCTGCATCGATTCCCGGTCGCGGCGGCGGAGACGGTCAAGGCCGAGAAGCTTCGGCGAGGCTTCCGTATCCGGCAGAAAGGGCTCGGAGAAGAAGACCTGAATGGAGGGCTTCATATTGTCGAGCACACGGAGAATGAAGGCTTCCTTGGGCGTACCCTTGAACGACGCAAAATGACGCAGCATCCGCTCCGGCAGGCGGAACAGGTCGATGGAGGGCGGCAGGGTTTCGACGAATTCCCGGAGAAGGCGCAAAAGAAGGCAGCGATAGACGTCCTCCTTGCCGGAAAAGTAGTAGTAGAAGCCGGAGCGGGACATCCCCGCGCGTTTGGCAATCAGGAAGATCGAAACCTTTTCATACGGGTTTTCGGAAAATTCGGCGATCGCACTGTCGATGATCGCGTCCTGCTTGTCCGGCGGAAGCCTGTCGAAGGCAGGCATGGGCATTCAAGACAGCTCCTTTCAAGTCCCATATCGGAGGATCCGAGGCGTTCGGATTGTGAAAAGACAGCGCATGTTTCGACACTGTGTCATTATAGTTCAGTATAACGGATGGAAAGGGGAAAAGCAATGGACAAAGTGTAAAAAAGTGTGGAAGATGCAAACGGAGAGTTTCAAAAACCGGGGAATAGAATACAAAATTATGTTAACAATTTTCCTGTAAAGCCGATTTCGGAACGGCAAAGGGCGTTCCGAAAGGAAAAAAGGCGCGGGCCGGACATCCGGGGAGTCTGCCCGGGATGCCCGGCCCGCGCTTGGCGGACGGTGAAAGGGGGAGAACGCTTACTTGGCCGCGGCCGCGCGGTCACGTTCCTCGTCGAGCTTCCGGTTGCGGAAGTAGAGCGCGACGTCGATGGAGATCTCGATGAAGTTGAGGACATAGAACACGGCGCTCAGGAAGAAGATAAAGCCGGAGCTGCCGTGTGCGAGCTGGATGCACTTGCGGGCGATGCCGACGGCGTAGCCGAGCAGCAGGAAGAGCTCGAAAAAGAGGCTCTTGCCCTTCGCGGTGCGGGAAACGATGGATTTGCGGATGGAAATCGGCCAGGACATCCCAAAGCAGAGGATGGTGATGGCTTCCATGATGTCGGTAACGGCGGTGATAGTCATTGAACGAACACTCCTTCATCCGGGCAGGCATCCGGTGTTCAGATGCTGGGACGGTTTGTATAATTGGGCAGCAGCTTCGGGGAGACGAGATCGGAATCGATGCCGGCTTCACGGCGCAGGTCCTCAAAGCGGTCGGCGTGGGAAAGGGTCAGCCTGGCGGGGGTTGCGCTGCGGGCTTTTTCCGCGGCGTTGCGGCCAGCGCTGCGGCCGAAGACGATGATGTCAAGCAGGGAGTTGCCCATCAGACGGTTGCGGCCGTGGATGCCGCCAACGGCCTCGCCCGCGACAAAGAGGTTTTCGACGTTCGTCGTCTGCCCGTCGGGGGTGATGTCCAAACCGCCGTTCTGGTAGTGGAGCGTCGGATAGATGAGGATCGGCTCGAAGCGGATGTCGATGCCGTATTTGGCGAACATGCGGTGCATTGCCGGGATGCGGGCGAGGATCGTGCCCTCGCCGCCGATCTTTTCGATCATCGGCGTATCGAGCCAGACGCCCTTGCCGCTGCCGGTGTCGACGCCGAGATCGCGCGTCGTGCATTCGCGGATGATGGACGCGGCGGAGACGTCGCGGGTCTCGAGCGGATGCATGAAGACCTTGCCCTCGCGGTTGATGAGCTTCGCGCCGAGGGAACGCACCTTTTCGGTGACGAGCGCGCCGAAGATCTGCTCCGGGAACGCGGCGCCGGTGGGGTGATACTGCAGCGTGTCGGCATACAGGAGCTTTGCGCCGGCACGGTAGCCGAGGACGAGGCCGTCCGCCGTCGCGCCGTAGTGGTTGGAGGTGGGGAAGCCCTGATAGTGCATCCGTCCCGCGCCGCCGGTCGCGATGACGACGGTCTTCGCGCGGGCAACGAGCAGCTCGCGCGTCTCCATGTTCATGAGCACCGCGCCCGCAGCCCGGCCGCCCTCGTCGAGGATCAGCTCGATCGCGGCGGTGAAGTCGATGACCGGGATGCCGCGGTTGAGCACCTCGTCGCGCAGCGTGCGCATGATCTCCGCGCCGGAGTAGTCCTTCGCCGCGTGCATACGCTTGCGGGAGGTGCCGCCGCCGTGGGTCGTGATCATCGTGCCGTCGGGCGCCTTGTCAAACTCGACGCCGAGGTCGTTGAGCCAGCGGATGGCTTCCGGCGCTTCGGTGACGAGCTTATAAAGCAGATCGCGCTTGGCGGCGAAGTGACCGCCGCCGTAGGCGTCGAGGAAGTGGATGGCGGGGGAGTCGTTGGGCTTGTCTGCCGCCTGGATGCCGCCCTCGGCCATCATCGTATTCGCGTCGCCGATGCGCAGCTTCGTGACGATCATCGCCTTTGCGCCGGCGTTGTCGGCTTCGATCGCGGCAGAGGAGCCTGCGCCGCCGCCGCCGAGGATGAGGACGTCCACGTCGTAGTCCGGATGCTCGAGGTCGACGTCGCCGGAATGGATGCGCGGATGCGCCTGCAGCATGTCGGCGAGCTCGTGCAGCACCTTTTCACCGGCATTCGGGCCGATTTTCAGCGTCTCATAGGCGTCCTGCTTATAGTCGGGATGATATGCCGCGAGAAGCTCGTCCTTTTCCTGCGCCGTCATGCGCCGGGGCTCAAACCGGATGTTTTCCGCACGCGCGGCTTCGACCGCGCGAAGGGATTCCTGTAATCTTTCGGGATACATAGGCCGTCTTCCCCTCCTTATTTCTCGATTTCGCGGTTGTTGTACAGCTCCTTGAGCTCGTCGACGGGCTTGCCCATCAGATTCTCGAGAAGCGTCTCAAAATCGCCGTTTTTAATCTCGCGGACGCGGTTTTCCAGATGCTCGGACTTCGGCGCGAGGTATTTGCCGTTCAAGCGGCGGGCGAGCATCGCGACCTGCGGATGGGAAATGCCGGCCGGGCAGCGGGAGGAGCAGACGCCGCACATGACGCAGTCGAACGATTCCTCCGCGCACTTTTCATATTCGCCGCGCTGGGCGTAGGCGATGTACTGCATGACGTTTAAGCCCTGCGTGCAGCTCTTGGTGCAGGCGTTGCAGCCGATGCAGGCGTAGATCTCGGGGTAGAGCTGCATCATGATCTGCTCGGTGGGCTTGACGTTTTCGATATCATAGACCTGCTTGATGAGGGGGAAGAAGGGCAGCGTCGCGACATACATATTGTCCTCGACCTTGGTCTGACAGGCCAGACAGACCTTCAGCTCGCGGTCGCCCTTGATGCGGTAGATGGTGGCGCAGGCGCCGCAGAAGCCGTTGCGGCAGCCGCAGCCGCGCACGAGCTGGTAGCCCGCGTATTCCATCGCGCGCATGATCGTCAGGCTTTCCGGCACTTCATACCGCTTGCCGAACAGGAAAACATTGACCATCGATTCCATATCGGATCTCCTTTTTTTAATACTCGTTGGGCAGCTCGTCGAGCTCGTCGCAGCGGAAGACCGGGCCGTCCTTGCAGACGTATTTCGAGCCGATGTTGCAGCGGCCGCATTTGCCGATGCCGCATTTCATGCGCAGCTCCATCGTCGTATAGACCTGTGTCTTGTCAAAGCCGAGCTCCTGAAGGCCGGAGAGAGTGAATTTGATCATGATCGGCGGGCCGCAGAGCACGGCGACCTTGTCGGTGTCGAAGCCGAGCTCCTTGACGTAGTTCGGGACGAAGCCGACGTGGCCGTCCCAGCCCTCCTCGGCGCGGTCGATCGTCAGATGGACGTTCACGCCGCTGTCCGTCGACCATTCGTCGAGAATTTCGCGGTAATCGACGAGATCGGCCTTGCTGCGGGAGCCGTAGACGATGTCGATCTTGCCGTAGCGGCTGCGGTAGTGGCGGACGTAGTTGATGACGGAGCGCAGCGGCGCAAGTCCGATGCCGCCCGCGATGAAGAGCAGATCGTGCCCCGAAAACGCGGTGTCGACGGGGAAGCCGTTGCCGTAGGGGCCGCGGATGGTGATCTCCTGACCCGGCTCCGCGGAATGCAGCCATTCCGTGACGCAGCCGCACTTTTTGATGGAGAATTCCATGTATTCCTCGTTCGTGGGGGAGGAGGTGATCGAGAACATCGCCTCGCCCACGCCGGGGATGGAGAGCATCGCGCACTGGCCGGGGGTATGCAGGAACGCCTTTTTGCCCTCGGGCGTGACGACGCGGAAGGTTTTGACGTCGGGGGTATCGATGCGGATGTCGGTGATCACGCCGATCTGCGGAATTAAGGGTTCTTTCTTCATGCGTCGTTCCTCCCGAGAGTTTTCATCACCTTGACGATGTTCATCGAGATGGGGCAGCGCGCAAGGCAGCGTCCGCAGCCGACGCAGCTATATAGCCCGTCGTTGTTTGCGGGGTAATACACGAGCTTGTGCATAAAGCGCTGCCGGAAGCGCTGGAGCTGGGTCAGACGGGGCTGACCGGCGGACATCTTCGTGAAATCGGAGTACATGCAGGAGTCCCAGCAGCGGAAGCGCCGGATGCCGTGTCCGGTGTCGAAGTCGCGGATGTCGTAGCACTGGCAGGTGGGGCAGACGAACGTGCAGGTGCCGCAGCCGAGGCAGGACTCGGACAGGGACGCCCAGCGCGGATCGTCGAAAACGCGGTCGAGCGCGTCGCCGCCGAAGCCGTCGGTCGTGAGGTCCTTTAACGGCAGCTTCTCCATGCGGCTTTCGATGAGCGCCTTCTGCGCGTCCACGGCGTCCGTACCGCAGTCCGCGGTCAGCTCGCCGAGCGAATCGAGCAGCGCGCGCCCCTTATCGGTCTGCGCGTCGAGATAGAGCGTATCCGCGTCCTTCCAGCAGACGATGTCGCCCGCGGGGGACGCCGCGTCGATGCCGAAGGTGCCGCAGAAGCAGGTCTCCGCCGGGCGCGTACAGGCGACGGAGACGATGACGCCGTGCTCGCGGCGGGCGGCGTAGTAGGTGTCGACGGGCTCGGCGAGGAAGACGCGGTCGAGTACGTCAAAGCTCCTGACGTCGCAGGCGCGCACGCCGAAGACGACGAAGTCCTCCTGCTCGGAGCGCGTGTCGATGATCTCGATTTTCTTGCCCTCGCGCTTGAAATCCATCAGATTTTCCGTCTGCGGGAAGAAAAAGTCCTTCGCGCTGCGGACGGTGTTCAGCGCGCTGCTCCAGACGGCGTCCGGAGTCCACTCCTGAAAGTGCGCGCGGCCGTCCGCGCCGTCGACGGGGAGGTAGAGCCTGCGGCTTCCGGCGATTTTTGCGAGCAGCGCGGGAATGTCGGTGCATTTACGCATGACGGTTCCCCCTTTCCACGGCTTCTCCGGGTTCGATGTCATCGGTCGTGTAGTTGACGAGCGGCGCGCGGGAACCGACCTCGGCGCCGGCCTGATATTCGCCGTAGAAGGCGTCGATATCCTTGATGAATTTGCGGTTCAGCAGATGCAGCGGGATATGCTGCGGACAGACGCGGGAGCATTCGCCGCAGTCGGTGCAGCGTCCGGCGACGTGGAACGCGCGGATGATGTGGAACATGCGCTCCTCGAAGCTGTCGGCGGCCGCTTTGTTCTCGACGCCCGATTTCGGGTTGTCGAAGACGCATTTTTCGCAGGTGCAGGCGGGGCAGACGTCGCGGCAGGCGTTACAGCGGATGCAGCGGGAGAGCTCGCCCTGCCAGAACGCGAAGCGCTCGTCCGGCGTCATGCGCTCGAGCGCCTCGACCTCGTCGAAGCGGTGGGAATCGAGCACTTCGCCGTCCTCGCCGAGCAGCTCGTCGTAGGCGACGTGCCGGCGGCTCTTGCAGTTCCGGCAGCGCTCGGCGAGCATCTCCGCGAAGGGGAGCGTCACGTCGCCGTCGTAGAGGGTGTGCACGACGAGGGCGCCGTCCTCGGACGTGATGTCCGCGATGCCGTCGCAGGCGGCGCGGACCTTCGAGACGTCCGCCATGCCGGCGCACGGGATGCCGACGGCATAGACGCGCTCGCGCAGGAAGCGGTGCTCGGTCAGAAGCTGGTTGAAGCTGTAGGAATCGCAGGGCTTGAGGAAGACGAGCACGCGGTCCTCGCTCTTGCGGGTCTCGGCGACGAGGTATTTTGAGAAGTTCGCGCCGCAGAAATCGCCCCATACGAAGCCGCGTTCGAGCTCCTCCGCCGTGCGGAACAGAGCGGGGGTGAGGTCATAGGCAAACTCGCCGCGCTTCCAGCCGTAGACACGGCTGACCGTGCCGTCCGCGAGCTTCTGCGCCGCAAGGTTTAACAGTTGTTCACGCGTTACGGTTTGCATCGTAAATCCTCCAGTCTCTTGTTCTCGCCGAGAGCCGCGACCTGTTCGCAGAACTCGTTCATCGTGGCGGCGAATTTTGCGCCTTCGGCGGCGGAGACCCATTCGACGCGGGTGCGCTCTTTTTCAATGCCGAGATAGTCGAGCATCGAGAACAGCAGCGCCATGCGGCGGCGGGTGTAGTAGTTGCCGGAGGTGTAGTGGCAGTCGCCCGGATGGCAGCCGCACAGGATGACGCCGTCCGCGCCGCGCTGGAACGCGCGGAGGATGAACATCGGATTGACGCGGCAGGAGCAGGGGACGCGGATGATCTTGACCATGTCCGGATACTGGAGACGGTTGTTGCCGGCGAGGTCGGCGCCCGCGTAGGAGCACC
>JAEDGJ010000210.1 GCA_016297585.1 Clostridiaceae bacterium
GAAGGCGTTTTCGCCGGTGAGCAGCGTGACCGCCGTCCATTTCACGGCGAACGTGCCGGTATATGCCGCAAGCCAGCAGACACCGCAGCGCCCGAGCAGTCCAAAGCCCTCCCGGAGCGTTCCGAGCCGCCCCTCCTTTGCGCGGACCGCCGTGACGAGGAGCATCGGCAGCAGGAGGGTCAGGGTCTCGGTGGTGAGAAAATCGAAAAACGCGATCGCCGTGCCGCCCACCGTGCAGAGGAGCAGCAGCGGGAGCTCGCCGCGGCGTTCAAAATGCAGAACCAGCGGGCAGAGGGCAAAGGCAAGCAGAAACGCGGGCTGGTATTCGAGGCTGAGCCTGACATTCCAGAACTGCACCGCCGCGAGCGAGAGCCAGAGCAGGCAGGCAAGGTCCCCGTGTCCCCGCCGCAAAAGGAGCAGCGACGTCAGCGCCGCGAGCAGCAAAAATGTGACAAACCCCACGCATTTGATGCCGCTTACATCGAGAAAGAGGTGGAAAAAGCGGAAAAACATCGCGCTTCCGTGCCAGTAGCGGGTATAATCCGTATTGGACGGCGCGTCCTGCGTCACGGAGAGATAGAGCCCCGCGTTTTCGCCGTACGCTTCGCCGTCGTAGTAGCGCGTGTTCAGCACGGAGAGCGCGGGATTGCCCTTTCCCATATGCCACGAAACGTTCAGCCAGATGGCATCGGCGTAGTTGTCCCCGACGTCGTTCAGCCTGCCCCCGCTGCGGAACGCATACGGTTCCGCGTCCCGGTAGGAAAGCGCGCTCTGCTCCATATGGTCCCGCAGCGCGTCGTTGGGAATCATCGCCGCGAGCATCAGCAGCAGGTACAGCACCGCGAGCGTCGCGGCAAAGACCGCCCCGCATCCGGCGGCAGCGCGTAATTTGTGTTTCATGGACGGTTCCTCCGGTTTTTCGGCAGACAGCGGCGCGTTCGGCCGGATTCTGCCGTCGGACATCGCGATATACGGGTATAGTATAGCAGAAAATTCGTTTTCAGACAAGACAAAAGTGAAATATTTTACGCGGCAATGTTTCAGAATCCGGGTGTACCGAAAGAATCACCCCGCGGCCGGCACGGCGTTTGTCCGATCTTTCCTGCTCTCTGCGTCATGGTTTGGCAATGTCTCATAATTTTTTCAAAAAAATGTCTGTCCCCCCTTGACAATTTCGGAAAAAGATGTTATCCTTTGCGTATACGAAAAGCCGCTTTACCCTATTCCGGCTTTCGTATGCTCCTTCCGACAAAAGGGCGTCCGTTTCGTCAGCGGATGCCCTTTTGTTCTGCCTTTTTCGAAAAAAACGCCGAAAACTCTCACACGCCCATGGGCAGGCGTCCATAACTATTCGTATACCGTCCCCGTTTCGCCGCTTCCGGCGCCGGGCAGAAGCGCTCCGGGCGTTTTTTGCGGTGCGGATTCCGGCAGAACCGCCGCCCCGGCTTTCATTTTTCCTGCCGCCGCACCGCGCCGCGGCTTTCGGTCCTTTCCCGGCAAATAGCGAAGGGAAGCCGGGTTTTGGTTTTTCCTTTCCGCCGCTATCCGCAAAAAACCGCTTCCGGCAGCGGCGGCGTCCCCTCCCCCGTTCTCCGCGCCATCGCGGCGCGTCCGCCCGGTTTTTGCAATATGCGCCCGGTTTTCCTGCAAAACCGCACTGACAAATTTTAGACAACCGCTTGACAAAAGCCCTCGTGAGTGTTATGATAGGAATGAATTAAGATCGTATATTGGAAACTTGTGACGCGGAAAAAAGACTGGGCGCAGCTTTTTCAGAGAACGGAGCGATTGGGTGCGAGCTCCGAAGATGCACAGGGCAATATGGACCGCTGAGGGCCGGGGGACAATACCGGACGTATGCCGCGCGTTAAGCGGAAAAGGGCGTGATAGCGTCCGGGAAAGAGTGGCTTTTCGCCCTTCGTACTAAGGAGCGGCGGAGGTCGAGCCATGGGTGGCACCGCAGGCCGAATGTGAATCGCCTGTCCTTCGAGGATCGCAAGGACGGGCGTTTTGTTTTAAGTGTCCCGGGGAAAACCCGTCTTTGCGCATGAAAATGGGTTTTTGGGGGAAAAGGAGGAATCCTCTTTATGAAAGAACTGTTGATGGGAAACGAAGCGATCGCCGTCGGCGCGCTGGCCGCCGGCGTACAGGTCGTCGCAGGCTATCCCGGAACGCCGTCTACCGAGGCGCTGGAAACGGTCGCCGCGCGGAATCCGGGCAATGTCTATGTGGAGTGGTCGGCAAACGAGAAAGCGGCACTGGAGGTCGCGGCAGGCGCCGTATACGCCGGCGCGAGAGCGCTCGTCACGATGAAGCAGGTGGGGCTGAACGTCGCGGCGGATCCCGTAATGTGCGTCAACTACATCGGCGTGCGCGGCGGGCTCGTCATCTTTGTCGCAGACGACCCCGGTCCCATCTCCTCCCAGACCGAGCAGGACACGCGTCACTTTGCCAAATACGCGAAGATCCCGGTTTTCGACGCCTCCTCCCCCGAGGAAGCGTTCACGATGGTGCAGGACGCCTTCGCCTTCTCCGAAAAGCACGGCTGCCCCGTCATTCTGCGGGCGACGACGCGCGTCTGCCATTCCTGCGCCACCATCGACGTGCCGGAGATCAAAAATCCGCCCCACGCGCCGGGCTTTGAAAAGGACCCGTCCCGCTGGGTCATCTTCCCGCGGCTGTCGTATCAGAACAAGCTCAAGCTCGAAGCGCGCGAGACCGTCATCGCGCGGGAATTTTCCGACTATGCCGGCAACACGCTGCAGGGCTCCGGCCGCATCGGCATCGCCTGCGGCGGCGTATCCTACGCCTATGTGCAGGACGCCATCGCCGGTCAGGAGAAGAAGTTCACGGTATTCAAGGTCGCGACGCCCTTCCCCTTCCCCGAGGAGCTCGCGTGCT
>JAEDGJ010000049.1 GCA_016297585.1 Clostridiaceae bacterium
CGGTCTCGGCACCCGCATCAACGGCGTTCTGCAGGCTGCGTTCTTCAAGATCACGAACATCGTCCCGCTCGACCGTGCCGTCGAGGAGATGAAGGCGCTCATCAAGTATACCTACGGCCGCAAGGGCGACGACATCGTCAACATGAACTATGCCGCCGTCGACGCCGGCATCAACATGGTGCACGAGGTCAACGTTCCCGCCGAGTGGGCCGACGCGAAGGATTGCTGCTGCTGCGGCGCCGCGGAGGAGAAGGTCTATGACCGTCCCGAGATGAAGAAGTTCGTCGAAGGCATCCTCGAGCCCGTTTCCAAGCACCTCGGCGACCGTCTCCCGGTCTCCACCTTCGTCGACATGGCCGACGGTACCTTCCCGCAGGGCTCCGCTGCCTACGAGAAGCGCGGCATCGCCGTCGAGGTTCCGGAATGGGATCCCGAGAAGTGCATCCAGTGCAACCAGTGCTCCCTCGTCTGCCCGCACGCCGTCATCCGTCCGTATCTGCTGGACGAGGCGGAAGCCGCCGCGGCGCCGGAAGGCACGAAGATGGCCGACATGAAGCCCAAGGGCGCGTACAAGTTCGCGATGGGCATCTCCGTTCTGGACTGCGTCGGCTGCGGCCTGTGCGCCAAGTGCTGCCCGGCCAAGGAGAAGGCTCTCGTCATGAAGCCGCTGGAGACCCAGGAAGCCGAGCAGAAGAAGTTCGACTACCTCGCGAAGTCCGTTTCCTACAAGGAGACCAACTTCAAGCCCGAGACCGTCAAGGGCAGCCAGTTCAAGCAGCCCCTGCTCGAGTTCTCCGGCGCTTGCCCCGGCTGCGGCGAAACCGCCTATGCCAAGCTCATCACCCAGCTCTTCGGCGACCGTATGATGATCGCGAACGCGACCGGCTGCTCCTCCATCTGGGGCGGCAGCGCGCCGTCGACGCCGTACACCGTCAACAAGGAAGGCCATGGTCCCGCGTGGGCGAACTCCCTCTTTGAAGACAACGCCGAGTTCGGCTACGGTATGTTCCTCGCCGTGAAGGTCCGCCGCGAAAAGCTCGCCGGCACCGTCCGCGCCCTCGCCGAGAAGTGCGCCGAGTGGCCCGAGATGAAGGCTGCCTGCGAAGAGTGGCTTGCCGGCATGGAAGAAGCGAACCTCTCCAAGGCTGCCGCCGAGAAGCTCCTTGCCCTGTGCAAGAAGTGCTGCGACTGCGGCTGCGAAGCGGATGCGCTTGAGAAGGAAGTCATCGAGAACGCCGACCTGCTCGTCAAGAAGTCCATCTGGATCTTCGGCGGCGACGGTTGGGCGTACGACATCGGCTTCGGCGGTCTCGATCAGGTGATCGCGTCCGGCGACGACGTCAACATCTTCGTCTTCGATACCGAGGTGTACTCCAACACCGGCGGCCAGGCGTCCAAGTCCTCCCAGATCGGTCAGGTCGCGCAGTTCGCCGCCTCCGGTAAGAAGGTTGCCAAGAAGAACCTCTGCGAGATCGCGATGACCTACGGCTACGTCTACACCGCGCAGATCGGTCTCGGCGCGAACCAGGCGCAGGCGGTCAAGGCGATCGTGGAAGCCGAGAGCTACCATGGTCCGTCCCTCATCGTCGCGTACGCGCCCTGCATCAACCACGGCCTCAAGGGCGGCATGAGCAACTCTCAGGCCGAGATCAAGGCCGCCGTGGATGCCGGTTACTGGCACCTGTTCCGTTACGATCCGCGTCTTGCGGAAGCGGGCAAGAATCCGTTCCAGCTCGATTCCAAGGCGCCGACCGCCGCGTACAAGGACTTCATCACGAAGGAAACGCGCTACAGCTCCCTGCAGAAAGCGTTCCCGAACCTCGCCGCCGAGCTGTTCGACCGCGCCGCGGATACCGCCGCTGCGAAGTACGAGCGTCTCAAGAAGCGCGCTGAGCAGTAAGTGACAGATAAAAACCGCCGGAAGAGCAATCTTCCGGCGGTTTTTTGCATCGGAGAGGGCGGCGAGCTTGCGGAACGCCCGGGAAAATGGTATAATAGAAGCAAAAAAGGAGGGGGATGCGGCATGATGACGCGGGAGCGCTTCGGCGAGATCCTGGACGAGCTCGCCTGCGAGCTGCCGGAGGCGTTTTACGAGAAGCTGGAGCGGGGCATCTGCGTGCTGTCGCGGGTCAAGTTCCACGCGGCGGCGCCGGGACTGTGCGTGATGGGCGAATACGAACGCGATCCGGTCATGGGACGGCAGATCGTGATCTATTACGGGTCGTTTCTGCGCGTGCTCGGGAATGCGCCGGAGGACGAGTGGCGCACGGAGATGCGGCGCGTGCTGCGGCATGAGTTCCGGCACCACATGGAAGGGCTTGCGGGACAGCGCGACCTCGAGATCGAGGACGAGCGGCAGATTTCGGAATACGTCAGGAACGTCCGCGGCGAAGACGCGCCGTGAGGGCGGAAAGCTCGTCCCGCACCTCGCCGGAGACGAGCAGCACCGCCGCGTAGAGCGCGGCGCCGGCGGGTACCGCGCAGAGGACGGCGAGGAAGGGCGAGGCGATGGCGCATGAGACCGCATACGCACCGCCGCCGCAGAGCAGGCTGCCGAGGACGACGGTCACGATCGTGCGGGGACGCAGAGAAAACAGCAGCGTTTTGCGCGCACGGACGGCGCTCAGGGTAAAATACAGGACAAATCCCGCGAGGTTGCCGAGCGCCGCGCCGAGGAAGCCGAAAACGGGCAGCAGCGCGCAGGAGACGGCGACCTTGACCGCCATCGAGACCAGCGCGCCCGCCATGATCGGGACGGTCTGCGCACGAAGCTCCCAGGTCTTGAT
Source organism: Clostridiaceae bacterium (assembly GCA_016297585.1). GTDB lineage: Bacteria > Bacillota > Clostridia > Oscillospirales > QAMX01 > JAAZKA01. The sequence goes on from JAEDGJ010000049.1 coordinate 2,787, forward strand.
CGCGTACTCGTTTAAGCCGGAGAAGAACATCGCGCAGGCGATGATGCCGATGATGGGGGAACCGGAGACGTAGTACGGGTCGCTCTGGTACAAAAGCGAGGAGAGCTGGCGGGAGATGCCGCAGAGTCCGGCGGCGGCGGGAGCGGCGAGCAGGACGTACATCCGCGCGCCGCGGTCGAGCAGGGGCTTCGCGGCGGAGATGCCGCCCTCGCGGTAGCCGCGGAGAACCGCCGGATAGACGGCGCGCATGACGCCGACGGTCAGCATCGTGAATACGGTCGAGGAAATGGTGTTGTTTGCGTTGTAGATGCCGAACTCGCCGTGGAAAAAGATGATGATGAAGCGGTCGATCATGTTCAGCAGGCCGACGCTGACGCTGACGCCGAGCAGCGGAACGCCGTAAGCGGCAAATTTCTTCGCGATCTCCCCGTCGAAGCCGCGCAAAGAGAGCTTTCGCGGGATCTTCAGCAGGACGGAGGCCGCGAGTCCGCCCGCGAGCTCCGACACCGCGTAGCCGAGGACGGCGGGGAGGATGCGGTCGACGGCCGCACCGCCCGTGAGCGCGCGGCAGACCAGCCACATGACGGCGGGCTTTGCGAGTGCGGACGCGATGGAGACGGCGACGCAGCCGACCTGCCGCCCGGTCTGGACGAGCTCGCCGAGGGTGATCTGGTACAGCGAGGTCGCGGTCAGCATCAGGAAGGCGGCAAACCATGTCGTCGAGCGGGTGACGGCGCAGACGACGGCCGCCGCCAGCAGCGCGAGCGCGTTCGGCATCGCCCAGAGCAGCGCCGAGGTCGAATAGAAGCGCCCGGCGCGGGGGGTGTCGGCATATTCGCCGACGTAGCGGGTGGTTGCGTTGATGATCCAGCCCAAAAAGAGCAGATTGGCGAAGACGACGACGGTGTTGACGGTCGAAAACCGCTCATAGGCTTCGTGCGAGAGGCAGGCGGTCGTATAGGAGAGCGTCCATACGCCGATCAGGCCCTCGACGATCTTTGCGGGCAAAAACAGCAGTGCGGCGCGTCCCATGCGCGCATCGGAATGTTTCATAGCGCCAGTTAAAATCCCCTTGCTTTTCATTACGGTCTATTATATAATAAAGCGAAGGGAAATGCAAATCTCTTTTGTAAAAAACGGACGAGAAGGAAATGTCGGAGGGTATTGTATGTATAAGCTGCCGGACGGCCAACTGGATATCTACGAGGTATATTGTCCGCTCGAGCGGCTGCTGAACCCGGAGAACCGGTTCTGCCGGTGGGCGGGCGCGATCCCGTGGGAGGAGCTGGAGCTCGAATGGAGCGGGAAGCTGTACTCGCGGCGCGGCGCACCGGCAAAGCCCCTGCGGCTGATCCTCGGCGCGTTTCTGATCCGGGAAAAATTCGATCTTTCCGAACGGGAAACGCTGCGGGAGATCGAGGAAAACCCGTATATGCAGTATTTCATCGGGCTCAAGGAGTTTGCCCATGAGCCGCCGTTCAACGTCAGCCTGCTCGCGCAGTTCCGCCGCCGGCTCGATCCCGCGGCGCGGCGCATGATCCGCCGGGTCATCCGGGATTATATGAAATGAAGACGTTTGAAAGGGGAAGCGCGGACGATCCCGTCACCGTGCTGCACGGCATCGGAAAAACCACCGCCGCCCTGCTGGAAAGACTGGACATTTTTACGGTAGGCGATCTGCTGCGCCATTTTCCGCGCGCGTTTGAGGACCGCATGGACTACGCCGACATCGCGGCGCTCGCGGACGGGCAGACCGCCTGCGTGCGCGCGGAGGTGACGGGTACGCCGGTGCTGATCCGCGGCAAAAACCGCCCGTTTGTACGCGCGCAGGCGGCCGACGACACGGGCGTGATGACGCTGATGTTTTTCAACTCTCCCCACGCGGGCGACCGGCTGACGGTGGGGGAGCGCTATGTCTTTTACGGAAAAGCACAGCGCGCGGGCCGGCATGTGACGATGATCAACCCGGTGATCGACAGCGAGGAGACGCCCGGGAGCGGCGGCGCGCAGACCGGACGGCCGATTCCGGTCTATCCGCTGACGGCGGGGCTTTCGCAGACGACGCTGCGCCGGTATATGCGGCAGGCGCTCGCGTATGCGGACGGCATGCCGGAGCTGCTGCCGGAGAGCATCCGGGAGCATTACGGGCTGATCCCCATCGCCGACGCGCTGCGGGGCATCCATGCGCCGCAGGATGCGCGGGAGCTGGAGCGCGCGCGGGAGAGGCTGGCGTTTGAAGAGCTGTTCCTGCTGGCGATGGTGCTGTCGAAGCGCCGGAAAAAGCTGCTCCGGACGCGCGGCGCGGCGCTCGAGCCCTGCGACATGGAGCCGTTTTACCGGGCGCTGCCGTATACGCTGACGGGTGCGCAGCGCCGGGCGGTCGGCGAGGCGCTCGGCGACATGGCGCGCGGCGGCGAGGCGATGCACAGGCTTCTGCAGGGCGACGTCGGCTCCGGCAAGACGGCGGTCGCGGCGGCCTGCGCCTATGCGGCGGCGCTGTCGGGCTGGCAGACCGCGCTGATGGCGCCGACGGAGATCCTCGCGGAGCAGCATTTCCGCTCGCTTTCCGCGCTGCTGGAGCCGCTCGGCATCCACGTCGACCTGCTGACGGGCGGACTGCCGGCGGTGACGCGGCGCGCGGTACTTGGCGATCTCGCGGGCGGCGCGACGCGGGTGATCGTCGGCACGCAGGCGCTTTTGACGGAGTCCGTCGTCTATCAGAACCTGCTGCTCGTCATCACGGACGAGCAGCACCGTTTCGGCGTCGTGCAGCGGGCAAAGCTCGCGGAAAAGGGCGCGGGAGACGGCTTTGACCCCCATGTGCTCGTCATGTCGGCAACGCCGATCCCGCGCACGCTGGCGCTGGTGCTCTACGGCGACCTCGACATCTCGGCGCTCGACGAGCTGCCGCCGGGACGCACGCCCGTCGCGACGCGCGTGCTGACGGATAAGACGCGGCTGCGCGCCTACGGCTTCATGCAGACGCTCTTTTCCAAAGGTCAGCAGGGGTACGTCGTCTGTCCGCATATCGAGGACAGCGAGGACGACGACGTCATAAGCGTCGAGGCGCATACGAAGACGCTCGCGGAGGTGTTCCCGGCTTACCGGGTCGCCTGCCTGCACGGACGGATGAAGCCCGCGGAGAAGGAGCGGATCATGCGGGCGTTCGCGGCGGGCGAGATCACGCTGCTCGTGTCGACGACGGTCATCGAGGTCGGCGTGAACGTGCCGAACGCGACGGTCATGGTCATCGAGAACGCCGAGCGGTTCGGACTGGCGCAGCTGCACCAGCTTCGCGGACGCGTCGGACGCGGGGAGCTGCCCTCGTACTGCATCCTGTTTTCGGAGCAGACGGGCGGCGGGACAAGGGAGCGGCTCGAGGCGCTCTGTAAGACGAACGACGGCTTTGCGCTGGCGCAGGAGGATCTGCGGCTGCGCGGGCCGGGCGATTTTCTGGGCGTGCGGCAGTCGGGCGTGCCGGGACTGCATCTGTCGTCGTTCGGCGCGGATCTGTCGATGCTGAGCGACGCGCAGGACGCGGCGCAGATGACGAACATCAGCGATCCGGAGCTTGACGGATATCCGGAGCTGCGCGCGTATGTCGAGCGGATGCTGAAAAACGCGGCGCAAGCGTCATGATTGACGCGGGCGTCCTAAGGACGCGGGCGTCGTAAAACGCGGCGGTTTTTTAGGGAAAGGAGCGGGGAAAAACCGGATGAAATGGATTCTGGCGGCGGTCATTGTGCTGGCGGTGCTGGTGGCGGCGGTATTCGGCATCGCGTATTATCTCTACCGGATGGCGATCTCCCGAAAGGGCGTGCGGCAGAAGGAACGGCCGCTCTCTCCCGAAAGGCGTGCCATCGAACGGCGCATCCGCGAGGGCGGCGCCTGGTTCTGGAAGCAGAATCCGGAGTTCCTGTCGATCCGCAGCCGCGACGGGCTGAAGCTGTACGGGTACTTCCTCAGCCGCCCGGACGCCGTCCGCACGGTGGTCTGCGTACACGGCTACCGGGCCTCTCCCGACCGGGATTTCGGCGCGCAGACGCGGTTTTTGTACGAAAACGGATGCAATCTGCTGCTTGTGGACCAGCGCGCGCACGGCCGCAGCGAGGGACAGGCGATCACCTACGGCATCCGCGAGCGCTACGACGTGGAGGAGTGGATGGCGTTTCTGCAGACGCGCATCCGGCCGGAGCAGCCGGTCTATCTCTACGGCATCTCGATGGGCTGCGCGACGGTGCTGATGGCGTCGTCGCTGTCGCTCGCGGGCAATCTGCGGGGCATCGTCGCCGACTGCGGCTTTACGTCGCCGTACGACATCTTCCGCCACATCCTGACGGACGATATGCACCTGCCGGAGTTCCCGATACTGCCCGCGGCGGACGTCTTCGCGCGGCGGCTCGGCGGCTTTTCGATGAAGGAGTATTCGACGCTCGACGCGATGCGGGTCAGCCGGACGCCGGTGCTGTTCATCCACGGCGCGGACGACCGCTTCGTGCCGACGCGGATGAGCCGGGAAAACTTCGACGTCTGCGCGGCGGAGAAGGAGCTTTGGATCGTCGAAGGCGCGGCGCACGCGGAAAGCTGGTTTATCGATACGGACGGGTATCGGGCAAAGCTCTCGGCGTTTTTCGAAAAACACGATAAAAAGTAAAAAAACACGCCGGAAACGAGAAATAATTCCGTTTCCGGCGTGCGTTTTTATGTGTTATTTCAGGCGCTGGGCATTCGCGAGGATGATCTGCTCGCTTTCGGGCTTCCAGCCTTCGCGGAGGAAGTAGCAGACCGTCGAGCCGGCGGGCTCATAGCCGCCGTACTTGTACATCTCGGCGGTGCAGACATAGCCGGGGTTGCCGTTGGAGTAGCCGAGGGTGACGACCTTGCGGTCGGGGAAGAGCCGGTCCATATGGTACTCGTATTCGACGACGACCTCGCCCTCCATGCCGATGAGGGTCAAACGGTCGCCGAGGTCGATGCGCTGCATCGTGTAGGGCTTCGACGCGGGCAGCTCGTCGTAGTGCTGATAGTACCAGCGGTTGCAGTAGGCCTCCAGGCTGTCGCCGTCCATGTTCGCGGCATAGGCTTCCTTCGGGGACTTGTCCTGCAGGGGCAGGTCGAAGACGATCTTCTTTGCGGAGAACGCGCCGGTGACGGGCTCCATCTTGCCGTCGAGCACCTTCTGCGCGGCGTCGGCGAGCAGGCCGCCGAAATGCTCGATGTCGTCGTAGGTGCCGCCGCGGAAGGAGGTCGTGTCGAGATGCTCGGGATCCTTGACGGTGCGGACGCGGATGTTGCCGCAGCAGCCCTGCGTAAAGAGGGCGATGGCGCCGGGGTTGCGCTCCTCGATGATGCGGCGGGCGACGCCGGGCCAGTCGCCGCTGCCGTAGTCGAAGCCGATGGTGCTCGGATGGCAGGTGAGCTTGGCGAGGATCGCCTTGACGCGGCCGCCGCAGGTCGCGCGGAGGATGAACGCCTCGTCGCGGCGGACGCCTGCCTCATACGGCGCGAATTCGTAGGCGCCGGTCGTCATGCGGCGGCGGTTGACGCCGACGCCGTAGCACTCGGTGCTGCCCATCTCGAGCGTGCCTTCCTCAAGGTCGGCATACGCGAGGCAGATGGCCTCGACCACGCGGTCGTAGAACCAGTCGGCGTATTCGGCTTTGTAGCGGCCGATCTTCTCGGACTGACCGCGCATGACATTCGGCGCGGAATGCGTGTGGCTGGCGTTAAAGAGGATCGCGTCCACGGACAGGCCGGTTTTTTCGGCGACGATGGGGCGGATCTCCTCGATGCGCTGGCCCTCGAAGCCCAGCGCGTCGCCGGTCACGATGGCAACGGTCTTTCCTTCGTTTTCAAGGACGAGCGCGCGGACCCAGATGTCGTCGTGCATCCCTTTGAAGGTGCGCTTCGGGTTGCCGAAGCCGGCGAGGCGCACTTCCGGATCGGTGGTGGAGGTACAGACTTTTGAGGCGCCGATTTTCATAAAAAACGCTCCTTTATCATGATCTGCCTGCGTTTTCAGGCAAAAGCGACGGTTACTTTGCGCATATACCATAGTGTACGCCCAAGCGGGCGCATTTTCAAGCGCGGAGCATGCGTTTTCTTTGCATTTTCGCCTGCGTTTTTTGCCGGGACGCCGCGAATCACGGCGAGAGGGAAACCCCGCGGCTGCGCAGAAACGCCGTGACGGCCGAAAAGGAGGGCAGATGCCGGCGCGCGCCCATCCCCGTGCATTTTAAGGCGGAGGCGGCGCTTGCGAAGACGGCGGCGTCGTATTCGCCGAGTCCGCGCAGCCGGGCGGCGATGTACGCGCCGTGGAAGACGTCGCCCGCGCCGTTGGTATCGACGGCGTCGACGGGAAAAGCGGGATAGCGGCGGATCCCGTCCGGCGTCAGCAGGAAGCCCCCGCGCTCTCCCTGCGTGACGGCGAGCACCGCGGGCCGGAAGGCGTCGTACAGACGGCGCGCGCCCTCCCCGGCGTCGTCCGTTCCCGTAAAGCGGCACACGAAGCGCTCCGACGGGATGAGCCAGTCGACAAGCGGCAGCAGCGCGTCGATGCCGGGATAGAGCGAGCCCGCGTCGAGGCAGACCGTGACCCCCGCGTCCCGGGCGATGCGCGCCGCGGCGATCGCGGCGTCGAGATGGTTGCCGTCGAGGTGCAGCACGCGCGCGGTGCGGAGGAAGTCCGCGGGCAGCTCGTCCGGCTGCGGCGGCGCGGCGGTGCCGGGATAGGCGACGCAGGTGCGCGTGGCGGCGGCGCGGTGGAGCAGGACATAGGAATGGAAGCTGACGCAGTCCGGACGGCGCAGCAGGAAGGCGGTGTCCACGCCGAGGCGGGCAAGCTCGTCCGAGAGAAAGGCGCCCGCCGCGTCGCCGCCGACGGCGCCGATGAAGGCCGCGCGGAGTCCGAGCGCGGCGCAGGCAGCAAGTGCGGTGGAGCAGGGGCCGCCGCCCTGAAACAGGAGTCCTGATGCGCGCAGCTTTGTGTCCTCCTCGGGGAAGGACGGGATTTCGAGCAGCGTGTCGTATACCGCCGCGCCGAGGCCGATGACGTCGAACATGAAAAAACCCTCCTTGCCGGCAAAAGAAAAACGCGGGGCTGCCGGGGTAACCCCATTATACCGCCGGAAGCCGCGCTTGAAAAGAGGCGGCGCAAAAAAATCCGGCATCCGCTTGACGGGAAAGCCGCTGCGGCGTATAATAAGAAAAAAAGTGCCCGTCTGATTCCAAATATACGGAGGATGAAATGCTATGTCCGCTGTTTTAGACCGTCTGATCATGGATGCCGTGGACTCCCGCAGCCTGCCGTCCGTTTCCGTCGCGATCGGCAACCGGGAGGGCGTGCTGTACCGGAAGAGCTACGGCTATGCCCGCTGCTTCCCGGACGACGCGCCGGTGCTCGAGTACCCGCCGAAGCGCTTTACCGCGACCGTTCCGGTGACCTCGCGGACGCTGTACGACGCGGCATCGCTGACGAAGGTCGTGGCGACGACGATGGTCGCCTTCCAGCTCATCCAGCGCGGCGTCATCACGCTGGACGACACGCTCGGGCGCTTCCTGCCCGCGCCGGAGGACAAGCGGGACATCACGGTGCGCCAGCTCATGACGCATACCTCCGGCATGGTCGGCTCGGCGGAGCTGGAAACGATCGACCCCGATCCGGAGCACGCGTTGCAGACGCTTCTCTCGCTGGAGCTGCGCGACCGCCCGGGGAAAAGCGTGGAGTATTCCTGCATGGGCTATATGCTGCTCGAGCTGCTGATGTCGCAGGCGGCGGGCGGCTCGATCGATCTGCTGGCGCGGGAGCTGGTGTTCGGACCGCTCGGGATGAAGCGCGCGGGGTACAATCCGCTCTCCCGCGGCGAAACCGACATCGCGGCGACGGAATACCGCCCGGAGCTCGGAAAATACCTCTGCGGCGTTGTGCACGATGAAAACGCGCGCTTCCGCGGCGGCGTTTCGGGCAATGCGGGGCTGTTCATCGATCTGGACGACGCCGTGAAGTTTGCGGCGATGCTCGCGCGCGGCGGAGACGGCTTCCTCGCGCCCGCGATGCTCCGCGAGGCGACCCGGTGCTGGACCGAGGGCATGGGAGAGGCGAGAGGCCTCGGCTTCCACATCAACCGCTTCCCCACAACGTCCGTCACGCAGGCAGCGGGTCCCGCGGGCGAGCTTTTCGGCCCCGACGCGTTCGGCCACACGGGCTTTACCGGCACGAACCTCTTCGTCGACCCGCGCACGGGACTGTATGTGATCGTGCTGACCAACCGCGTCCATCTGACGCGCGCCTGCGACGCCCATCTGCGCCTGCGCCGTACGGTCGGCAACGCGGCGATGGCGGAATTCGGCGCGTAAGTTCCCGCTTTTTTCGCAAAACGCGCGGCAGATTTGGCATAAATCCGCTTGCCGCGGGCGGTGTATCGTGATATAATCGTACCAATCGAACTTGATAACGGAGGAACATCCCGAAAATGGTTGCCTATACGCCCGAAAAAACCTACTATCTGTTCAATACGCGCACCTTCCCCGTGTCGCGCGACCGCGGCTCCATCGACGCCGAGCTCTACGGCACCGGCTACATGACCTCTCCCGAGGACTTCATGGACGTCGAGGTCGCCCGCCGCGGCACGATGGCCTATCAGATCCTCTCGGCGCACAATCAGTCCGGCGACGACGAGAACCTGAAGATCCGCTTCGACGCGCTGACCTCCCACGACATCACCTACGTCGGCATCATCCAGACCGCCCGCGCGTCCGGTCTTCAGAAGTTCCCGATGCCCTATGTGCTGACCAACTGCCACAACTCCCTCTGCGCCGTGGGCGGCACCATCAACGAGGACGACCACCGCTTCGGCCTGTCCGCCGCGAAGAAGTACGGCGGCATCTACGTTCCCCCGCACATGGCGGTCATCCACCAGTATATGCGCGAACGCGTCGCGGGCTGCGGCAAGATGATCCTCGGCTCCGACAGCCATACCCGCTACGGCGCGCTCGGCACGCTGGCCGTCGGCGAGGGCGGCCCGGAGCTTGCAAAGCAGCTTCTCGGACGCACCTATGACATCCCGCGTCCGGACGTCGTCGGCGTCTATCTGACCGGCGCGCCGCGTCCCGGCGTCGGACCGCAGGACGTCGCGCTCGCGATCATCGGCGCGGTGTTCCGCGAGGGGCTCGTGACGAATAAGATCCTCGAGTTCATCGGCGACGGCATCAAGAACCTGTCCGTCGAGTACCGCTGCGGCATCGACGTCATGACCACCGAGACGACCTGCCTGTCGTCGATCTGGCGCACCGACGAGGCGGTGCACGAGTACCTCCGCGAGCACGGGCGCGAGGAGGACTACCGCGAACTGAAGCCCGCGCGCGTGACCTGCTACGACGGGATGCTGACGGTCGACCTGTCGAAGATCGACAGCATGATCGCGCTGCCGTTCCATCCGTCGAACGTGTACACGATCCGCGAGTTCAACGAGAACGCCGGGGATCTGCTGCGCGCGGTGGAGCGGGAAGCGGCGGAGAAGTTCCCGAAGGCGAAGCTCGACCTCTGCTCGAAGATCGAAGGCGGACGCGTCCGTGCCGATCAGGGCATCATCGCGGGCTGCGCGGGCGGCACGTTCGAAAACCTCTGCGCGGCGGCGTCCATTCTGAAGGGACATACCGTCGGCAGCGCAGGCTTTGACGTGTCGGCGTATCCGTCGAGTATGCCGGTGTTCATGGAGCTGGTGCGCAACGGCGCGGCGGCGGAGCTGATGGCGTCCGGCGTCACGGTCAAGACGGCGTTCTGCGGCCCCTGCTTCGGCGCGGGCGACACGCCGTCGAACAACGCGTTCTCGCTGCGCCATACGACGCGCAATTTCCCGAACCGCGAGGGCTCAAAGCCCGGCGCCGGGCAGATCTCTACCGTCGCGTTGATGGACGCCCGCAGTATCGCGGCGACGGCGGCGAACGGCGGTCTGCTGACGGCGGCGACGGAGCTTGCCTGGAGCGAGCCGCACACGGTCTACCACTTCGATTCCGCGCCGTACGACGCGAAGGTGCTCGACGCGGCGGGGAAGGCGGATCCCGACGAGCCGCTGATCCTCGGTCCGAACATCACGGACTGGCCCGAGCAGCCGGCGCTGCCCGAAAACCTGATGCTGCGCGTCTGCTCCGTCATCACCGACCCGGTGACGACGACGGACGAGCTGATTCCGTCGGGCGAGACGTCGTCGTACCGCTCGAATCCGAAGAAGCTGTCCGAGTTTGCGCTGTCCCGCCGCGATCCGCAGTATGTCGGACGCGCGAAGGCGGTCGCGGCGCTGACGGCGGACGAGGTGGCCTCCGCCTGCGCGCTGTTCGGCGCGGATGCGGCGGATACGCTCGCGGAAAGCGTCGTCTGCGCGGTCAAGCCCGGCGACGGCTCCGCGCGTGAGCAGGCGGCGAGCTGCCAGCGCGTCCTCGGCGGCGCGGCGAACATCGCGAACGCCTATGCGACGAAGCGGTACCGCTCGAACCTCATCAACTGGGGCATGCTGCCGTTCACGACGGACGCGGAGATCGGCTCGTTTGTCAACGACGAGTGGGTCTATCTGCCCGGCATCCGTGCGGCGGTCGAGTCCGGCGCGCAGGATGTGACGGCGTACGTCATTCGCAGCGGCAAAAAGGAAGCCGTCGCGCTGCATCTCCCGGCGTTTACGTCGGAGGAGCGCACGATCCTGCTGCGCGGCTGCCTCATCAACCACTACCGGGCGGAATTATGAGAATACTGGCGGTAGATTACGGCGACGCGCGGACGGGGATCGCGATTTCCGATCCGACGGGCTTCCTTGCCGGAGAGACGGCGGTCATCGCCTCCTACCGGGCGGAGGAGGTCGCGGCGGAGATCGCGCGGCTCTGCGAGAAGTCCGGGGCGGGCTGCATCGTCGTCGGCAGGCCCCTGAATATGAACGGCACGGCGGGCGAGCGCGCGGAAAAGGCGGAGCGCTTTGCCGGACGGCTGCGCGAGGTCACGGGGCTCCCGGTCGAGCTCTGGGACGAGCGGCTGACGTCCGTGGATGCCAACCGCATCCTCTCGGATGCGGGGAAAAAACGCGGCAAGCAGCGCGCCCGGGTGGACGCGGTGGCCGCCAGCCTGATCCTTGAGGGGTATCTCGGATATATAAAGAGCCGGAAGGCCTGAACAGCGGCGGGGGACCGTTTTCCCGATAGGGGGAGCGGTCTCCCGCGTTTTTTCGTGCATCCGGGGGATTTTTGCTTTTCAGGGCTTGACAGCTATATCGTCTCGTGATATAATAGCCTCACGATATATCGGAAAGCGATATATTGGCGCAGGGAGGGATCGGCTTGCAGGAGAACATGGTTTTGACGGAGGCGGCGTACTATATCCTGCTGTCGCTGTATACGCCGCAGCATGGGTACGGCATCATGCAGCAGACGGAGCGGCTTTCGGGCGGAAGGGTGCGGCTTGCGGCGGGAACGCTGTACGGCGCGCTGAATTCGCTTTGCGAAAAGGGCTGGATCGTGCCGCTTCCCGTTACGGAGGAGAGCCGGAAGAAGGAATACAGGCTCACGGAGCAGGGGCTTGATGTGCTGAAGAACGAATTGCGCCGGCTGCGGCAGCTGGTGGAGAACGGGGAAGCCGTCATGGGAAAGGATGCGCAGTAATGGAGAGAAAGACGATTCACAGGTGCTTTGCGGTCTGGAATTTCGAAAAAGAGGAGCGGTGGCTGAACAGCATGGCGCAGTCCGGCTGGGTGCTCGACGGCGTGGGCTTTTGTACCTACCATTTTATCGCCTGCAAGCCCGGCGCGTACACGGTACGGCTGGAAATGCACGGCCCGGACGAGGCGTATATCGACTTTATGCGGGAAACCGGCGCGGAATACATCGGACGGGTATTTCAGTGGATCTTTTTCCGCAAAAAAGCGGAGGACGGGGAGTTCGATCTGTTTTCGGACCTCGATTCCCGGATCGCGCATCTTGCAAGGATCGGCAGGATGCTTGCCGCCGTCGGCGGTGCGAATCTCCTGATCGGGCTTGCAAACCTCCACGGCCCGGGCCGCCTCGGCTGGATCAATCTGCTGTGCGCAATGCTGCTGATGTACGCGCTCGGCCGGATCCACGGAAAAAAGGAATCGCTCGGAGAAAAGCGCGCCATTATGGAAT